>JBFMFL010000050.1:0-30487 GCA_040752145.1 Gemmatimonadota bacterium
CCCGGTCCTCCCCGCCGCGGCGGGGTGGGCGGCCCGCCCCGCCGTCGCCCTCGTCCTGCACACCGCCGCGCTCTGGGCGTGGCACCTCCCCCCGTGGTACGACGCCGCCGCCCGCGACGGCCGGCTGCACGCGCTGGAGCACGCGAGCTTCCTCGGCACCGCGTTCCTGTTCTGGCGGGCGCTCTTCCGCCCCGGGCCCGCCCGCGCCTCCCACGAAGCCGCCATCGTCTGCGTGGTCCTGTCCGCCCTGCAGGGAGGGGTGCTGGGGGCGCTGCTCAGCTTCAGCGAGCGCCCTTGGTACACCGCCCACCTCGCCACCACCGCCGCCTGGGGTCTGACGCCCGTCGACGACCAGCAGCTCGCGGGCGTGCTGATGTGGGCTCCGGCGGGGCTGCTGTACCTGGTCCCGCTCGGGGCCCTGCTGGTGGGGTGGTTCCGCGAGGCGGAGCGGATCGCCGGGCCGCGCCGTCGCGGCGGGCGCACCCCGCCACTCCGCCCGTCGCCGGGATCGCCGCCCGGGTGACGCAGCGGGCGCCGGACCGGGCCGCCCCAGCCTGCGCCCTCGCGCCCGACGGCACCGGGGCGGCGGCGAGGCTGTCGGGCCTCCGTGTGACCGTCCGGCGTGCGTCTTGCGGCTCCCCGCCCCCCGCGATCCGCCGGCCGGGGCTGCGGAGGCCACTCGGTGCCCCCGCCGCACGACACGGTTCGGCCGCCGGATCAGCGGGTTCAGCGAATCTCAACGCGGGAGGTCCGGATGGCACGCTATGGAGGAGACTACAGAAGCGGCCGCGGAGGCGGATGGAACGGCGGCGGAATGGGCTGGGGCGGTGGAGACCGGAACCGCGGCTATGACGCGGGCTACGGCGGGGGCGGCTACGGGGGCGGCGGCCGTGCGTTCGGCGCCAGCAGGGGTGCGGGAGGCTACGACCCCGACATGGGCCGGGACTGGAACCGGGGCGGGATGCAGGGCGGCGGCTGGAACCGCGGGGGCTACGCCGACGAGGGCAGCTGGGGCGACAGGTACGGCGGCGTGCGGGACAGGTACGGCAACCGTCTGGGGCAGGGCGGCGGAATGTACGGCCGCGGCGGCGCCTACCGGGGGTACGGCGAGACGGGGTGGACCGGCGGCTATGACCGCGACTTCGGCGACCGGGTGCGCGAGGGCTGGAACGACCTGACCCGCGGCGTCCGCCGGGCGTTCCGGGGCGGCAACGACCGGGGCTGGTAGCCCCCGGCGCGGCCGTGGGGCCCCCGGCGTGAGCGGGCGGCCCCCGGCCTGGCGGCCGGCTCCCCGGGCAAGACGACCGGGAGGGCCGGATGCCTGGACCTGAGTCCCCCGGCTCTCCCGGCTTGAAGACTTCAGTCCATCCGCTCCCTCAGGACCGCCAGGCTTCCCCTGAGCTTCTGCAGGGCCAGCCGTGTCCGGGTCTTCACCGTCCCCAGCGGCAGGCCACTGTGCGCGGCGACCTCCGCCTGGCTCATTCCCCTGAAGTAGCAGAGCTTTATTGTTTCCCGCTGCTCCCGCGGGAGTGCGTCCAGGGCGAGCGCCACGATGCCGCGGCGCTCCGCCGACTCCACCTCCTGCTCCACGTCGACCGGTCCGGGGACCCCGTCGAGCCGCGTGTGGTGTGCGGGGGCCTCCCTCGCCAGCACCCTGCGCCGGGTCCTCGCGCGGTCCATCGCGCGGCTCCACGCGATCGTGGTCAGCCAGGTGGAGACGGCACCGCGAGCTTCCCGGTAGCGCTCCGCCTGGCGCCACACCTGCCAGAAGACCTCCTCGACCACCTCCGCCGCGTCGTCCAGATCGGCTGTCAGCTGCACGGCCACCGAATGCACCAGCGTGCTCCAGCGGTCGTAGAGTGCGCCCAGCGCCGCCTCGTCGCCGGAAGCGATCCGGCGGACCAGCTCGCAGTCGGGGGATGCCTCGCAGCGGACGGGTTCGGCTACCGTGGCCGCTCCGTCGATGCCTCTCGCAGGACCGGGGTGCGAGCTGACCGACAGGAATGGATGCACCAGGATACCCCCCATTTTCCCAGGGCCCGGCGAAAGCGCCCGTTCAACGCACGCCTTCACCTTTTCACCGATGTCGCAGGTCCTGCAATCGGCAGGCACTGCGAGTGTTGCCGCCAGGTCTCTTCGCCCGGCGAGCTCCGGACGGCTCTGCCCGTCCGCAGCCCGCGCGTGCCGGCGGCTACCCCTGGAACGCCCGCAGCAGTGCGGCGGCGGCCCTCTCCTGGGCCTCCCGGGCGGTGTGCACCACTGCGCCCATGCCGAAGAACTCGTGGGTCACCCCGGCGTACGTCTTCTGGTTCACGTCCACCCCGGCTTCCCGCATGCGCCGGGCGAGGATCTCCCCGTCCGAGCGGAGCGGGTCGATCTGGGCGTTGATGATGGTCGTCGGCGGAAGGCCACCGAGGTCGGCGTTCACCAGGTCCACGCGCGGGTCGCGCCGGTCCTGCGGCCCGTTCAGGTACTTGTCGAAGAACCACTCCATCATCGGCCGGTTCAGCGGCTTCGCGTCCGCGTTCGCCCGGTACGAGGGCGTGGAGGTGTCGGTGCCGGCGATGGGGTAGACGGAGACCACGGCCCGCGGCATCCGCGCGCCGGCCCCGCGCGCGGCGATCGCCGTCGCAACCGCCAGCCCGCCCCCGGCGCTCTCTCCGGCGAGCGCGGCCCGGTCCGGGTCCGCGCCCAGCGAGGCCGCGTTCTCCAGCGCCCAGCGGTACGCCGCGAACGCATCGTCGTGCGCGGCGGGGAAGCGGTCCTCCGGCCCCTGCCGGTAGTCCACCGACACCACCACCGCGCCCGCCAGGCCGGAGAGCGCGCGGGGGCCGGCGTCGTACACCTCCCGGTCGGCGATGACCCAGCCGCCGCCGTGGAAGTAGACCACCAGGGGGAAAGGCCCGCCGTGCTGCCGCGGCGTGTAGACGCGGACCGGGAGCGGGCCGCCCGGTCCGGGGAGGGTGCGGTCCTCGCTTGCCACCGAGGGGTCCGGGGAGGTGCTCATGCCGCGCGCCTTCATGACCTTCTTCACGGCGTCCGCCGGGGTGGGCTGTTTGCGGGCCTCCTCGGCCGACAGCGTCTCGATGGGCTCGACGCCGAGCGCCTCGAGCGCGTCCAGGACTTCCTGCATCTGCGGGTCCGGCTCGCCGCTCAGGGGCGGCCCGTCCCGGTTCACCCCGGCCGCGGCGGTCTCGCTGCTCGCCATCGCACCCTCCCTGCTCTGGAGATGATGTGCCGCGGGCGAGGCGACGCCCGCGGTCGTGCCTGCGCTCGTGCCGACCCGCATGGCGGTGCGAGGCCTGGAGCGGGGCCGCGGCCGGGTGCAACACGCATGCCCAGGGTATGCACAGGGTCGGCGCCGCACCCGGGGGTCGGAGATGTTGGCGCGCTCGCTGGTGAGGATCGCGATCGAGTGGTGCGGGATCATCGCCTTCGGGTGGGGTTGCAGCGAGATGGTTTCGCCGGGCGAATACGAAGGATCCCGGCATGTGGCACGGTCGCTGCCACCCGTGCCCATCCGAACGAATGGCGGCGGGCGCAGTTGACGCCCCCGCACCACCTGATCCCGCGGCTCTCATGGGCACACCGAAGGTGAGATTCCGCGACCGGACCGACGCGGGCCGCGCCGTGGCGGGAGATCTCGCTCCCTACGCGGGGCGCTCGGACCTCGTGGTGCTGGCCCTGCCGCGGGGCGGCGTTCCCGTGGGCTACGAGGTGGCCCAGGCCCTGAACGCGCCGCTCGACGTGTTCCTGGTCCGCAAGCTCGGCGTGCCCGGGCAGGAGGAGCTGGCGATGGGCGCCATCGCCTCGGGCGGGGTGCGCGTGATCAACACGCGGGTGGTGGAGATGCTGGGGATTACGGAGGACGCGATCGCCGCCGCGGCAGCGCAGGAGCAGGCGGAGCTGGAGCGCCGCGACCGGGCGTACCGGGGCGACCGCCTGCCGCCGGAGGTGGCCGGGAAGACCGTGATCCTGGTGGACGACGGGCTCGCGACCGGCTCCACCATGCGGGCTGCCGCCCTGGCGCTGCGTCCGCTGGACCCCGCGCGCATCGTGGTGGCCGTCCCCGTGGCCGCCGCGGAGACGTGCGACGAGTTCCGGGACGTGGTGGACGACATCGTCTGCTCACTCACCCCCGAGCCCTTCTACGGCGTGGGGCAGTGGTACGACGACTTCTCCCAGACCACCGACGAGGAGGTCCGGGAGCTGCTCGCCGGCGGGGCCGGGCGCGCCACCCTCCGGGAGAAGGGGGATGGCTGAGTCCTCGCGGGACGGAGAGAGGCCGGTGGGCGTGCCCTCGGCCACGGTCACGCTGCTGGGCGACCTGACCCTCCCCCCGGAGTCAAGGGGCCTGGTGCTCTTCGCGCACGGGAGCGGGAGCAGCCGGTTCAGCTCGCGCAACCGCTTCGTCGCGGACCGGCTCAACCAGACGGGGCTCGCCACGCTCCTGGTCGACCTGCTCACGCCCGAGGAGGAGGCGGCGGACCGGCACACGGGCCACCTCCGCTTCGACGTCGGCATGCTCGCCGGCCGGCTGGCGGACGCGGTCGACTGGCTCGGTGGGCACCCGGACACGCGCGGGCTGCACATCGGGCTGTTCGGGGCGAGCACCGGGGGCGGCGCCGCGCTGGTCGCGGCGGCCGAGCGTCCGCACAATGTGGGTGCGGTCGTCTCGCGCGGCGGGCGGCCCGACCTGGCCGGGGATGCGCTCCCCCGGGTGGAGGCCCCCACGCTGCTGATCGTGGGCGGCGACGACGAGCCCGTGCTCGGGATGAACCGGGCGGCGATGGCCGCCATGCACACGGAAGTGGCGCTGCTGGTGATCCCGGGGGCCACGCACCTCTTCGAGGAGCCCGGGGCGCTGGACCAGGTCGCGGAGTTCGCCGGGGACTGGTTCCTGCGACACCTCGGCCCCGCGGCGCCGACGGTATGAGAAGGCTCGTGCCGGGCGCCGGCCCGGCCGCGGGCCTCTCGGACCGCCTCCTCCATGGCGTTGAACCTTCTCGTCCACCATCCACCGGACCGATGCGAGCAGCAGACGTCGAACGCCGGCAGCGGCTCTCCCTCGTAGCCGAGTTCCTCCACGCGACGGCGGGGCTGTCCCTGGAGGAGGTCGCGGAGATCGCCGGGGTCGGAGTGCCCACCGTGAGGCGGTGGCGCCGCTGCGGCGTCCGGGTGATGCACGATTCGACGTTCCGCCGGATCGCGGCCTTTGGGGGCGAGTCCGACATCCCGCCGACACGGCTGCGCCGGTCCGGGAGAGCACGTTGCTGAAGCTGGCCGTCGGCGCCCTGCTCGTCTCCCTCGTCGCCGGGGCGGTGGGCTTCACCGGGATGGCGCGCGGGGCCGGCGTGGTGGCGCGGGTCGCCTTCGCGGTGTTCCTGGTCGTCGCCCTGGTCCTGTTCGCGGCCGTCCTCGTCGGGATCGACCTCCTCACCTGACCTGCGCCGATGCTGAACAAGCTGAAGAAGAGCTGGCACGAGCTCAGGGAAGCGGACCCGGGCAGCCGCTTCCAGGAGCGCTACCGGCATCGCCAGCGGCAAGGCGGCAGCGGCCTGCGGAAGCCGCTCTTCATCGGGGGGGGCATCGCGATCATGGCGGCCGGCGTGTTCTTCCTGCCGGCGCCCGGCCCCGGCTTCCTGATCCTGTTCATCGGCGCCGGGCTGCTGGCCCAGGAGTCCCTGCTCGCGGCCCGCGCGCTCGACTGGACGGAGGTGAAGCTGCGGGCGCTCGCCGGGTGGGGGATGCGCGTGTGGAGGAGCTCGCCGCTGCCGGTGAAGATCCTGCTGGTGCTCGTCGGCGCGGCGCTTGCCGCGGGCGCCGCCTACCTCGGCTACCGGCTGGTGTTCGCCCGGTGATGCGCCCGGAGCCTGCCGGCGAGCGGCTGGGCCGAAACGGGCGAGACATCGGCGCGCGGTGACGTGGAGCCGCGGTGTCCGTTGCCCGCACGAGGCCCTGATCTTGCCTCGGCCAGCCGCCGATCTCTTCCGGAACTCCCACAGCGAGCGACAGACGATGCCGAGCGAACCCAGCCCGACCGACCGCCGGGCCGAGATCGAGCGGGACCGGGAGACCGTACGCCCCCGCGACCGCGCCACCAACGAGGCGGAGCCCGACCCGCAGGAGCGGGACAGGCGCGGCGGCGGCGATGCCCCGGACGAGGAGCACAAGGACTGAGGCCGGGATACTCCCCCCGCGCTCCATCGGGAGGCTCCGGATGTGGACCCTGATCGAGGACGGGGAGGTCTACGGACCGTCTCCCCTGGGCAGGCAGTCGCTGCTCGTGATGGGCGAGCGCATCGCGAGCGTCGGCAGGGTCGACCGCCGGGAGGTGGAGGCGCTGGGAGTCGAGCTTGAGGTCGTCGACGCGACCGGCTGCACCGTGATCCCCGGAATCGTCGACCCTCACCTGTACCTGCTCGGGGAGAGCGGTCCGCAGAGGCCCGGCGACCGGCCCCCCGCGGCTCTCGCGGCCGATCTGGCCGCCGCCGGCGTCACCACCGCCGTGGGGTGCCTCGGCGCGGTCGGGGACACGACCGCCATGAAGGCGCTGCTCGCCAGGGCCAGGTCGCTCCGGGGGCAGGGCCCCGACGTGCACGTCTGGACGGGGGGAGGTGGGACGCGGGCCACCCTGCTCGAATCCGCGTGCGGCGACCTCGTCACCTTCGCGGACGTGATCGGGGCAGGAGCAATCGCGGACTCCCGCGGATCCATACCCGATCCCCGCGACCTGGCTTCGCTCGCTTCTGACGCATACCTCGGCGGGACGCTCAGCGGGAAAAGGGGCGTGACTCACTTCCACCTCGGCGGGAGCGAGCCGGTCTCTCCCCTGCTGGAGGCGCTCGACGAGCAGAGGGTCCCGCCGGACCGCATCTTTGCCATGCTGCGCGGGCCCGCCCCCGGGCTGCTGGACGGGGCGGTCCGCTGCGCGGAGTGGGGTGCGTTCGTCGGGGTCGGCGCGGAGGGCGGAGACCTCGGGGAGTGGGTCCGGGGCTACCTCGACCGGGGCGGGAACGCGCGCCGCCTCACGCTGTCCTCGGGTGCCCCGCGGGCCCGTCCCCGCAGCACGCTCGAACGCGTCTTCACGCTCGCAGGGACGCCCGGCTGGCCGCTGGAGGCCGTGCTCCCCTGGGCGACCGCGAACCCGGCCCGCATGCTGGGGCTGGACGACCGCGGCACGATCGAGCCCGGCCGGAGAGCGGACCTCGTGGTGCTCCGCCGCGACCCGCTGCGCGTCGCTGAGGTGATCGCGGCAGGCCGCCGCATCGTCCGGGAGGGAGCGCCGTGCGTGGACCCCAACCTGCAATGAGCCCTTGCCGCCCAGGCGGGCCGGACACCCAGGGAACGGGGGAGGCGGGATGTTCATCCTGATCGAGAACGGCGAGCTGTACTGCCCCGAGCCGCGCGGGCGGGG
Source organism: Gemmatimonadota bacterium (assembly GCA_040752145.1). Classification (GTDB taxonomy): domain Bacteria; phylum Gemmatimonadota; class Gemmatimonadetes; order Longimicrobiales; family Longimicrobiaceae; genus JAFAYN01. Next base: position 7,418 of record JBFMFL010000050.1, read on the forward strand.
CTCGCTGCTGGTCGCCAACGAGGTGATCGAGAAGATGGGGGAGGTGGACTGCCGGGCGCTGGACGCGCTCGGGGTGGAGTACGAAGCGATCGACGCCGCGGGGTGCGTGGTGGCCCCGGGGTTCCTGGATCCCCACCAGCACCTCCTGGGCGGGAGCGGCGAGGGGAGCCTGGCGCTGCAGACGCCCATGCTCTTCCTGCACGAGATCGTGCCGGCGGGGATCACCAGCGTGATCGGCACGCTCGGCGTGGACACCACCATGAAGACCATCTCCGGGCTCCTGGCGCGCGTGAAGGCGCTGGGGGAGGAGGGGCTGGAGTCGTGGATGTGGACGGGCGGCTACAACGTCCCCCCCACCACGGTGATGGGCTCGATCCGGTCCGACCTGATGTACGTGGACGAGGTGGTGGGCGCCGGCGAGGTAGCGATCTCGGACGAGCGGTCGCTGAACCAGTCCGGGCAGGAGCTCGCCAAGCTGGTCCGCGACGCGCACGTCGGCGGGCTCCTCACCGGCAAGGCGGGCGTCACCCACTTCCACGTGGGCGAGGAGGACACGCGCCTGTGGCCGCTGCGGGAACTCGTGGAGGACTTCCAGGTCAAAGTGGAGTGGCTGTATCCCACGCACGTGCAGCGCAACGAGAAGCTTCTGGACGAGGCCATCGAGCTGGCCAAGGCCGGCGCGCACGTGGACTTCGACACCGCCGAGCAGGACCTGGCGAAGTGGTTCCGCTACTACCTGGACCACGACGGGCCGCTGGACCGCCTCAGCATCTCCTCCGACGCCGACTCCGGCCATCCGCTCATCTACTTCGAGCAGTGGCGCTCCCTGGTGCTCCGCGAGGGCCAGCCGCTGGAGCGCGTCCTCCCCATCGTGAGCCTGAACCCCGCGCGCGCCGTGAAGCTGGACGTGCGCAAGGGGACGCTGGAGGTGGGCAAGGACGCGGACATCGTCGTGCTGGACCGCGACACGCTGGACGTGCGCGAGGTGATCGCCCGGGGGAACCGGATGGTCAGGGACGGGCAGGTGGCGAAGCGCGAGAAGTTCCTGGAGAAGAGCTTCCGGCGGATCCGGTTGACCGGTGACCGGGCGGACGAGATCCGGCCTGAGTGAGACGGGCGCGTGCAGGAGCACACGCGCTTCGCCCACGCCTCGTTAAGCCCTCCAGCACGGATCCGTGGCCCGCCCGGTCCGTTTTCGTCCCCGCCGGGTCCCGCTACCGGTCCGACCAGTTCCAGCCGTCCGTGCGCACGAGGCCGAGGAGCTTCCTGCGCCGCTCATCGAGTTCGCCCAGCGCCTCCGAGAACTCGTGGTCGTCCACCGTGGGGATGCCGGCCTCGCGGAGCTTGTCCAGGCTGGGGGCGGGCGGAGCCTCTTCGGCGGGGCCGATGAAGGCGCTCGCCAGGGTGTCGAGGTAGCTCTGTACGCCTGCGCGTCCGGAATGCAGGATCGCTCTGCTCGGGCGATACGGCTCCGGCACGCCGTAGCGGAGGAGGGTCAGCGCCTCGTCCAGCACGGCGATGCCGACCGCGGGAGACTTCGCGGGCTCTGCGGCGTGGTAGTATTGAAGGATCGGATAGGAGAGGTACTGCTCGGTGAGCGCCCCGAGCATGCCCGAGATGGAGTTGAGCGGCAGGTCGAGCGTGCGGAAGCTTTCTCCGTCCCACGCGCTCTTCAGGAAGTCCTCGGCCGTCTTCCCCATCCCGGTCACCTGGCCGGCGAAGGCCCGCTTCGCCACGACGGCGCCGAGGACCGAAAGGAGATAGCTGATCGCCAGGGTGGCGAGAAAAAAGCCGCTCAGGGTCGTCAGCGAGGCGACGATCCGCCATGCTCCCTGGGGCGCGTAGTCGCCGTTCCCCATCGTGGATATGGAGTAGCCGACGAAGAAGATGCGCCCGGGCCAGTCGGCCACGCTCCGGTAGTCGCTGGTACTCAGGAGCGAGCCGGGATCGCTGGCGAAGACGAGCACCCACCCCGCCCAGAGGAGGACGACCCAGGTGACGACCACGGTGGTGATGATCGTCGGACCGAACAGGCTCAACGCGCGATGGCGGCGGCGTCCGACCACGGCCAGGACGCCCCGCCAGGCCCACGTGGTGAGCCGGGAGGAGAGCGGCCCCGCGCCCCCGTCCACCCAGAGCGTGGTCCAGAGCGCGTCCACGAAGGCGACGAGCAGCAGCGCGATGCCGAGCAGGAGCCACAGGATCTCCAGGGCCGTCCTCCGGTCGGGGTGAAGACGAATCGGGGGGGCGGTGCATCCGGAACAATCGTGCCGGTCGGAGGGGGCGCAGCAGTCGAACGCCCCCACGATCCCGGATCCCACCCACCGACGGCCGGTTCAGCGCCCCAATGCCCCACGAGAAGGGGAAGCCGAAGCTCGGCCCGCTCGCGCTGGTCTTCGGCTTCGCGCCCTTCGCGCTGATCTCGGTCTGCTTCGAGGCGTGACTCCCGGGGGAGGGCGGCCCCGGGCGAGCACCCGGAAGGGGTGCTCGGCGGCCGCAAGCCTCCCGTTCTCGTCGTCGGGCTTCAACTGGACACCGGGATCAGATCACCTGCCGGTGCGGCCGGATCTGGATGGAGACCACGTCGCAGCGCTCCGGCTGGAGGAGGGTGTAGAGGATGCTCCCGGCGACGTCCTCCGGGGTGAGCATCTCCAGGCCGGCGATGGCCTCTTCCTTCTCCTCCCGGTCCTTGTCCACCATGTCGGTGGCGACCTTTCCGGGCTCGACGAGCGTCACCTTGATCCCCTCTTCGTTCACCGTCTTCCGGAGCGATTCTGCGAACGCCCGGATGGCGGCCTTGGTCGCCACGTAGGTGCCCTCGCCCTCCTCGCGCAGGCCGGCGCTCATGGAGCCCACGAGCACCACGTGCCCGCCGCCCCGCTCTTTCATGCGCCGCACGGCCTCGTGGGCGACGGCCAGGTAGCCCACCACGTTGGTGCGCACCACGTAGTCGATCTCCTCCAGCGACTGCTCCTGGAAGCTTTCTCCGGAGACCGCCGCGTTGTTCACCAGGACGTCGAGGCCGCCCAGCCTCCGGTCCACCTCCGCGAACACCCTGCGCACGTCCTCCACGCGCGACACGTCCGCCGTGATCCCGTGCGCCTCGCCCCCGGCGTCCCGGATCTCCGCGAGCGCCGCGTCGAGCTCCTCGCCGTCGCGGCCGAACGTGAGCACCCGCGCGCCCTGCGCGGCCAGGAGGCGGGCCGTCGCCCGGCCGATACCGGTCGTGCCACCGGTCACCAGGACGGCCTTGCCGGAGAGGTCCCCGGCGTCGGGGATCAGAAGGTGGAGATCGGTGCGGCTCATGGAAGGCGCTCCCCGCGTTGCGTTCGACAGGATCGTGAGGGCCGGAGGCGCGTGCGAGAAGCGTACCCGCCGTGCGCCGCGGGGAGGGGCCGCGGCGGGGCGGTGCACCCGTCCGGCGCGCCGCCGCGGTCGCTCTCCCGGCGCGGCACTTGCTCCACCCCCGCGCCCATGCCGACCCCATCGGCTCCGGGCACCACCAGAGCGCGAGGTCCGACCATGCTGGGACTGGGAAGATCGGGACCCGTGGCCGAGCACGAGGCCAGCGGAGAGACGGAGCGCGTCTACCACGAGGTCCGGCAGACGCTCCGGGTGACGGGGGTCAACCTGATCTTCCGCACCTGGGCCGCTTCGGGCCGCCTCCTCCCCACGGTCTGGGACGCGCTACGGCCCAGCCTGGAGACGCGGGCCTTCGAGGACGCCGCGGACCGGCTGCGGGCGGAAGCGGTCCGCGCGGGGGACACGCTCGGCCGGGTGGGCGCGCCGGCGCACGCCCGGCTCGGCCAGAGCCAGGCGGCGCAGGTGCGCGACGCGCTGGACCTGTACCGCTACGTGACCCCCAAGCTGCTGCTCCTGGCTTCGGCGGTTCGGCTCGCGCTGGACGGCGAAGCGCCCGCGAGGCCGGGTGCGGGTGGAGACGAGCGCATCCTCCCGGGCGTCCCCGGGCGCATGTACCCGATGGAGATGGTGCCGGAGGAGCCGGACGAGGACCGAATCCGGGATCTGTTCCGCGACATCCGCGAGACGCTCGGCCTGGACCGGGTCAACAGCGTCTACCGGACGCTCGCCCTCTGGCCCGACTACCTGGAGCCGGCGTGGCGGGGGCTGAAGCCGCTCACCGGGGCGGCCGGGTACCGCGAGGCGGCGGACCTGCTCCGGGAGCGTTCGCGCGAACTCGCCGGCGGCCTCCCGCAGCCCGTCCCCCTCTCCCGCGAGCAGGTGAAGGAAGCCGGGGAGGACGCGGACGAGCTGGTCCGGACCACGGAGAAGTTCGAGGGTCTCATCCCCGGCGTGGTCCTCAACGTCGTCCTGTTCGCGCTCGATTGGGACGGAGCGGAGGCGCTGGCCCGGTCGCCGTTCCCGGCGCCCGCGCGGGCGTCCGCTCCGGGAGGTGCAGCATGAGCGGCATGAACTGGCGCGAGTTCCAGCGGATGCAGAAGATCGCCCGCATCGGCGACCGGTTCGTCAGCTACGTGGACGAGGGGAGCGGCGACCCCGTCGTGCTGCTCCACGGAATCCCCACCTGGGGCTACCTCTGGCACGGCATCCTCCCGCACCTCGCCGGGCGGCACCGGGTCCTGGCGCCCGACCTGCCCGGGTTCGGCTACTCGGACCGGAGCGACCGGTTCGACCGCTCGGTCGCGCGGCAGGCGGAGATGCTGGACGCGTGGATGGGCGAGGTGGGGATCGAGAGCGCGGCCGTGGTCGCGCACGACATCGGCGGCGGCGTGGCGCTCCGCCTGGCCACGCTCTTCCCCCGGCGGGTGCGGCGCCTGTGCGTGATGAACAGCGTCTGCTACGACTCGTGGCCGGTGGAGATGATGCTCCAGCTCGGCCACCCGTCCGTGTACCGCAAGGTGTCGGCGTCCAAGGTCATGGCGGGGCTGAAGCAGGGCCTCAAGCAGGGCTTCGCCTCCTCCCCGGCGGACGGGATCATCGACGGGCTGCTCGCGCCCTACTCCACCGAGGTGGGCAAGCTCTCGCTGGTCCGCAACGCGGCCGCGCTCGACACCAGCCACACGACGGAGATCACCGCTCTCCTGCCGCGGATCGCGGCGCCGACCCTCGTCCTCTGGGGCGAGGACGACACCTTCCAGCCGGTGGAGTACGGCGAGCGCCTGGCCTGGGACGTGCCCGGCGCCCGGCTCGTGCGCGTGCCGGAGGCGCGGCACTTCGTCATGCTGGACCAGCCGGACACGGTCGTCAGGGAGCTCACGGGTTTCCTGCGGAACGGGTAGGGCGGGCGCGCCGCGGACGTTCCGCGACGCGCACCAACCGGCAACACCAACGAGGAGCGAAGCGATGGCTGCGATCGAGCTGGGGAAGTACCTGGTCGGCGGCGCCGAGCGGTACCACGCCTGCCTGGAGGCGTGCGTCGAGTGCCTGGTGGCGTGCGAGGCGTGCGCGGAAGCGTGCCTGGGCGAGGACGACGTGAAGATGATGGTGGAGTGCATCCGCCTCTGCCGCGACTGCACCGAGACCTGTGTCTCGTGCGTGATCGTGCTCGCGCGGGGCAGCGACCGGGCGCCCGAGCTGTGCCGCGCGTGCGCGGAGGTGTGCGAGCGCTGTGCTGCCGAGTGCGGGCGCCACGACGCCGAGCACTGCCGCCGGTGCGCGGAAGCGTGCCGCCGGTGCGCCGAGGAGTGCCGGCGGATCGCGGCCTGATCGGAGCCGACCCGCGGCGCGGCTCCCGCGGTGCCTTCGCTCGCCTGCGAGGTCCGGACGCGCGCCCCGGCGGCCGGCCGGCGTTTCGCGCCCGAGGAGGAGCCGTTCGTGCAGGTCCGGGCCGACCTGACCCGCCGCGGAGAGTGCCGGGCCGGGGCTGGCGATCAGCCGCGGCCCGGCGCGCTGCATGGGGGGAGAGCAGACGCAGGAGAGCGCGTCCGGCGCGGGAAGCACGTTCACCCTGACGCTCTCCATGGTTCAGCTGGCGGCGGAACGGCGCTGACCGCCCGCCCGGCCCGGCAGCTCGCTACGTCTCGCCGTCCTCGCCCCGGGTGCCGATCCGCTGTTCCCGGAACTGGTCCCGCACCCCGGCCGCGTCCGGGTCGCCGCCCTCCAGCGCCCGGTCCAGTTCGTCCCGCTGCCCGGGCTTCAGCTCGGGCGGGACGGTGGGCACGTCGGCGTCCACCAGCGCGTCGATCACGACCGGGCGGTCCGCCGAGAGCGCCGCGTCCCAGGCGGGGCCCACCTCCTCCGGCCGCTCCACGCGGATCCCCCCCAGCCCCAGCAGCTCCGCGTAGCGCGCGAAGGGGAAGTCCGGCAGCTCCTGCGAGGTCCCGTACTTCGGGAAGCCCTCCATCACCCGCTGCTCCCAGGTGACGTAGTTGAGGTCGCGGTTGTTGAGCACCAGCACCACCAGGCGCGGGTCCTCCCAGCGGCGCCACTGCTTGGCGACGTCGATCAGCGAGGCGTTGCCGATCATCTGCATGGCGCCGTCGCCCGCCAGCGCCACCACCACGCGGCCGGGGTGGGCCAGCTTGGCGGCGAGCGCGTAGGGGACGCCGGAGCCCATGGTGGCGAGCCCGCCCGAGAGCGAGGCCATCATGCCCCGGCGGATGCGGATGTCGCGGGCCAGCCACACGGCCGCCGAGCCGGAGTCCCCGGCCAGGATGCACCCGTCCGGAAGGCGCTCGGAAAGCTCCCAGACCACGAGCTGCGGGTTGACGGGGTTCGCCTCCGCCCGCGCGCGCTCCTCGGCCAGGCGCCACCAGTCGCGGACCCCGGACTCGATCCGCTCCCGCCAGGCGCGGTCCACCTTCCGTGTCAGCAGCGGGAGCAGCGCGCCCAGCGTCTCCGCGGCGTCGCCGACCAGGCTGACCTCCATCGGGTAGCGCAGCCCCAGCGAGCCGGCGTCCAGGTCCACCTGCACCCCGCGCGCCCGCCCCTCCTCCGGCAGGAACTCGCTGTAGGGGAAGCTGGAGCCCACCATCAGCAGCGTGTCGCACTCCCGCATCATGCGGTTGCTGGGCTCCGTCCCCAGCCATCCCACCGAGCCGGTGACGAACGGTAGGTCGTCGGGCACCGCCGCCTTGCCCAGCAGAGCCTTGGCGACGCCGGCGCCCAGCAGCTCCGCGACCTCCACCACCCGGTCCGTGGCGCCCAGCGCGCCGGCGCCCACCAGGATCGCCACCCGCTTCCCCGCGTTCAGCACCTCCGCGGCGCGGCGCAGGTCGGCATCCGTGGGGAGCACGCGCGGAGGGCTGTAGCCGGGCGACGAGTGCAGGCGCCCGTGCTCGTGCGGCGGCCTCTCCACCGCCGGCTCGTTCTGCACGTCGTGAGGGAGGATGATGCAGGTGACGGTGCGCCGGGCCAGAGCGATGCGGAAGGCGCGGTCCACCACGTGGCGCAGCTGCTCGGGATCGGCGACCAGCTGCACGTAGTCCGCGGCAACGTCCTTGAAGAGCGCGGGGAGATCGGTCTCCTGCTGGACGCTTCCGCCCAGCCCGGCGAGCGCCTGCTGGCCCACGATGGCGACCACCGGCTGGTGGTCCAGCTTCGCGTCGTACAGCCCGTTGAGGAGGTGGATGGCGCCCGGCCCGCCCGTGGACAGGCAGACGCCCACTGCGCCGGTGTACTTGGCGTGCGCGCAGGCCATCAGCGACGCCAGCTCCTCGTGCGCGGTCTGCACGAAGTCGAACCGGTCGTCCTGCGCGCGCAGTGCCTTCAGGATCCCATTGATCCCGTCGCCGGGGTAGCCGAAGATGCGCCGGACGCCCCACGCGCGGAGCCGCTCCAGCAGGAAGTCCGCGACCGTCCTCCCGTCCTGTTCGTCGTCGGCCATCTCCACCCCCTACGGTGTCGTCCCTCTCGCCGGGGCGGCGCCCCGGGCGCGCGCCAGGATCTCCCGCGCCGCTCGACTCCCCGACTCGATCGCCCCGTCCACGGTCCCGTTCCACCCGCCCGCGGCGGTCGCCTCGCCGGCGAAGTACAGCGTGTCTCCCACCGGGCGGCCCAGCTCCGCCTGCGCCTCCAGCGCGCCCGCCGGCACGTAGCTGTACGCCCCGCGCGCGAACGGGTCGGCGTCCCAGTCGTGGCGATGGCACGCCTCCAACTCGGCCTCCACCCGGGTCCGCTCCATCCCCAGCATCCGCGCCAGCGAGTCGAGGGCGCTCCCGCTGGGGTCGGACCCGGCCAGCACGCGCCGGGCCGCGCCCCCGCCGGCCCAGGCGGTCAGCAGCGGCGCCTGTACGGGCGAGGGGGTCCACCAGGTGGGGAACGCCCCGTCGCCCATGAAGAACTTCAGCTCGCGCGTCCCCGGACCGCCCTCCGCGGGGAACCGGAGCGCCTCCTCCCAGATCGGCCGCCGGAAGCGGAAGACGACCTTGACCACGCTCCCCATCGCCAGCTCGCCGGCGGCTACCCGCTTGTCGGGGACGTCCGGGACGAAGCGCACCGCGCCGACCGTGCCCTCCGCCGCCTGGAGGACGCCCAGCGGGAGCGTGACCAGCACGCGCCGCGCGCGCACCGGGTCCAGCTCCCCGCCGAAGCGGGAGCGGCAGCGCACCTCGGCGGTGCCGCCGTCCCAGCGGACCTCCGTCACCACGGTGTTCAGCCGGACCACGCAGCGGGGTCCGAGCCCCGCCCGGAGCCCCTCCGCCACGCGCCCGAAGCCGCCCAGCGGATGGAAGCGCACCTCCCCTCCGCCCCCGCCCGCGTCCTGTGCGGTCTCGGCGAGCCAGCGGACCCCGACCCGGTCCAGCTCCGCGGCGTGGAAGCCCTCCACGTAGCGCAGGGCAAGCTCCCGCTCGTGCTCGGGGACGCCTTGCTGCTCCGCGAGCCAGGCGCGGAACGGCCGGTCGCGCTCGGGCGGCGGGTCCAGCCGGCCCATCACCCGCTCGACGGTGCCCTCCAGGTCGAGCGGGACGGCGGCCCCCCCGCGGACCTCCCACATCCCGCCGGCGCTGCGGTACGCCGCCCCTCCCGCGGCGCGCATCGCGTCCCAGGCCGCGCCGGGAACGTCGATGAACTCCGCCCCCAGCTCCACCGGCAGTGGCGACGCCGGGTCGTGCACGGTGTGGACGCGCCCGCCGATCCGCCCCCGCGCCTCCAGCACCAGGGTCTCCACCCCGCGCGTGGACAGCTCGCGCGCCGCTGCGAGGCCGGACACGCCGGCCCCGATCACCACCACCTCCGGCGCGCCGCCCGGGAACGGCTCAGCCACGTCCGCGTCGGAACGAGCGGGCGGCGAGGTACCCGGCGGCAGCGAGCGCCGCCGCCCCGGCCAGCCTCGCCGGGAGCGGGTCGGGGACGGGCGGCGGCACCTCCGTCACGCCCCGCTCATCCGCCCGCGCGGGCCGGCCGACGTAGCGCCCGTGCCGCGGCACGGGGAAGCGCTCGGCCAGGCGGTGCAGCGCGGGTGCGACCTGCGGACCGGCCACCGGGATGCCGTGGCCCGCGGCCACCGTCTCCGGCTCCAGCCGCGCGAGCGACTGCACGCTCCGGCCCGCCGCGCCCCAGTCCGAGGTGAAGGGTGCCGCGGGGCGGTCCAACTCCCGCCGCTCCGTCGCGTGCGCCGTCCAGGAATCCATGTCCATGGTGGCGAAGGCGTCGCCCGCCAGCAGCACGCGGTTCGCCTCGCGGAAGAGGCTCACGTGGCCGTGCGTGTGCCCGGGCGTGTGCAGCCACCTCCAGCCGGGCGCCTCCGGCACGCTCCCGTCGTCGGGGAGCGGCCGGACCTGGGGACGCAGGTCGAAGCCGGTGTGCGGGAAGAGGCGGGACATCTGCGCGATGGCGCCGCCCATGGTCGGGTCCTGGGGCGGGTAGTCCGACCGGCCGGTCAGGTACGGCAGCTCCAGCGGGTGCGCGTACACCGGTGTGTCCCACTCCTCCGCCAGGGCGCGTGCCGATCCCGCGTGGTCGAAGTGCCCGTGCGTGAGCACGATCGCCCGCGGCCGCGCCCCGGCCCCGAGGAGGCGGGCGACCGCGCCGCGCGTGAACGCCGCCGTGCCCGGCAGGCCGGTGTCCACCAGGATCCAGCCGCTCTCCGGATCTCCCACCACGTACAGGTTGACGAAGCCCACCGTCAGGTAGTGGACGCCCGCGGCCACCGGCACGAGGGCGGCGTGGTTCCGGCTCGACGCGATGCGCGCCGTGCCCGGGTCCGATGCGGCAAGGGGGTCGGGGATGCGCGCGGCCGCGGGCATTGCTCAGGCTCCGGGCCGGAGGATGACCTTGGTCCAGCCGTCCTCGCGGGCGTCGAAGTGCCGGTACGCGTCGGGCGCCTGCTCCAGCGGGAGGCGGTGCGACACGATGAACGAGGGGCTGGCCCGGCCCGCCGCGATCAGGTCGCGAAGCTGGCGGTTGTAGCGCTTGACGTTGGCCTGCCCGGTCCCCATCCGCAGCCCCTTGGTGAAGAACTCCCCGAAGTCGAAGGCGATCTGCCCCTCCTGCATGAGGGGGTCGGGTCCGTTCGGGTCCTCCGGCGGGAACACGCCGACCACCCCGAGGCTCCCCGTCGGTCGGACGGATGCGACCAGCCGGTTCATCGTCACGTTGGGGTGCTCGTGGCCCTGGGGGTCGTGCGCCTGCCACCCCACGCATTCGCACCCGCGGTCGGCGCCGTCCCCGTCCGTGAGGTCGAGCACCTGCTCCACCGGGTCCGCCTGGGAGTCGTCGATCGGGATCGCGCCGATGGACTCGGCCAGGCGGAGGCGGTCGGGGTGCCGGTCCACGACCATCACCCTGGCGGCGCCCCGGATGATCGCCGAGTAGGCGGCGAGGAGCCCCACCGGCCCGCACCCGTACACGACGACCGACTCCCCCGGCTGGACGCCGGCCAGCTCGGTGGCGTGGTAGCCGGTCGGGAAGATGTCGGTCAGCAGCACGTAGTCGTCCTCCTTCTCCTGCGCGTCCTCCGGGAGGCGGAGGCAGTTGAAGTCGGCGAAGGGGACGCGGAGGTACTCGGCCTGGCCGCCCCGGTACGGGCCCATGTCGGCGTATCCGTACGCGGCGCCGGCGGACCCGGGATTGGCGGTCAGGCAGAACCCGGTGAAGCCGCGCTCGCAGTTGCGGCAGAATCCGCAGGAGACGTTGAAGGGGAGCGCCACCCGGTCGCCCACCCTGACCCGCTCCACGGCCGGGCCCACCTCGATCACCTCGCCGAGGTTCTCGTGGCCCAGCACCTTGCCGCACTCGACGCTGGTGCGCCCCTCGTACATGTGGAGGTCGGACCCGCAGATGCAGGTGCTCGTGATGCGGACCAGGGCGTCCGTGGGGCGCTCGATCCGGGGGGCCGGGACGTCGACGACGCTCACGTCGCGGGGGCCGTTGTAGACGAGTGCTTTCACGACATACCTCCGTGTTCGGTGCCATGCTGCACGGAGGCCGGATTGCCGCTCGTGTAGCCCGGCGCTTGCGCCGGCGGGCCGGGGGGCGGGTGCAAGCGGGGTGCCCGGCACCCGTCGTCCGCGCCGCAAGGGAACAGCGATTCCGGCGCCTCGCGGCTGCGCCCGCCCCGGCACGCTCCGTCTACGACGCCGGCTTCAGCTCCACCTTGATCCAGCCGGGTTGGCGGGTGTCGAACGCCTCGAACGCCTCGATCACGTCCGTCAGCGGCTCGCGCTGCGTCAGGATCTTCACGGGGTCCACCACGCCGGAGGCCACCAGGTCCAGCAGCATGGGGATGTACTTGCGGTGGTTGCAGTTCCCCATCTGGAGCGTGAGGTTCTTGTTCATCGCCTTGCCGATGGGGAAGAACTCCACCGTCTCCGGGTAGACGCCGATGATGGAGAGCGTCCCCGCCTTGGCGAGCGCGTCCACGGCCCAGCGCAGCACCTGCGAGGGCGCGTCCCCCGGGTGCCAGAGGTCGCCGTCCGGGTTCTGCTCCGGCGCCACGGTCTCCTGCTCCCGGTCGAACTGCCCGGCCTGCTTCCTGGCCTCCTTGGCGGCCGGGCCGGAGTGCGGGCGCACCGCGTCCACGCCCACCGCGTCGATGGCCCGGTCCGCGCCGATCCCGCCGGTCAGCCGCTGGATCGTCTCGACCGGGTCCTCCTCCTCGAAGTTGATGACCTCGGCGCCCTGCGCCCGCGCCATCTCCAGGCGGTCCTCCAGGCAGTCCACCGCCAGCACCCGCCCCGCCCCCAGCAGCTTCGCGCTGGCGATGGCGAACTGCCCCACCGGGCCGCAGCCGAAGACCACGACGGTGTCGCCGTCCTCGATCTCGGCCAGCTCCGCGCCCATGTAGCCGGTGGGGAAGATGTCGGAGACGAGGATCGCCTGGTCGTCGCTCACCCCCTCGGGGATCCTGACCAGCCCGACGTGCGCGTACGGGATCCGGGCGCGCTCGGCCTGGAGGCCGTGGAAGGGACCGGTGGACTTCGGCCCGCCGAAGAACGCGGTCCCCGCCTGCTGGCCGTTGGGGTTGGCGTTGTCGCACTGCGAGTAGTACCCGGCGCGGCAGTAGGAGCAGTAGCCGCAGGCAATGGTGGAGGGAACCACCACCCGGTCGCCCACGCTGAGGTTGCGCACGTCCTTGCCGCGCTCCTCCACGACACCCACCGCCTCGTGGCCGAGGATGGTGCCGGGCTTCATGTCCGCCATGGTGCCGCGGATCATGTGCAGGTCCGTGCCGCAGATGGCGCTCGCCGTGATGCGGATGATCGCGTCCGTCGGCTCCTGGATCCTGGGATCGGAGACGTCGTCCAGGCGGATGTCGCCCACGCCGTGCCAGACCACTGCTTTCATGCGCTCCTCCTCTGTTCGCGGGACCGGAAGTCGGTCGGGGAGGGAGCACCGAGCTCACGTCACCGCATCTGGTGACGGGCGCGCCGAACCTCCCCGCCGTGAGGCGGGGCGGCGGTTGCAAGGCCGGGGCCGCGAATGGACAAACCTGGCACGGCGCGTGCGCTCGCCCCGCCCCCGCCCGAGTCTCGTCCACACCCGCGCAGCCGAGCCGACCATGAGCCGAGCCACCCTCCGGTCCGTCGCCACCTTCGAGCACCAGGTCACCGGCGTCACCGTCTCGGAGGACGGGCGCATCTTCGTCAACTTCCCGCGCTGGACGGAGGACGCCCCGGTCTCCGTGGCCGAGCTGACCGGGGACGGCGGGCTCCGCCCGTACCCGGACGAGGAGTGGAACGCCTGGCGCAACGCGAAGAAGAACGAGATCTCGCCCGAGGACCACTGGGTGTGCGTGCAGAGCGTGGTCGCCGACGGGCGGGGAAGCCTGTGGGTGCTCGACCCCGCGGCGCCGGCCCAGGAGCGGGTGGTGCCCGGTGGACCCAAGCTGGTGCAGGTCGACCTCGCCTCGGACCGGGTGGTGAGGACCGTCGCCTTCGACGAGAGCGTGGCGCCGCAGGGGAGCTACCTCAACGACGTGCGCTTCAGCCCGGACGGCCGCTACGCGTACATCACCGAGTCCGGCGCGCAGGGCGCCCTCGTCGTCGTGGAACTGGAGAGCGGGTCGTCACGCCGCGTGCTGGACGGGCACCCGAGCACGCAGGTGGAGGAGGACGTGGTGGTGAAGGTCGACGGCGAGCCGCTGCGCCGCACCGACGGCCGCAGCGTGGAGTTCAGCGCGGACGGGATCGCGCTCTCGCGCGACGGGCGGTACCTGTACTGGCAGGCGCTCACGGGCAGGACGCTGTACCGGATCGAGACGGAGGCGCTGCACGACGAGGGGCTTTCCGGCGACGAGCTGGGCGGGAAGGTGGAGCGGGTGGGGGAGAACGGGGTGTCGGACGGGCTGTGGATCGGCGAGAGCGGGCGCATGTACATCAGCGCCCTGGAGGAGAACGCGGTCAAGGTGCGCGAGGGCGACCGGGTCACGACCCTGCTCAGCGACGAGCGGCTCCGCTGGCCGGATACGTTCTCGGAGGGGCCGGACGGGACGATCTACGTCACCGCCTCTCACATCCAGGACATGTACTGGTTCGACAAGGAAGAACCCTTGTCGGTGCGCACGGAGTTGTTTCAGATCGTTCCGAACGAGTGACAGAAGTATGGACTTGATGAAAACGAGCCCCGGCGGGTTCATCCCTGCCGGGGCTCGCCTGTTGTCCCTGTCAAGACGCCTCCCGCGTCAGATCCGCTAGTGGGTCAGTTGGCATGAGCGCCGCCATTCATCCAGTGTACGCGACGCTCTGCGGATGGGGCGCCGTGTGCAGGCGGCAGATCCGCCTACGGCATGGCGCCGGAATCGTGCTCGGTCTCGGCGCTGCTTCCGCCTGCCGCCCCACTGGAAGGGCGTGGGATCACGGTTCCACCCGCGCGCCACGGCTTCCAGCCAGCCAATGATCTCCTGCGGGCCCTTCGGGTGTGTCCCCGAGAGGGCGCGGCGCACCAGAATGCGCTGGACCGACTCGGCCAGGTTCAGCCAGCTTCCACCCAGAGGCGTGAACAGCACCATGACACCCCGGCTCATCAGCCAGCACAGCAGTTCCGCCGAGTGATGGCCTGCCAGGTTGTCCCAGATCAGCAGCATCCGTAGCGGGGGCAACTCGTGCAGGAGGGTGAAACGCACGCTCAGGCCCGCCTGCCAACTCTCCCACTCGGCCCGGTACTCTGCTTGGCTCCTTGGCGCCTCCCGCTCGGGCAGGGAGGCCAGGATCTGACTGATCTGCTCCTGGATCCAGGGGTGAAGCACCGCGTTGGTCACACTCTCCACCCCGCGCAGGCGGACCTGTCCAGTGGCGGGATGGAAGAGCGTCATGATCTTGGCCGTGCCCCCACGGATGTATTCGTGCGGCACCCGCTCCGGCTTCCCCTCCGGTGCCCAGTGACTGCCCGGCTGCGGGATGGCCTGGTACGGCCCCGCTTCATCTTCGTTCCACAGGGCCAGCCCCGCGGGTTCGGCCTCTCGATGGGCGCGGCGAATCAGCGCTTCTTTTGGCCTCCGCATCCGGGTCTGTGACCTCCACCGTCCCCTCTTTGCGGCGGCGCAGCACCCGGCCCGTCCGGCACCAGGTGCGGTCCTTCTGCCAGGTGTAGCCTGCCTCGTGAAGCACGCCCAGGATGGTGTAGGTGCTCACCTTCGGCAGCCCGTCCGGCGCGCGGCGCAGGGCCCGCTGCAGCGTGGTCAGCGACCAGATGGCCGTACCGTCCTTCTCCCGGTCCGGCGTGCGGGCAAACTCGGCCAGCATCCGGGCCCGCTCGACCGCCGTGTAGGTAGGTGAAGGACCCCCGCCGTGGCGTGGCTCCAGGGCAGCGAGCCCCTCCCGGTTGAAGCGAGCCACCCACGTGCAGACCGCATCCCCGGAGCGCCGTCCTGCCTCGCGGGCGGCGACCGTGAAGGGCTTGCCCTCGGCCACGGCCAGGAGCGACTTGGCACGGGCCACCACAGCGGCCGGCTCGCTCTGCGAACGGCTCACCCGCTCCAGCCAGGCACGCTCCTCCTCGTTGAGGGCCCGCAGCGGCTCCTTCTGCTGTGCCATGATCGCCTCCCGATCTCCCGGGTTCCTGTCTCCTCCAGAGCCCGGAAAGCCGCGGCCACAACCGTGCCAACTGACCCACTAGTGACGTTGATCAGGCTGGGATCCCCGCGCGCGCGGGGCGTAGACCGTAGTGGTACGCCTCCGACCCGCCCACGCGGGAGGGATCCCCGCGCGGGCGGGGGTAGACCCGTCGAGACGCCCCCGGATGCCCGCATTGGGCCGGGATCCCCGCGAGCGCGGGGGTAGACCGAGGCGAAGCGAGAGGGCGCCCAAACCGAGGGGGAGATCCCCGTGCACGCGGGGGTAGGCCGTCCATCGCCAGTCCGCACAGCATGGCGTCCTCGCGATCCCCGCCCAAGCGGGGGTAGGCCGCATCTGCACGCCAAGACCTGGCCTCGACGTGTGGTCATTCGACAGCCCAGAGTCACTCCGGCCCCGGTTTCCGGGGCTTTGTTGTTCCTCCAGCCCCGGTCAACTTCCGCCGATCCTCTGGAGGTGGAGTTTCCGAGCGGCTGTCGGCCGTAAAGGCGAACCGGAATCGGCAAGAGAAAAGGTAGGGTGAGGTAAGAGGCCTGATTCAACTCGCACCCACCCTGCCCATGAGCACCCCGAGACCTGAAGCTGAGTCCCGCCCCTCCTCCACCCTGGACCTGGCGATGCTGTCCGCGGCTGCGGAGCGCTTGAGCAAGCGCTGGCGCAAGATCGCGGCGCACCTGGAGCCCTACGCACCTCCCGCGGCGAAGGCGTACGAGCAGGCCGCGGCCGAGCTGGAGGCCGAGATCGAGCAGCACGGGACGCGGATGGACGCCATGGCCGCCTTCCGCGACGAGATCGTCGTGGCCGTGCGGCGAAGTCGGCAGGGTCCATGATCGCCCGGATAGCTCGCGGCTCTGCGCCCTCGTGGCCGGACGCCGCGGTCCCCGCATCCGTCCACAGTGGGAACATCGGTCGGACCCCTGCGTACAGAGCGCCGCGGGTCCGCCCGATACTCGGGGTATGGCCCCTGCCTCCGCTGTCCACCTTATTCGAGCAGCGCATTCGGCGGACTGTCGGCGCCCGGCGCAGTCCGGCAGTCCGCACTTCACGGACGGTGCGGACACAATGCGGACTGCGGCCGACAGTGGGGGCCATGGCCTCGCAGGCCGCCACAGAAATCAACAGAGTCGATCAGGACCGTCGCTCAGCTCGAAACCTGAAGAAGTCGGAGGTGGAGAACCGTGGCGATAGCTGAGGTGGAAGCCGATAAAATGAACATCGAAGAAGCCCGCTCGGTTCTCCGTAAGTATTGGGGATACGAGGACTTCCGCCACGGCCAGGAGACGGCGATCCAGAACATTCTGGAGGGGCACGACACCCTCACCGTGATGCCCACAGGCGGCGGAAAATCCCTGTGTTACCAGGTTCCCGGGATGATGCTCCCCGGGGTGACCATCGTCGTGTCGCCCCTCATCAGCCTGATGAAGGACCAGGTGGACACGCTGGACGCCCGCGGGCTCCCGGCCACCTTCATCAACTCCACGCTCAGCGGCTCGGAGATGGCCGCGCGCCTGGGCGGCGCCGAGCGGGGGCAGTACAAGCTGCTCTACGTCGCCCCCGAGCGCTTCGACGCCGAGAGCTTCCAGGACCGGCTCGCCCGGCTGAACGTGTCGCTGCTGGCGGTGGACGAGGCGCACTGCGTGTCCGAGTGGGGGCACGACTTCCGCCCGTCGTACCTGCGGCTGGGGCGCGTGCGCGAGGCGCTGGGGAACCCGCCGGTGGCGGCGCTCACCGCCACCGCCACCGAGGAGGTCCGCCGCGACATCGTCCGGCAGCTGTCGCTGCGCGAGCCCGAGGTGCTGGTCACCGGCTTCGACCGGCGCAACCTGAACTGGCACGTCCTGCGGGCCAAGAACGACTCCGAGAAGGACCGTCTGCTCCTCAAGCTGCTGCGCGGGCGCGAGGGCTCGTCCATCGTCTACGCCTCCACCCGCAAGAGCGTGGACGCGCTCACCTCGCTGCTGAACGGCGTGGGCACCCGCACCGTGGGCTACCACGCCGGGCTGGTGGACGGCGAGCGCAAGCGGATCCAGGAGTCGTTCATGAAGGGCGAGGTCCCCGTGGTGGTGGCGACCAACGCCTTCGGCATGGGGATCGACAAGTCCGACGTGCGCATCGTCGTCCACTACAACATGCCCGGCAACCTGGAGGCGTACTACCAGGAGGCCGGGCGCGCCGGGCGCGACGGCGAGCCCTCCGAGTGCGTGCTGCTGCACGCCTACCCGGACCGCTTCACCCACGAGTTCTTCATCGACCAGAGCAACCCGCCGCGGAAGGTCGTGGAGGAGGTGATGCGCGGGCTGCGCACCGGGATGGACTCCTCCGGCCTCTTCACGGTCCCCGTGCAGGAGTTCGCGAGGACCCTGGGGCTCAAGGGCGACCGGCAGGTGTTCTCGGCGCTCCGCATCCTCCAGGACTACGAGCTGGTCCGGACCAGCCCGGCCGGCGGCGCGTCCGTGCGGGTGCGGCTCATCGCCACGCCGCAGCGCATCACCCGCGAGCTGGGCGAGGCCGGGCGCGACGGCGAGGTGGCGCTGCTGCGGCAGCTGTGGAAGGCCGGCGGCGGCGAGGCCGTGTACCGCGGCGCCGACCTGGAGTGGCGCGACCTGGGGCCCCGCAACCGCGTCGCCCCCCTGCTGGACGCGCTGGAGGCCGAGGGCTTCATCGAGTGGAGCGCCTGGAGCGGCGAGGGGATCGTGGTGCTGGACCGCGCCACCCCCGTGCAGCGCCTGGCCATCGACTGGCAGGGCGTGGAGGCCAAGAAGAAGCGCGACGTCCGCAAGCTCCAGGAGATGCAGCGCTACGCCTACGCCGAGGGGTGCCGGCGCGGCTTCATCCTGCGCTACTTCGGCGACGCGGCCGCCATGGACGAGTGCGGCGCGTGCGACAACTGCGTCAAGGGCAGGGGAGGGGGAGCCCTGGCGACCGTGGCCGCCGCGGTGGGCGTGGCCGAGCCCCGCCGCCGCTCAGGGCAGGCCGACGAGGCGCCCCCCTCCGAGCAGGAGGAAGCGCTGTTCACGGAGCTGCGCGAGGTCCGCAAGCAGGTGGCGCTGCGGGCCGGGATCCCGCCCTACTTCGTCTTCCCCGACTCGGTGCTCAAGGCGTTCGCCGCGCGCTGCCCCGCCACCCCCGAGGACATGCTCGCCGTCCCCGGCGTGGGGCAGAAGACGCTGGAGAAGTTCGGGCACCCCTTCCTGGAGGTGATGAAGCGGCACGCGCCCGACCACCCCCGGGGGAACGGCGCCGCCGCGGCGGAGGCCCGGGACGGCGCCAGGCGCGAGCGCCGCGCGAAGCGCAAGGAGGACCGCCCCGGGCCGGCCAACGCGCAGGAGGCCGAGCTGTACTCGCGGCTGCGGGGGCTGCGCACCGAGCTCGCCAAGGAGGCGAAGCTCCCGCCGTACTGCGTCTTCGCGGACCGCACGCTGGTGGAGCTGGCGAAGCACGCCCCCCGCAGCGAGGCCGAGATGATGGACGTGCCGGGGATCGGGCCCGCCAAGATGCGGCAGTACGGCGAGGCGTTCCTCCGGGCGATCCGGGAGGCGGCGGGCGAGGAAGTGGACGGCGCGGCGGTGTAACCGGTGCGTCACCGCGCCCGAGGTCACTTTCGGGGCGCGGCGCGCGGGCTTAGATTCCACCGTTTTTCGCGTGCGGACGCGCCGCCCCACACCGGACGATCATGGAACGCTACTTCGACGAGAACCACCTGATGATCCGCGACATGGTTCGCGATTTCGCCCAAAACGAGATCGCGCCCGTGGCCGGAGAACTGGACCAGACCAGCGAGTTCCCCTGGGACAACGTCAAGAAGATGTCCGAGCTGGGGCTCTTCGGCGTGCCCTGGCCCGAGGAGCTGGGCGGGACCGGGATGGACGGCATCGCCTACATGATCGTCATCCACGAGCTGGCAAAGGTGGATGCGTCCCACGCCATCACCGTCTCGGCGCACACCACGCTCGGGACCTCCCCCATCGTCAACTTCGGCACCCCGGAGCAGAGGGAGAGGTTCGTCCCGCTGCTCGCCTCCGGGCAGGTGCTGGGCGGCTTCGGCCTCACCGAGCCGGGCGCCGGCTCCGACGCGGGCGGCACCCGGACGGTGGCCGTGAAGCAGGACGGCGGGTGGCTGCTGAACGGCAGCAAGATCTTCATCACCCACGCGGGCGTCGGCGAGGTGTTCGTGGCCACCGCCGTCACCGACCGCGAAAAGGGGAGCAAGGGGATCACCTCCTTCATCGTCGCCAAGCCCACCACCGACCTGGAAAAGGCGCGGGAGCTGGGGATCGGCCACTCGGACGACCTCCCCTTCGTGGAGGGCGTGCGGGCCGGCAAGAAGGAGGACAAGATGGGGTGGCGGGCCTCCGACACCCGGGAGCTGATCCTGGAGAACGCCTTCGTGCCGGACGACCAGGTCCTGGGCGAGGTGGGGATGGGCTTCATCAACTTCATGAAGACGCTGGACGCGGGGCGCATCGGCATCGCGGCGCTGTCGCTGGGGATCGCCGAGGGGGCGTACGAGCAGGCCGTGAGGTACGCGGCCGAGAGGAAGCAGTTCGGCAAGGCGATCACCGAGTTCCAGGGGATCCAGTTCATGCTGGCCGACATGGCGACGGAGATCGAGGCGGCGAAGCACCTCGTCTACCACGCCGCCTGGCTCAAGGAGCAGGGGAAGCCGTTCACCAAGGAGGCCGCCATGGCGAAGCTGTTCGCTTCGGAGCTGGCCATGCGCGCGACCACCAAGGCCGTGCAGATCCACGGCGGCTACGGCTACACCAAGGAGTACCCGGTGGAGCGCATGATGCGCGACGCCAAGATCTGCGAGATCGGGGAGGGGACGAGCGAGATCCAGCGGCTGGTGATCGCCCGGCAGATCCTCAAGGAGCTGTCTCACTGAGAGCCCGACGGGTGCCGCGCCGGCCCCGGGGGAACGCCGCTCGCCGGCACGCACGCCACCGCCCGAGGGCGGGGCCCGGTGCGCGCCGGGACGCGACGTCCGTCCCGGACCGGGGCACCCTGAGCCGGCAGGTCGCCGGCACGGCGGGCCGTGTGCCGCGCCCGCGCAGGCGGGCGCACGGAAGAAGGTGTCGGATGCAAACAGCCAAGGTGAGGCGGGCGCCCGCGGGCGCCCGCCCGGGGAGACCGTGCGTGGAGCGGCCGTGCCGCTCCCGCGCCGCGCGGGAGGTGGCGGCGTGAAGCGCGAGATCCTGATGAACACGACCGCCAAGGAGACGCGGGTCGCGATCCTCGAGGACGACGTCCTGGTGGAGCTGATGGTGGACCGCCCCGACGCCGGGCGGATGGTGGGCGACATCTACCTGGGCAAGGTGGACGCGGTCCTCCCCGGGATCCAGGCGGCCTTCGTCGACATCGGCACGGAGAAGGCGGCGTTCCTGCACGTCTCCGACGTGGCGCAGGAGGAGGCCGGCGGCGGCAACGGCAACGGCGGCGCCGCCCCCGAGGAGGAGGCCGACGAGGAGGAGGGCGACCGGCGCCGCTCCCGCCGCTACCCGCCCATCCAGGACGTGGTCAAGAAGGGGCAGGAGCTGGTGGTGCAGGTCTCCAAGGAGCCCATCAGCACCAAGGGCCCGCGGGTCACGGCCAACATCTCGCTCCCCGGGCGCTTCCTGGTCTTCATGCCGCCGCCCTCGGACCACGTGGGCGTGTCCCGCAAGATCGAGGACCGCGAGGAGCGGGCCCGGCTGCGCGCCCTGGCCCGGGGGATCCTCCCGGAGGGCGCGGGCGGCGTCATCGTGCGCACCGTGGGCGAGGAGCTCACCCAGGAGACCTTCGAGCGCGAGCTCAAGTCCCTGATGGGGACCTGGAAGCAGATCCAGAAGCGGGCGAAGCGGGGCCGCGCCCCGGCGCCGGTGCACCGCGAGGCGAAGCTCACCGCGGGGATCATCCGCGACCTGTTCTCGCAGAAGGTGGACTCGCTGACGGTGGACAGCCGGGACGTGTACGCGGAGGTGAGCAAGTACCTGGAGCTGGTGGACCCCACGCTGCTGGAGCGGGTGCACCTGTACGAGGAGCCGGTGCCGCTGTTCGACGCCCTGGGGATCGAGAAGGCGATCCACGAGGCGTTCCAGCGCAAGGTCAACCTCCCCTCGGGCGGCTACATCATCATCGAGCCCACCGAGGCGCTGGTCTCCATCGACGTCAACACCGGGCGCTATACGGGAAAAAAGGACCCGGAAAAGACGATCCTCAAGACCAACCTGGACGCGGCCAAGGAGATCGCCCGGCAGATCCGGCTCCGCGACACGGGCGGGATCATCGTCTGCGACTTCATCGACATGGAGTCCAAGCAGAACCGGGAGCGGGTGCTCCAGGAGCTGCGCACCCACCTGGCCCGCGACCGCGCCCGCACCAAGGCGTTCCAGGTGTCCGAGCTGGGGCTGATCGAGATGACCCGGCAGCGGGTCCGCCAGTCGCTCTACCAGTCGCAGACGGAGGCGTGCCCCTGCTGCTCCGGCACCGGCCGCATCTTCACCCCCGAGACCATCGTGCGCCGCATCGAGCGCGCCGTGCGCCGCGTCGCCATCGACGGCAAGGAGCGGTCGATTGTCGCCCGCGTCCACCCGGAGGTGGCGCTGTACGTGGTGGAGAACGAGCGCGACTTCGCCAAGCGTCTGGACCGCGAGATCAAGGTCAGGGTGACGCTCCGCGACGACCCGCTGCTCAGGGAGGACGAGTTCAAGATCGTGTCGGGCTCTTCGTCGCAGGACCTGACGCAGAAGTACGCCCTGGGATAGGGAGCGGACAGGGGACAGGGGACAGGTTGCAGGGGACAGCCTGCAACTGCGAACGGCACGGACCGTCGTTGCCGTTGCAGGCTGTAACCTGTCCCCTGTAACCTGTAACCTCTCAGTTCCCCTCCGCTTGACAGATTCTCGGTTTACGCCGATATTAAGAGCTTGCATTTGTTTCGGTTTTCGTCCGAATCACGGGAGTCCAACCTACCATGTACGCCATCATCCGCACCGGCGGCAAGCAGTTCCGGGCCGAGCCGGGCAAGACGCTTCGCATCCCGTCCGTCGACATCGAGCCGGGCGAGACCCTGCGCTTCGAGGACATCCTCCTCGGCGCCGAGGGCGACCAGGTCAAGGTCGGCGCCCCCCTGGTTTCCGGTGCGGCGGTGACGGCTGAGGTGCTCCGGCACGGCAAGGGCGAGAAGATCATCATCTTCAAGCACAAGCGCCGCAAGAACTACCGTCGCAAGCAGGGCCATCGGCAGAAGTTCACCGAGGTCCGCGTCAACGAGATCAACCTGGGCTAAGGAGACCGGCCATGGCACATAAGAAGGGCGGCGGCTCTACCCGCAACGGCCGCGATTCGAACGCGCAGCGCCTGGGCGTGAAGAAGTTCGGCGGCGAGTTCGTGCGCGCCGGCAACATCATCATGCGCCAGCGCGGCACCAAGCTGCACCCGGGCGCCAACGTCGGCATCGGCAGCGACGACACGCTGTTCGCGCTGGTCGACGGCCACGTGCAGTTCGGCCGCCTGGACAAGGACCGCAAGCGGGTCTCGGTCCTCCCGCTCCAGCTGGTCGAGACCGACGAGGCCGAGGCCCCGGTGGACGTCGCCGCCGACTGAGGCGGCGCGCACCGCAGAGCGCCAGGAGGCGCCCCGGCACACCGCCGGGGCG
>JBFMFL010000500.1:0-3313 GCA_040752145.1 Gemmatimonadota bacterium
TCAAGGGTCTGGAAGCCCTCCCCCAGAATTGGGGGAGGGTGGCGAGCCTGAGCGAGCCGGGTGGGGGCCATCTCGCGGACGCCAGCTCCGTGTCTGGCTCCGAGGGTGCAGTTCTCCCCTCCCCCCTTGCGGGGGAGGGGCCGGGGGAGGGGGGTCTGCCGTCTCGCGACAGGCTCGCCTACGTCATCTACACCTCCGGCTCCACCGGCACCCCCAAGGGCGTCGAGGTCACGCACGGCGCGCTGCTGAACCTGGTCCACTGGCACCGCGAGGCGTTCGGCGTCACCGAGGACGACCGCGCGACGCAGCTCGCCGGGCTGGGCTTCGACGCGTCGGTGTGGGAGCTGTGGCCGTACCTGGCCTCCGGCGCCGCGGTGTACCTGGTCGCCGACGAGGAGACGCGGACCTCGCCGGCTGCGCTGCGCGAGTTCCTGCTCGGCCGGGGGATCACGGCGGCCTTCGCGCCCACGCCGATGGCCGAGGCGCTGCTTGCGCTGGAGTGGCCGGCGGATGCGCCGCTGCGCGTGCTGCTGACCGGCGGCGACGCGCTGCGCAGCCGTTCGCGCGACGGGATGCCGTTCGCGCTGGTGAACAACTACGGCCCCACGGAGAACACGGTCGTCGCCACGTCGGGCACGGTCGCGGCGGGGCGGGGGAGCGGGCGCGCGCCGGGGATCGGGCGGCCGACGGACAACGTGCGGGCGTACGTGCTGGACCGGCACATGGAGCCGGCGCCCGTGGGCGTGCCGGGCGAGCTGTGCGTGGGCGGGGCGCAGGTGGCGCGGGGATACCTGGGGCGCGCGGAGCTGACGGCCGCGGCGTTCGTCCCGGATCCGTTCGCCGCGGAGCCGGGCGCGCGCATGTACCGGACGGGCGACCGGGTGCGCTGGCTGGCGGACGGCACGCTGGAGTTCCTGGGGCGGCTGGACCGACAGGTCAAGGTGAGGGGCTTCCGCATCGAGCCGGGCGAGGTGGAGGCCGTGCTGCGGCAGGCCCCGGGCGTCGCTGACGCCGCGGTGGAGGTGCGGGCGGACGCGCGCGGCGAGGGGCGCCTGGTCGGCTGGGTGGTGGCGGAGGAGGCGCGGCGCGGGGAGATCCTGGCGTTCGCGCGGACGCGGCTGCCGGAGTACATGGTGCCCGCCGCGCTGGTCGCCCTCGGCGAGTTCCCGCTGACGCCGAGCGGCAAAGTCGACCGCCGCGCGCTGCCCGACCCGGAAGCTGGCGCCGCGGACGACACGGCTCCGTCCACGCCGACGGAGGAGGTGCTGGCGGGGATCTGGGCGGAGGTGCTGGGGCTCGAGGCGGTCGGCGCGGGCGAGGGCTTCTTCGCGCTCGGCGGGCAGTCGCTGCTGGCGACGCAGGTGGTCTCGCGCATCCGGCGGGTGTTCGCGGTGGAGCTGCCGCTGCGCGCGGTGTTCGAGGCGCCCACCGTCCGCGCGCTCGCCGCGCGCGCGGAGGAGGCCCGGCGCGGCGCCGGCGCCGCACCCGCGCCGCCGATCGAGCGGGTGGAGCACGACGGGCCGGTGCCGCTGTCGTTCGCCCAGGAGCGCCTCTGGTTCCTGGAGCAGATGCGCCCCGGCGAGGGGCTGTACACCATCCCCGTGGCGCTGCGGCTCGCGGGCGCGCTGGACGCGGACGTGCTCGCCCGCGCGCTCACGGAGATCGTGCGCCGGCACGAGGCGCTGCGCACCGCGTTCCCCGTGCTCGGCGGCGGCCCCGTGCAGGTCGTGCGGCCGGCGGCTCCCGTCCGCCTCCGCGTGGAGCCCGCGGACTCCGTCGGCGCGCTGGTCCGCGAGGAGATGCTGCGCCCGTTCGACCTGGAGGCCGGGCCGCTCTTCCGGCTCCGTCTCGCCCGGCTCGCCGGCGGCGACCACCTCCTGCTCGTCGTCCTTCACCACTCCATCGGCGACGGGTGGTCGGCGGGGGTGCTGCTGCGCGAGCTGGCGGCGCTGTACCGCGCCTTCGCCGCGGGCGCATCGTCGCCGCTGCCGGAGCCGCCCGTGCAGCCGCGCGACCACGCCGCGTGGCAGCGGCGGCACCTGGAGGGCGCCGCGCTGGACGCGCAGCTCGCCTGGTGGCGCGAGCGCCTGGCCGGCGCGCCGCCCGTGCTGGAGCTGCCGACGGACCGCCCGCGCCCGCCCGTCCCCGGCTTCCGCGCCGGGACGGTCCGCTTCGCGCTGGACGCGGAGCTGACCGCGAGCCTCAAGGCGCTCTCCCGGCGCGAGGGCGCGACGCCGTTCATGACGCTGCTGGCGGCCTGGCAGCTGCTTCTCTCGCGTTACGCCGGCCAGGACGACGTGGTGGTCGGCACGCCGATCGCCGGGCGCACGCGGGCCGAGCTGGAGGGGCTGGTCGGCTTTTTCGTCAACACGCTGGCGCTGCGCACCGACCTGTCCGGCGACCCGCGGTTCCCGGAGCTGCTGGGCCGCGTCCGCGAGGCGACGCTGGACGCGTACGCGCGCCAGGACCTCCCCTTCGAGCGCCTGGTGGAAGCGCTCCAGCCGGAGCGCGACCTCAGCCGCAACCCGGTGTTCCAGGTGCTCTTCGTCCTCCAGAACGCGCCCCTGCGCGCCGAGGACGCGGGCGGGCTCCGCATCGCCCCGGAGGAGGTGGAGGGGACCGCCGCCAAGTTCGACCTGACGCTCGCGCTGGAGGAGCGCGACGGCGCGCTCGCGGGCGTCGTCGAGTACGCCGCCGAGCTGTTCGACGCCGCGACCGTGGAGCGCATGGCGGAGCACTTCCGCGTGCTGCTCGGCGCCGTCGCCACCGACCCGCGCCGCCGCCTCTCCGCCCTCCCGCTGCTCACGCCGGAGGAGCGCGCCCTGCTCGCCGCGGGCGGCAACCCGTCGCCGGAGAGCTTCCCCGCCGCCGGCACGCTGCACGGCCGCTTCCAGGCCGTCGCCCGCGCCCGGCCGCACGCCGTCGCCCTGACCTTTTGCGGCGAGTCGCTGACCTACACCGAGCTGGACGCCCGCGCCGACCGCCTCGCCGCCGCGCTGCGGGCGGCGGGCGCCGGCCCCGAGGTCCGCGTGGGCCTGTGCGTGGAGCGCGGCCCGGACACCGTCGTCGGCATCCTGGGGATCCTCAAGTCCGGCGCCGCCTACGTCCCGCTCGACCCGGCCTATCCCGCCGAGCGCCTGGCCTACCTGCTGGAGGACTCCGCGGTGCGGGTGGTGGTGGCGCAGGAGGGGGTGCTGGGGCGGCTGCCGGAGTTCGGGGGGGCGGTGGTGCTCGTCGGGGAGGATGGAGCGTCGGCCGCCATCCAGCCCCCCTACCCCCCCGGCCCCCCTCCCCCCGCAAGCGGGGGGAAGGG
>JBFMFL010000501.1:0-3310 GCA_040752145.1 Gemmatimonadota bacterium
CCCATTCGGGCATCTCCGGATCACTGCCTACGTGCGGCTCCCCGAAGCTTTTCGCAGCTTATCGCGCCCTTCCTCGCCTGTCCGTGCCAAGGCATCCACCGTGCGCCCTTTTCCGCTTGACCGGATAGTCTGCACATCCACCAGGGACGTGCGCTTCCGGACACCGCCAAAGGTGCTCTTCCTCAGCTTTACTACTCCCTTCCCTTCACCCGAGTTGTCAATCAATCTGGTCGCGGCAACCAACCCGCCGCAGAGCCTTTCAACTTAACGGCTCGTCTCGCTTTCGTCAAGGCCTCGGCCGGCTCTCGCGAGCCGCCGCGCCGTCCGTTTTTCGCGAGGGGCGACAATAATACACGGCCCCGCCCCGGTCGTCAAGGGGCTTGCTGCACAACGACTTCCGTCGCTTCAACGGGCCCGTCCACGTCCCACAGCAGCCGCGTTCCCAGGGCCCAGAGCGCCAGTGCGAGGAGCCCCAGCAGCTGCCCGGACGGGCGCGACGGCTCGTAGTCGGCGAGGAGGCGGCGGACCGCCTCCGCGGCGTCGCCCAGGCCGAACGCGGCGCCCGGAGCGGGGCCCACGCGCTCCCAGAGCACGGGGATCACCGAGTAGCGGACCAGGGCGAGCAGCAGGGCCAGCCCGGCGAGCGACGCGACCAGCCGCGTGCGCGTGCCGGCGGTGAGCGCGCCCCACGCCGCGAAGGCCAGCACGAACACCACCAGCCACTCGATCACCCCGGGCGGCGGGAGCAGCATCTCCAGCAGCTGCGCGTTGGCGGCGGCGCCGTACGCCACCGCCAGCCAGCCGAGCCACCCCGCGGGCCGGATCCAGGCGCCGCGCAGCAGCAGGATGTAGGTGAGGAGGAGGGCGAACACGCCCTCGGTCAGCGCGGGAGTGCGGTAGCGCGTCCCGCTCTCCACGAGCTGGATGCCGGCCAGCGCGGCGCTCCCCAGGAAGAGGAGCGCGGCGGCCACGGCGCGGCGCGCGGGGGTCAGCGGCGCGGCAGCCATTCCAGCGGCCCGGGGCGGAGCTTGGCGCGGATGGCGTCGGCGAGCGCCTGGGCGCGCTGCCGGGCCGCGGGAGAGGTGGGGACCGCGAGCACGCGCTCCACCTGCGCGAGCGCGT
The DNA here is from genome assembly GCA_040752145.1 of Gemmatimonadota bacterium. GTDB lineage: Bacteria > Gemmatimonadota > Gemmatimonadetes > Longimicrobiales > Longimicrobiaceae > JAFAYN01. The sequence goes on from JBFMFL010000501.1 coordinate 1,123, forward strand.
CCTGCAGGGCCGCGTCGTCGTCGCGGCGCCACCAGGGGGCGGAGGCCGCGGCCAGCATCAGGGCGGAGCGGTCCAGCACGGCGTCCGCCCACAGCTCGGTGGCGGTCGAAGTCTGCGCCGGGTCTTCGGCGAAGCCGCGGGCGGCCCACGCCTGCTCCGCGGCCGCCGCGTACTCGCGCATGGCCCCGACGGTGTCGCCCGACAGGGAGGCGGCGTCCGCGGCGCGGGCGATCTCCTCCGCCCGGGCGATCCGCGGCGTGAAGGCGCTGGGCCGCACCGCCACCATCGCCCCGGTGCGCGCCTCGGCCACGCTCTGCGGCTCGCCCCGGTAGAGCAGCACCGTGCCCACGGTGAGCAGCGCCAGGAGCGCCAGTCCGCCGCCCACCCAGGGATCCCGCACCGCCGCCTCGTCTGCCATGGCACCCTCCGCTCGTCATTGCTCCGGACCCGCGTGAGGGATGCGCGCCCGGAGGGCCGAGACCCGACAGCAGTTCCGTCGGGGCTCGGCGGAGTTACGCACGGTAGTTTCGTGCGTTACTCCGCGCGCAGCCCGACCCCGGCGGAGCCGGGGGCACGCCCGAACCCGCAGTTGCCGTTCAGCCGGACCCGGTAAGACGAACTCCGGCCTCCAGCAGGTCGCGCACGTCTTCCTCGCGCACCGCGTACTGCCCGAGCTGGCTCCGGTGCGGCCCGTGCCAGTCCGACCCGCCGCTGCGCAGCAGCCCCAGGGCCCGCGCCGCGGTCTCGAAGAGCAGCGACTCCGCGGGCGGCGTGTTGGGCCGGAAGCACTCCACCCCGTCCAGCCCCCAGTCCGCGAAGGTGCGCACCTCCGTGTCGAACAAGTCCAGCGGAGGATGCGCCCACACCGCGAGCCCGCCGCCGCCGTGGATCATGTCGATCGCCTCGCGCACCGTGGGGAACTCGGTCACCACGAAGGCGCTCCCCCCGTCCGCCAGGTACCGGTCGAACGCCTCGGCGTAGAAACGGGTGTGCCCCCCCGCCAGCAGCGCCCGCGCGATGTGCGGCCTGCCGATGGATGCAGTGTCCGTCCCCGCCTCGCGCAGCACGTCCGCGAAGTCGAGGGGGACGCCCAGCTCCTGGAGCCTCCCCACCATCCGTTGCGCCCGGTCGAAGCGCCGGTTGCTGGCGGCCTCGCCGTGGCGGACCAGCGCGGGCGACTCCGGGTCCACGAAGTAGCCGAGCACGTGGATCTCGGCGTCGTGGTGGCGCGTGCTCACCTCGATGCCGGGGATCACGCGGATGGGGCGCTCGCGCGCGGCGTCGCACGCCTCGCGCACGCCGGCCACGGTGTCGTGGTCGGTGAGGGCGATCACGTCCAGGCGCCCCGCCACCGCGGCGTCCACGATGGCGGTGGGGGTGAGGTGCCCGTCCGAAGCCCGGGAATGGATGTGCAGGTCGATCCGCTTCATGCTGCTCCTGAAACAGCACACCGCCGGCCACGGCGACCGGCGGTGCGCATCAAATTCTGAACCCGGCTGAATCTGGCGGCGCGGGGCTACTGGCGCCAGGCGAGGCCCACGCCCCAGTCCGCGCCCACGTCCGACAGGTTGGCGCCGAAGCGCAGGATGAAGCGCGGGGAGAACTCCACGTCCGCGCCCACCTCGGCCAGCACCTCCAGCTCGGTGTCGTCGTCCTCCGCGAAGCCGTTGACCAGCGCGATGCGGGGGAGGATGTACGGCGTGAAGGCGATGCCGGGCGAGTTGAAGGTGTAGCCGGCGCTCAGCCCCGCCTGCGCCCCGAAGGCGTTGGCGTCGCCGATGAGGCCCTGCGCGCCCAGCACCAGCGCCAGGCTGATGGGGGCGGTCACCTGCAGCGGGTTGCGCAGCTCGCCGCCGATGGAGAGCAGGTCGTCTCCGGCGTCGATGAGGCCCACGCGCAGCCCCAGGGGCCCGCCGCGCCAGATCCCCTCCAGGGCCAGGTCGCCGTAGTCGCTCAGGTACAGGCCGATGTCGTTGGTGATGCGCGGCGACTGGAAGGCCGGGGTGAAGACCTGCGCCTGCGCGCCGCCGGCGGACAGCACGGCGAAACCCGCCGCGGCGAGCGTGCGGACGATCCACTTGCGAGCCATTGCTTCTCTCTCCGTCACTGGACTGAACGTTCGTCCCGCCGGTCGGGGCGGGGCTGACGCCGGGATCCTGTCAAATTCCGGACCACCTGTGTAGAAAAG
>JBFMFL010000502.1:0-3296 GCA_040752145.1 Gemmatimonadota bacterium
GGCCATCTCCGCGGCGGGCCCGGCGCCGGGCTCCGCCACGGGGAGGTCCGCGGGCCGCCACTGCGGCTCCGGGACCGCGGCCACCTGCGGGGCGGCGGGGAAGGGCGCGGCCGCCGTCCCTCCGCCCCCGCCGCGGCTCCACACCAGGGCTCCGCCGGCGCCGCCGGCCACCAGCAGCGCCACCGCCGCGGCGGCCCGCAGCCAGGCCTGCCGCCGTGGGGCGGCCGCCCCGCGGCGGAGCAGCCCCTCCTCCGCCAGCCCGGCCTCCAGCGCCGCCCAGGCCGCCGCCGGCGGCTCCGGGTCGGCGAGGCGCGCCAGCGCCCCGGTCTGGGCCCGCATCTGCGCCAGCTCGCGCCGGCAGGCCAGGCACTCCCCCAGGTGCAGCGCCTCGTCGGGCTCCGGGGCCTCGTCCACCAGGCGCGCGACCGCTTCGAGCGTCAGGTGCTGCATGTCTCCACTCCTTCCACCGGTTCGCCCGCCGGGGCGAGCATCTGCCGCATCCGCGCCCGGGCCTTGAACAGCTGGCTCTTGCACGTCCCCGCGGCGATCCCCAGCATCTCCCCGATCTCCTCGTGCGTGTACCCCTCCACGTCGTGGAGGACCAGGACCCTCCTCATCCCCTCCGGGAGCTTGGCGATGGCCCGCTCCAGCCGGAGCCGCAGCAGCGCGTCCTCCCCCTGCGGCCGGGCGACGACGAACTCGTCCTCCAGCGGCTCCTCCCGCCCGGCCCGGCGCTCCCGGGAGCGCCGGGCGTGCAGCGCCGTGTTCACCGCGATGCGGTGGATCCAGGTGGAGAAGCGGGAGTCGCCCCGGAAGGTCGGGAGCGCGCGGACGGCGCGGATCCAGGTCTCCTGGGCCCAGTCCTCCGCCAGGGCGTCCTCGCCGGCCAGCCGGCGCACGACGGCGTACACCCGCCGCGAGTACAGGCCGTACAGGGCCTGGATCGCGCCGCCGTCTCCCTGCCTGGCACTCTGGATGAGCTGGGTCTCGGTCATGTTCCGTTCGCGGGTCCTGGCAATGAGACGCCGCACCCGGCGGAAGGGTTGCCCGGCCCGCCGCCGCCCGCGCGAAGCGCGCGGCCGGAGCGGGGTGGCCGGGAAGCACAGATAATGGGGGAGAAGGAGATGCGGGGAGGGATGCGGCGGGGAGGGGGCGCCGCGGGCGCGGCGCCCCCGGGGTTCGTCAGCCGGCGATGGCCCCGCCCAGCATGGCCATGCCGCCGAAGACCAGCCCGACCAGGGCCATGATGACGATGTAGGCGATCGCCCCGACCAGCGCCGTCCCCACCGCCTTGCCGGTGCTGAAGTCCAGCGCCTGCCGGATGGCGATGACCGCCGCGGCCAGGATCCACAGGAACACCACGAAGCGCACCAGCCCGCCCAGGATGGGGATGATCCCCAGCACGTTGAGCACGCCGGGGGCCTGCGCGAAGCCGATGGTGCGCAGCATCTCGCCCATGTCCGCCGTGCCGCCGAAGAGGCGGGTGCCCACCACGTAGGTGAGCGCGGACCACACGAGCCACCCCACGAAGGCCGAGATCAGCCCGGCGATGATCCCGCCGGTCCCCTCGCCGATCGCGCCGATGGCGGTGGCGACCGCTACGATGGCCACCACCACGGCGGCCTGCCCCGTCGCGGAGCGGTCCGCCTCCACCTCCTCGTACGTGGCGACGTTGAGCATCGCCGCACCGATCATCCGCTGCACCAGCGACCCGCGGGCTACTTCCGCCATGCCGTCCTCCGCTCTGTGGGGTAGAAGTGAAGCGTGCTCGCCTCGGCGGACCAAGATAGGCGCGGTCCCCGGGCGAACAAAGGAAAATCTGTGTGCGCCGCCGGACCCAACGTCCGGGGGGACCCGGCGGTAAAGAGCTACGGGCCCCGCATCCGACTACGGCGCCGCGTGCCCGCGCGTTTCAGATACAGGACCGGCAGCGATGGAGATCGAGTGATGAAATGGACGTTTCGCTGCGCGCCGCTCCTGCTGGCGCTGCTGGCCGCCCCCGCCGCGGCGGGGGCGCAGGGCGGCGCCGCCGGGCCCGCTTTGAGCCGGGAGGCCCCGGCGCACGCCGTGCCCTTCGCGGCGCTCCTGCGCCACCGCGAAGAGCTGCAGCTGAGCCGCGAGCAGGTGGAGCGGCTGCAGGCCGTGGCGCGCGCGCTGGAGGAGCGCAACCGGCCGCTGCGGCAGCAGCTGCGGCGCCAGCGAGAGGCGTACGTGGCGCAGCGCCGCGCCCAGGTGCGGCGCCTGTCGGCCGAGCAGCGCCGGGACACCCTGCGCCGCCTTCGCGAGGACCGGGCGCGCGGCGAGCTGCCCCCGGAGATGCGCCCCGTGGTGGAGCGGATGCGCGCCAACACCCGCCGGGCCATGGCGGAGGCGCAGCGGGTGCTCTCGGAGGAGCAGAAGCGCCGCGCGTGGGCCGTGGTGCGGGCGCACCGGGAGGAGGAGGACCGCAGGGCCCTGCTCAGGCAGCGGGAGCAGCGGGAGAGGGGGCGGCGCGAGGGACGCGCGCGCGGCCGGGACGACGGCTGAGCGGGCGCCGGGTCCATGAGCGACACTCCCGCAGGAGCGTCCCGGGCGCTCTCGCCCGAGGACGCGGCGGACTCCGCGCTGGTGGAGCGCGTCCGCCGCGGGGACGCCCGCGCCTTCGACGCGCTGGTGGGCCGCCACATGCGCCGGGCCTTCGGGGTGGCGTACCGGCTCATGGGGCACCGCGAGGACGCGGAGGACCTGGTCCAGGAGGCGTTCCTGCTGGCGCTGGAGCGGATCGACACCTTTCAGCCGGGGCGCGGCTTCGCGCCGTGGTTCTTCCGCATCCTGGTGAACCGCGGGCTCAACGCGCGCAAGGCGCGCTCCCTGCGCACCACGGAGGAGATCCCGGACTCCGCGGCGGCCGGGGGGGCGTCGCCGGAGCGCGAGGCGGAGCGGACCGAGCTGCGCGACGGGCTGCGGGCCGCGCTGGACGGGCTCCCGGAGCGGCAGCGGACGGTGGTGCAGCTGTTCGAGCTGGAGGGGTTCACGAGCCCGGAGATCGCCGGGATCCTGGAGATCTCGGAGGGGACGGTGCGCTGGCACCTGCACGAGGCCCGCAAGACGCTGCGGCGGGCGCTGGCGCCCTTCGAAGCAAAGGAGTGCTGAATGGACGAGCTTTCACGCGACCCGGGCCTGGCCGGGGCGCTGCGGGACGCCGATCCCGTCCCGGCGGTGGACCTGGACCGCCTCCGGGCTTCCGTGGCGGCCCGCGCGGAGCTGCCGCTGGCGCGCCGCCGGAGCGTGGCCTGGCGCCGCGCCGTGGGGCGCTG
>JBFMFL010000503.1:0-3292 GCA_040752145.1 Gemmatimonadota bacterium
GGGGAGGGGGGTCCGAGGGTCGGCAAAATCCCCGAAGCCCACACCATCGTGCTCCCCCTCTCCCCTTGTGGGAGAGGGGGCCGGGGGGAGGGGGGTCCCGTCGACACGCACCACCTCGCCCCCGAACGACCCCACCCGCCCCGCCGTCGCCGCCGACGCCAGCACCAGCGGCGCCGCCGCGTCGGCCAGCATGAAGGCGATGCGCTCGTCCGGGACGGCGGGGTCGATGGGGAGGTACGCGGCGCCGGCCTTGAGCACCGCGAGCTGCGCCACCACCAGCTCCGGGGTGCGCTCCAGCAGCACGCCCACCCGCGTCTCCGGCCCGGCGCCCTGCTCGCGCAGGCGTGCCGCGAGACGGTCGGCGCGCGCGTCCAGCCCGGCGTAGGTCAGCGCCGCGTCGCCGGCAACGACGGCGGGCGCGTCCGGGCGGCGGCGGGCCTGCTCCGCGACCAGCTCGTGGACCGGCGGGCCGGCCGGGCGCGGGCGGTCCGTCGCGTTCCAGTCCTCCAGGACCCGGCGGCGCTCGTCGGCGGAGAGCAGCGGGAGCGCGGAGAGGCGGCGGTCCGGATCGGCTGCGATCCCGGCGAGGAGCACGCGGAAGTGCTCCGCCATCCGCTCCACCGTCGCGGCGTCGAACAGGTCCGTGGCGTACTCCAGCGAGGCCGCGAGGTCGCCGCCAGAGTCGGTGACCTGGAGGGTGAGGTCGAACTTGGCGGTGCCGGTGGGGATCTCCTCCACGCGCGCGGCCAGCCCGGGGAGCGCGGGCGCGGCGGGGGGCGCGGCCTGGAGCGAGAACATCACCTGGAAGACCGGCGCGTGGCCCAGGCTGCGCCCGCTCTCCAGCGCCTCCACCAGCCGCTCGAAGGGGAGGTCCTGGTGCAGGTGCGCGTCCAGCACCGCGTCCCGGACGCGCGCCAGCAGCCCGCGGAAGGCGGGGTCGCCGGACAGATCGCCGCGGAGCGCGAGCGTGTTGACGAACATCCCCACCAGCCCCTCCAGCTCCGCCCGCGTCCGCCCCGCCACCGGCGTCCCGACCACGACGTCGTCCTGGCCGCTGTAGCGGGCGAGGAGGAGCTGCCAGGCCGCGAGCAGCGCCATGAACTGCGTCGCGCCCTCGCGGCGGGACAGGGCCCGGAGCGCGCCCGCCGCGGCCGCGGGGACGCGGAAGTCGTGCGTGGCGCCGCGGTGGCTCTGCACCGCGGGGCGCGGCCGGTCCGTCGGGAGCTCCAGCAGCGCGGGGGCGCCGGCCAGGCGCGACTTCCACGCGTCCAGCTGCCGCTCCAGCACCTCGCCGCGCAGCCAGCCGCGCTGCCAGGCGGCGTAGTCGGCGTACTGCACGGGGAGCGGAGCGAGCGGCGAGGGCTCGCCGCGGCAGAAGGCGGCGTAGAGCGCGCCCAGCTCGCGCGAGAGCACGTCCATGCTCCACCCGTCGCTCACGGCGTGGTGCATCGTGAGGACGAGCACGTGCTCCTCCGGCGCGGCGCGCAGCAGGAGCGCGCGGAACAGCGGCCCCGCCGCCAGGTCGAACGGACGCCGCGCCTCCTCGCGGACCCGCGCCTCCAGCGCGGCCGGACGCGCGTCGTCCGCCGCGCCCGACAGGTCCTCGGTCGCCAGCCCGAACGCGGCGGCGGACCCGACGACCTGCACCGCGCCGTCGCCGTCCCGCCCGAACACGGTGCGCAGCGCCTCGTGCCGGCGGACGATCTCCGCCAGGGCGCCGCGCAGCGCGTCCACGTCCGGCGCGCCGGACAGCCGCAGCGCCACGGGGATGGTGTAGACGCCATCGCCCGGGTGCATCTGGTCCAGCAGCCAGAGCCGCTCCTGCGCGAACGACAGCGGGAGCGGCCGGCCGCGGTCCGCGGGGACCAGGGGCGGCGCCGCGTCGGCCGCGCCGCCCAGGCGGGCCTGCTCCACGCGCGCGGCCATCCCCGCGACGGTGGGCGCCTCGAACACGGCCCGCAGCGGCAATTCCACGCCGAGCGCCTGCCTCACGCGCGAGACCACCTGCGTCGCCAGCAGCGAGTGCCCGCCCAGCGCGAAGAAGCTTTCCCGGACGCCGACCGTCTCCAGGTGAAGCACCTCCGCCCAGATCCCCGCCAGCACCTCCTCGACCTGGGACGAGGGAGCGGCACCGGCGTCGGCCCCGAACTCGGGCTCCGGCAGCGCGCGCCGGTCGGTCTTGCCGCTCGGCGTCAGCGGGAACTCGTCCAGGGCGACCAGCGCGGCGGGCACCATGTACTCCGGCAGCCGCGTCCGCGCGAACGCCAGGATCTCCCCGCGCCGCGCCTCCGCCGCCACGACCCAGCCGACCAGCCGCCCCTCGCCGCGCGCGTCCGCCCGCACCTCCACCGCGGCGTCCGCGACGCCCGGGGCCTGGCGCAGCACGGCCTCGACCTCGCCCGGCTCGATGCGGAAGCCGCGCACCTTGACCTGCCGGTCCAGCCGCCCCAGGAACTCCAGCGTGCCGTCCGCCAGCCAGCGCACCCGGTCGCCCGTGCGGTACATGCGCGCACCCGGCTCCGCCGCGAACGGGTCGGGGATGAACGCCGCGGCCGTCAGCTCCGCGCGCCCCAGGTAGCCGCGCGCCACCTGCGCGCCTGCCACGCACAGCTCGCCCGGCACGCCCACGGGCGCCGGCTCCCCGTGCCGGTCCAGCACGTACGCCCGCACGTTGTCCGTCGGCCGCCCGATCCCCGGCGCGCGCCCGCTCCCCCGCCCCGCCGCGACCGCGCCCGACGTGGCGACGACGGTGTTCTCCGTGGGGCCGTAGTTGTTGACCAGCGCGAACGGCAGCCCATCGCGCGGGCGGGTCCGCAGCGCGTCGCCGCCGGTCAGCAGCACGCGCAGCGGCGCCTCCGCCGGCCATTCCAGCGCGAGCAGCGCCTCGGCCATCGGCGTCGGCGCGAAGGCCGCCGTGATCCCCGTGTCGAGCAGGAAGTCGCGCAGCGCAGCCGGCGAGGTGCGGGTCTCCTCGTCCGCCACGAGGTACACCGCCGCGCCGGAGGCGAGGTACGGCCACAGCTCCCACACCGACGCGTCGAAGCCCAGGCCGGCGAGCTGCGTCGCGCGGTCGGCCTCGGTGACGCCGAACGCGTCGCGGTGCCAGTGGACGAGGTTCAGCAGCGCACCGTGCGTGACCTCGACGCCTTTCGGCGTGCCGGTGGATCCGGAGGTGTAGATGACGTAGGCGAGGCTGTCGCGAGACGGCAGACCCCCCTCCCCCGGCCCCTCCCCCGCAAGGGGGGAGGGGAGAACTGCTTCTTCGACGGCCGACACGGAACTGGCGTCCGCG
>JBFMFL010000504.1:0-3256 GCA_040752145.1 Gemmatimonadota bacterium
GGACAGGGAGTGCGGGAGTGCGAGAGTGCGGGAGTGCGAAAGTGCGTCCGCGCCGACTTCGCGGTCGACCTCGACCACCGCGCCGGCGAACCCGCCGATCCGCCCGGCCAGCTCCGTGCTCGTCACCACCGCGGACGCGCCGGCGTCCTCCAGCATGAAGTGCAGGCGCTCGTCGGGGTAGGCGGGGTCCAGCGCGACGTAGGCGGCGCCGGCCCTGAGGATGCCGAGCACGGCGACGACGGTCTCCGGGCCGCGCTCCAGCAGCAGCCCCACCCGGCCGTCCACGCCCACGCCCGCGCCGGCGAGACGGCGGGCCAGGGCGTCCGCGCGGCGCTCCAGCTCCGCGAAGCTGAGCGTGCCGGCGGCCGACACCACGGCGGGGGCGTCCGGGGTCCGGCGGGCCTGCTCGGAGACGAGCTCGTGGACCGGGCGCGACAGGTCGTAGGGGCGGGCGGTGGCGGTCCACTCCTCCAGCAGCTGCCGGCGCTCGCCGTCGCCCAGCAGGGCGTAGTCGGCGATGCGGCGGTCGGGGTCGGCCGCGATCCCGTCCAGCAGCGCGGCGAAGTGGGCCAGCATCCGCTCGACGGTGGCGCCGTCGAACAGCTCGGTGCGGTACATCATGAATCCCGACAGCCGGCCGTCGCGCTCCGCCATCCCCAGGCTCAGGTCGAAGCGGGCGCTCTCCGCGTCCCGGCGGATCGTCTCCAGCGCCAGGCCGCCCAGGCTGAGCAGCGCGGCCTCGTTGTTCTGGAGCGTGAACACGGCCTGGTAGACGGGCGTGTGCGTGAGCGAGCGCTCCGGGTGGAGCTCCTCCACCAGCTTGTCGAAGGGGACGTCCTGGTGCGCGTAGGCGCCCAGGGTGACGTCGCGGACGCGGCGGACCAGCCCCGCGAAGGTGGGACCGCCCGACAGGTCGCCGCGGAGCACCAGGGTGTTGACGAAGAAGCCGATCAGCCCCTCCACCTCCACCCGGCTGCGCCCGGCGATGGGCGTGCCCACCAGCACGTCGTCCTGGCCGGACCAGCGGCCCAGGAGCGCCTGCCAGGCGGCCAGCAGCGTCATGAACAGCGTGGCGCGCTCGCGGCGGCCGAGCGCCTGGAGCGCGGCCGAGGTCTCCGCCGACAGCTGGAACGAGCGGTGCGCGCCCTCGGAGCCCTGCACCGCGCCGCGGGGGCGGTCGGTGGGGACGGCGAGGAGCGGCGGGGCGCCGGCCAGGCGGCCGCGCCACCAGTCGAGCTGCAGGTCCAGCGTCTCGCCGGAGAGCCACTCGCGCTGCCAGGCGGCGAAGTCGGCGTACTGCACCGGCAGCGGCGGCAGCAGGGGCTCGCCGCCGCGCGCGAAGGCGGCGTAGCACGCCGACAGCTCGCGCATCAGCACGCCGGTGGACCAGCCGTCGCTGACGATGTGGTGGAGCACCATCACCATCCCCCACTCCTCCTCGCCCAGCCGGAGGAGCCGCACCCGGAACGGCGGCCCGGCCTCCAGGTCGAAGGGGCGGGCGACCTCCTCCTGCACCCGCAGGCGGAGCTCGGCGGCCTGCGCCTCCCCGGCGAAGTCCCGCAGGTCGGTGACGGGGAGCTCGCGCGGGCCCGGCGCGCCCACCCGCTGCACGGGCTCGCCGTCCACCTCGGCGAACGTGGTGCGCAGCGTCTCGTGGCGCTCCCGCAGCGCGGCGAAGCTCCGCTCCAGCGCGTCCAGGTCCAGCCGGCCGCGGATGCGCAGCGCGTACGGCATGTTGTACGCGGCGCTCCGCGGCTCCATCTGCTGGATGAACCAGAGCCGCTGCTGCGAGAAGGAGACGGGGAGCGGGCCGCCGCGCGGGATGCGGCGCAGCGGCGGCGCCTGCACGCCCACGCCCTCGCCCAGCGCGGCCTGCACCCGCTCGGCCAGGCCGGACAGGGTGGGCGCCTCGAACACGGCGCGCAGCGGCACCTCGGCCCCGAAGGTCTCGCGGATGCGGGACACGACGCGGGTGGCGAGCAGCGAGTGCCCGCCGATCTCGAAGAAGTTGTCGTGCGCGCCCACCGTCTCGAGCCTGAGCACCTCGGCCCAGATGCCGGCCAGGATCTCCTCGGCCGGGGTGCGCGGCGCCACGAAGTCGTCGCCCGCGCCGGCCGCCGTCTCCGGCGCGGGGAGGGCGCGGCGGTCCACCTTTCCGTTGGGGGAGAGCGGAAGCGCCTCCAGCACGGCGATCGCGCCGGGGACCATGTACTCCGGCAGCCGCTCGGCCAGGTGGCGGCGCAGCTCGGACGTGGAGGGCGTGGCGCCGCTCTCCGGGACCACGTAGCCCACCAGCCGCGGCGCGCCCGGCGCGTCCTCGCGCACGGCCACGGCGGCGGCGCGGACGCCGGGGTGGCGCTCCAGCACGGCCTCGATCTCGCCGGGCTCGATGCGGAAGCCGCGCACCTTGACCTGCTGGTCCACGCGGCCCACGTACTCCAGCTCGCCGTCGGCGCGCCGGCGCACCCGGTCGCCGGAGCGGTACATCCGCGCCCCCGCTTCGCCCGAGAACGGGTCCGGGACGAACTTCTCGGCCGTGAGTTCCGGCCGCCCCAGGTAGCCGCGGGCCACGCCGGCGCCGGCCACGTACAGCTCGCCGGGGACGCCCACGGGGGTCGGCACGCCCTGCGCGTCCAGCAGGTACACGCGCACGTTCCCCACCGGCCGGCCGATGGTGACGGGCTCGAACGGCCGCACCCGCGCCACCGTGGTGTTGACGGTGGCCTCGGTGGGCCCGTAGTGGTTCAGCAGCGCCACCTCGGGGAAGGTGGCGAAGGTGCGCTCGGCCAGGTCGGGCGACAGCGCCTCGCCGCCCAGCAGCACGGCGCGCAGCCCCCGCGGCCTGGGCGCCTCGCCCGCGCGCACCAGGTCCAGCATCGCGCTCCACAGCGAGGGCACGCCGCCGAACGACACGCGCTCGTGCGCGGAGATGGCCCGCAGCAGCGCGGCCGGGTCGGTCGCGGTCTCCTCCGGCAGCACCCACACCGGCTCGCCCCTCAGCAGCGGCGGAAAGAGCTGCCGTACGTGCGCGTCGAAGCTCAGCCGCGACACCAGCGGCAACGCGAAGCCGTCGGCCCCGAGCACCTCCTCGTCGAACCACGCCAGGTAGTTGGACAGCCCGCGGTGCGCGACCAGCACGCCCTTGGGGGTGCCGGTGGAGCCCGAGGTGTAGATGACGTAGGCCAGGTTGTCGGGGGACAGGGAGTGCGGGAGTGCGAGAGTGCGGGAGTGCGAAAGTGCGTCCGCGCCGACTTCG
>JBFMFL010000505.1:0-3229 GCA_040752145.1 Gemmatimonadota bacterium
GCTCCCCCTTCCCTCGCTTGCGGGGGAAGGGGGCCGGGGGATGGGGGGTGCCCCCCGCTCGGAACCCGCCCGCTACCGTGCCGTTCTCCCCTCCCCCTTGCGGGGAGGGGCCGGGGGAGGGGGTCGCCGTACAAGACGCCCCCGCCGGGCTCTCCCGACGGGGGCGCTGTCGTTTACGCACTCACGCACTTTCGCACTGCCGTTCAGCGTACTCCGTGCCGTCACTTTTCCGGCAGCAGCGTCACCTGCACGTAGTTCCCGGTGTCCAGGTAGCGCCGGGCGGCGTCGCGCACGGCCTCGGCGGTGAGGCGGGCGGTGCGGTCGCCGCCGGCGGGGATCTCGCGCAGGTCCCAGCCGGCGTTCACGTACGAGATCATCTGCGAGATCCAGAAGCCGTTGTCGCGCATCTCCGTCTCGCGCGAGCGGCGCTCCGCCTCGCGCACCTTCTGGAGCTCGGCCTCGGTGGGGCCGGCGCGCTTCAGGGAGTCGATCTGCGCCAGCACCACCCCCGTCAGCTCCTCCACCCGCTCCGGCGAGGTCCCGAAGCCGATGCTCACCGAGTAGGTGGGGCTCGGGTCGCGCGCGGCGCCGGCGCCCACGCTCGCCCCGTAGGTGCCGCCCATGTCCTCGCGCAGCAGGTCGCGCAGGCGCAGCTCCAGCACCTCGGCCACGGCGTGGGTCGCCGCGATGGTGTCGCGGTCGAAGGGCGCCGTGCCGGTGAACACCAGCTGGGTGCGCGCCTTGGGCTCCACGCCCTTGCGCACCGTCTTGCGGACCACCCCGCGCGGGTAGGCCATCCCCACGTCGCGCCAGCTCTCCTTCCTGCCCGTGGAAGGGAGCCCGCCCAGCCAGCGCTCCACCAGGGGACGCAGCTTCGCGGGGTCCAGGCTCCCCACGAAGTAGAAGGTGAAGTCGCCCGCGTCGGCGAAGCGGTCGCGGTAGAAGGCGAGCGAGCGGGCCAGGTCCATCCGCTCGAACGTCTCGCTGGTGAGCGGCCGGGCGCGCGGGTGGTTCTGCGCCAGCGTCAGGCGCAGCGTGTCCCCGAACGCCTGCTCCGGCGAGGCGTCGCGGTTGCGCAGCGCCTCCCGGGCGCGCGACTGGTACGTCAGGAAGGCGGTGCTGTCCGGGCGCGGCGCCGTGAAGTACAGGTACACCAGCTGGAGCAGCATCTCCACGTCCCGGGTGGACCCGCCCCCGCTGAACCCCTCGCGCAGGTCGCCCACGTTGGGCCCCACGCCCACCAGCTTGCCGGAGAGCCGCTTCCCCAGCTCCACCAGGCTCAGCTCCCCCACCCCGCCGCCCGTCACCACCCCGGCCGCGGTGAGCGCCGGCACCCAGAGCGAGTCGGGGGCCAGCGAGGTCCCGCCCGGGCTGTTGCCGGCGAACAGGAACTCGTCCTCCTTGAAGTCGGTGGACTTCACCAGCACCCGCACCCCGTTGGAGAGCGTCCACTCCCGCACGTCCACCCCGGGCACCGTCCGCTCCGCCACCACCCGCCCCGCCCGCGGTGGCGTGGCCACCAGCGGGCGGTCGGAGACCCGGTCGTCGTAGGCGGCCACCCGGCGCCCGCCCACCGAGTCCACCACAGCGCGCAGCGCCGCCTCGGTGGGCACGGCGAGCCCCGCCTTCTCGGGGAGGCTCACCAGCACCACCCGCCCCTGCCCCCGCAGGCGGGCGGCGGCCATGCGGTTCACCTCCTCCAGCGTGATCCCCGGGAGGAAGCGGCGGTACAGCTCGAACTCCGAGGCCACGTCCGGGATGGGCTCGCCCTCCAGGAAGTGGGCCACGTACTCCGCCGTGAACTGGCCGGAGTGCACCTTGTCGCGCTCCGCGTACACCTGCTCCCACAGCCGCAGCAGCGTCTCCTTCTGCCGCGCCAGCTCGGACGCGGTGAAGCCGTGCTGCGCGGCGCGCTCCGCCTCGGTGAGCAGCGCCTCCAGGCCCCGCTCCACGCCGCCGTCGCGCACGCCGGCGGAGAGCACCTGCGCGTCCGTGCCGCGCACCAGCGGCCCCGACGAGGCCGAGGCCGACAGGTAGGGCGCGTCCGGCTTCTGGGTCAGCTCGTAGAGGCGGTCGCCGAGCATCCCCAGGTACAGCGTCTCCACGATCCCCTCGCGGTAGGCGCCCACCGTGCCGTCGCCTCGGCGCGGGTGCTTGAAGTACACGGTGACCCCCGAGCCGGTGGTCTCCGGGTCGGTGGCGATGGAGAACAGCGTCTCGCCGTGCTCCGGGAGCCCGAACGCCGGGCGCTCCCTGGGCGCGGGGGAGGCGGGGACGGCGGCGAAGCGCTCGCGGATGGCGCGCACCATGGCGTCCCGGTCGAAGTCGCCCACGGCCACCACCGCCATCAGCTCGGGGCGGTACCACTCGGCGTAGAAGCGGCGCAGCGCGGCCGGGTCGGCGCGCTCCAGCGACTCGCGCGAGCCGATGGGGAGCCGCTCGGCGTAGCGCGAGCCGCGGAAGAGCACCGGGAACTGGCGGTCGCGCAGGCGCGAGCCGGCCCCCTGCCCCAGCCGCCACTCCTCGATCACCACCTTGCGCTCCTTCTCGATCTCCTCCGCGTCGAAGGTCACGGCGCGCGCCCAGTCGTCCAGGATGCGCAGGCCCGTGTCCAGCACCCCGGCGCTGTCGGTGGGGAGGGTGAGCGAGAACACCGTCTCGTCGAACCCCGTGTAGGCGTTGACGTCCGCGCCGAAGCGCATCCCCACCCGCTCCAGGTAGTCGCGGATCTCCTGCTTGGCGAAGTTGCGCGTCCCGTTGAAGGCCATGTGCTCCACCAGGTGCGCCATGCCGCGCTGGTCCTCGCCCTCCAGCACCGAGCCGGCGTTGACCACCAGGCGCAGCTCGGCGCGCTTCTCGGGCTCGTGGTTGCGGCGCACGTAGTAGCGCATCCCGTTGGGGAGCCGCCCCATGGCGACCGCCGTGTCCACGGGGAGCGGCGCGGCGAGCGGCGCGCGCGCCGTGGCCGCGGCCGCGGCCGGGACGGCGGCGCGCCCCTGGGCGAGCGCGCCGGCCGGCAGCCCGGCCAGGGCGAGGAGTACGAGTACGCGCGCGGGCGCGGTGCGGATCGGGGGCATGGAACCGTGTAGCTGGGAATCGGCCGCGGACGGAGACGGGGGTCGCCGCGCCGGGAGGAGTACCCGGCACCGGGTGGGAGGTGCCGGAAGCGCGCAGCGGCCCCCCCCGGGTGCGGCCCCCTCCCGGCGGCGGGGCCCGCCCCCGGCCCCGC
>JBFMFL010000506.1:0-3228 GCA_040752145.1 Gemmatimonadota bacterium
CCCCCAGAATTGGGGGAGGGTGGCGAGCCTCAAGCGAGCCGGGTGGGGGCCCGAGGACGCCAGCGCGCCGCCCGCGTGAGGGATGCGAGCGCGAAGCGGCGAGACCGCACAGTAGTATCGTGCGGGCTCGCCTCCGTTACGCACGGTTGTATCGTGCGTTACGGAGCCGCAGCCCGACCCCGCGCCAGCGGGGGCACGCCCGAACCCGCACCTCAGTGCCGTTCGTCGTCCGTACGCCCCGGCGCAACGACGGCGAACGACCCGATCTCCCGCTCCTCGCCGGCGAGCGCAGCCTCCAGCCCCCACCGCGCCCCCACCTGCCGCTGCAGCTGCCGCACCCGCCGCACCACCTGCGCATAGGCCACGTCCTCCGGGGTCGCGCGCTCGGAGCGCATTCCGGGGCAGCGCGTGGACACCGCCATCACCGAGCGCCAGCTGCACGTGTGCCCCAGCCCCATGGCGTGCATCAACTCGTGCACCACCACGTCCCGCCCCTCCCCGCCGGCGAGCAGGCTGCTCCCCTTGAAGCGGACCTCCCCGAAGACGATGTCGTCGCCGTACGCGCCGGCCGTGCCCAGCCCGGACACCCGCAGCGACGGGTCCAGCAGCACGAAGATCAGGTCGCTGGGGACGCTGTCGCCCACCGGGGCGGAGGCCGAGTAGGGCGCCGGGCGGAGCAGGTCCGCGCCGAAGTCGCGCTCCAGCTCCTCGGCGCCGCGCCAGAACGACACCGAGTCGCGCGGGCTGATGGGGAGCGGCGAGAACTCGCGGTCGAAGACCACGCGCAGCGGGAAGAGCGCGTCCGGCCAGGTGCGCACGCCGCCCCCGACGACGCTGCTGCGCCTCAGGAACGCCGAGCAGCCGCCGCACACCGGCTGGAAGGCCCGGCGCAGGCTGATCTCCACCGTGGTGCCGGCGTACGTGCCCGCGGGGATGGTCCACGCGCGGGGCACCAGCACGAAGGCGTGCTCCCCCGCCAGGTCGCGGCGGGCCAGGCGCACCGCGGCGGGGTGGTAGCGGCCGGAGACCGGGTCCGCCTCGCGCGCGACCAGCTCCACCGAGTCGTCGCGGACGCGCGCCGGGAGCCGCAGGGTGTAGCTGCCCGCGGAGTCCGTGGTCGCCGAGTCGGCGAAGGCGGCGCCGGAGACCACCACCCGCACGCCGGCGGCGCTCCCGCCGTCCGCGGCGACCACCCGGCCGGTCACCGCGTCCCCGCCCGACTGCGCGGGGGACGGAGCGGCGGTGAAGGCGCCGGGCAGGAAGAAGGCGGCGAACAGGATTCGAACGATGCGCATACTCGGTTGAGCCACAACGGCTTGCATGACACGGACGCAGGGGCCGTCCTTGTACACGCGGACCGCGGTTTGGTTTGCGCGCTTGGCGGGAGCGGGCCCTTCGGCGTATCTTCAGGGCTCGCGTCGCCCACGTCCGGCCCTCCCGCCCATGCCCATGAAGACAGCATCGTTCGCACGCGTCCTCGCCGCGGCCGCCGCCGTCGCGGCCGCAGCTCCGCCCGTCGCCGCGGCCCAGCAGCCGGCCGCGCAGCCCGCCCGGCCCGGCCCGCTCGCGGCGCAGTACCGGCAGCGCGCCGACAGCCTGATCGACCGGGCGCTGGCGGACAGCTCCGCCTGGCGCCGGCTCACCGTGCTGGTGGACCGCTTCGGCCACCGCTTCAGCGGATCGCAGAGCCTGGAGAGCGCCATCGACTGGACCCTGGCCGAGATGAGGAAGGACGGGCTGGACAACGTCCGCGGCGAGCCGGTGATGGTTCCGCACTGGGTGCGCGGCCAGGAGTCGGCGGAGATGGTGGCCCCGCGCCGCCAGAACCTCCCCATGCTGGGGCTGGGCGGGAGCATCGCCACGCCGCCGGGGGGGATCACCGCCGAGGTGCTGGTGGTGGGGAGCTTCGACG
Source organism: Gemmatimonadota bacterium (assembly GCA_040752145.1). GTDB lineage: Bacteria > Gemmatimonadota > Gemmatimonadetes > Longimicrobiales > Longimicrobiaceae > JAFAYN01. The sequence goes on from JBFMFL010000506.1 coordinate 1,913, forward strand.
AGCTGGCCCGCCGCGCCGCCGAGGCGCGCGGGAAGATCGTGGTGTACGACGCGCCCTTCACCACCTACGGCGAGACGGTCCGCTACCGCACCAACGGGGCGATCGAGGCGGCCCGGGTGGGCGCCGTCGCCAGCCTGATCCGCTCGGTGACGCCGTATTCCATGAAGACGCCGCACACCGGGAGCATGCGGTACGACACCGCCGTCGCCCGCATCCCGCACGCGGCGATCACGGTGGAGGACGCCATGATGCTGCACCGCCTGCAGGAGCAGGGGGTGCGCCCGCGCGTGACGCTGAAGATGAGCGCGCAGACGCTCCCCGACGCGCCCTCGCGCAACGTCGTGGCGGAGATCCGCGGCCGGGAGCGCCCAGAGGAGGTGGTGGTGCTGGGCGGCCACATCGACTCGTGGGACGTGGGCCAGGGCGCCATGGACGACGCGGGCGGGGTGGTGGCGGCCTGGGAGGCGGTGCGGCTGATGAAGGAGCTGGGGCTGCGCCCGCGCCGCACCGTGCGGGTGGTGGGGTGGACCAACGAGGAGAACGGGCTGCGCGGCGGCAACGCCTACCGCGACGCCCACCGGGCCGAGCTGCGCAACCACGTGCTCGCCATGGAGTCGGACGCGGGCGTGTTCAAGCCCCGCGGCTTCGGCTTCTCCGGCACCGACTCGGCGTACGCCCTGGTCCGCCAGGTGGGGACGCTGCTGGACCGCATCGGCGCGGGGGCGGTCACCCGCGGCGGCGGCGGGGCGGACATCGGGCCCATCATGGCGCTGGGGGTGCCGGGGATGGGGCTGGTCGTTGACGAGACCGAGTACTTCTGGTACCACCACACCGACGCCGACACCATCGACAAGCTGGACGCCCGCGAGTTCGCGGAGTGCGTGGCGACCCTGGCGGTGATGGCCTACGTGATCGCGGACATGCCGGAGCGGCTCCCCTTCGGCGGGGCGCCCGCGGCGGCGAACTGAGCCGTTCGCCGCCAGACCAAGACGCGAAGAGCCGGCCCTCCACGAGGTGCCGGCTCTTCCGTTTCCCCGCCGCGGTGGGCGCCCGCACAACCGTTCTAACCCAGCCTAGAGCAGTTGATGAATAGCCTCTGTTATACGCTCAATCATATCTACAGCGTTACGGACATCGTTCTGAGTAATCGGCCATCTGGTCCCTGGATAACTCGGATCAATATCAGCTTCCAGTAGTGTCCGGTTAGAAGTCGAAGAGCTGCAACTGGTTAGAAGAGCCTCCGTCCGCAGAGGTGTAGCCTGCCGCTGAAAGTGCTTGTTCCACGGGCGTTTTCTCGAACGCGGTCACGCTCAGAA
>JBFMFL010000507.1:0-3191 GCA_040752145.1 Gemmatimonadota bacterium
GCCTGCTCGCCCCGGCGGTGCACGGCTTCTTCCGCGTGGGCGGCGCGCTGTGCCGGGTGGTGCGGCTGGCGGACGGCGGCGCGGAGGCGCTGGAGCGCGGCCTGGCCGCGCTGGAGGCGGCCGACGACGTGGACCTGGTGTGCGTCCCCGACGCCATGCTCCTCCCCCGCGGGGAGGCGATCCGCCGCCAGCAGGCGGTGCTGCGCCACTGCGGGCGGGCCGGCGGGCGCTTCGCCATCCTGGACTCCGTGCCCGGCGACCCGCCGGCCGGGGCGCTGGCGCAGCGCGCGGAGCTCGCCGCGGGCGGCGAAGCGCCGGGGCGGGCCGCTCTCCGCGACGCGGCGCTCTACTACCCGTGGCTGCGGGTGGAGGGCTGGGACGACGCCGTGCCGCCCTGCGGCCACGTGGCCGGGGTCTACGCCGTGTCCGACGCCCGGGTGGGCGTCCACAAGCCGCCCGCCAACGAGCGGCTGGACGGGGTGCTGGACCTCACCGTCCTGCTGGACGACGCGGCGAACGGCGCGCTCAACGCGGCCGGCATCAACTGCATCCGCGCCTTTCCCGGGCGCGGCGTGCGGGTGTGGGGGGCGCGGGCGCTGAGCGGCGCCGACGCCGCCCCGCCGGAGGAGGCCGCCTGGAAGTACGTCAACGTGCGGCGGACGGTGCTCACCCTGGGCCGCTGGACCCGCCGCATGCTGGCGGACGTGGCCTTCGAGCCGGCCGACCCCGGGCTGTGGGCGCGCATCGTCCGCGAGGTGGGCGCCTACCTGGACACCGCGTTCCGGCGCGGCGCGCTGCAGGGGAGCAGGCCGGAGGAGGCGTACTTCGTCCGCTGCGACGCCGCGCTCAACCCGCCGGAGGTGCGCGCCGCCGGCACGGTGGTGGTGGAGGTCGGCCTCGCCCCCGCCGTACCCAACGAGTTCATCGTCGTCCGCTTCGCGCGCGAGGCGGACGGCATCGACACCCCCGGGCCCGCCGGGCCCGCCTGACTACACAAGGAGGCCAACCGTGCCAGTCGGAGACCGCAGGGACCCGTACCTCAGCTACAACTTCCTCGTCGAGATCGACGGCATCGTCCGGGCGGGCTTCCGCGAGTGCACCGGGCTGGACTCCAGCCAGGACCCCGTGGAGTACCGCGAGGGCACCGACCGCCCCACCTCGCGCAAGCTGCCGGGGATGGTGCGCTACTCCAACATCACCCTGCGCTGGGGGATGACGGACGACGCGGAGATCTGGGAGTGGCGCCAGAAGGCGGCCGAGGGGAACGTCAAGCGCGCCAACGGCTCCATCGTGCTGCTGGACGCCGGCGGCCAGGAGAAGATGCGCTGGAACTTCGTGGACGCCTGGCCCAGCAAGTGGAGCGGCCCGTCGTTCAACGCCACCGGCAACGAGGTGGCCATCGAGTCCATCGAGCTGTCCCACGAGGGCCTGGTCCTCCAGCGGTAAGGCGCCGCCATGCTGCAGACGGAATTCCCCTTCACGCTCCCCTGCGGCTACGTGGACCGGGAGGGGACCCTCCACCGCGAGGGCGTGATGAGGCTGGCGACCGCCTACGACGAGATCGCCCCGCTGCGCGACCCGCGGGTGCAGGCCAACCCCGGGTACCTGGTGGTCATCCTGCTCTCCCGCGTGATCGTGCGGCTGGGCGAGCTGCCGGCGGTGAACCCCGGCGTGGTGGAGGGGCTGTTCGCCGCGGACCTGGCGTACCTCCAGGAGCTGTACCGGCGCGTGAACGAGAACGGCAGCACGCGCCTGGCCGTCGCCTGCCCGCACTGCCAGGGCGAGTTCGAGGTGGAGACGGCCGGCCTGGGGGGGTAGCCGGCTACCCCTTGGAGCGCTTGTACGAGGAGGTAGCCTACGTCAGCTACTATCTGCACTGGCCGTACGACCAGGTCATGGAGATGGAGCACCGCGAGCGGCAGCTGTGGGTGGCCGAGGTGTCGCGGATCAACGAGCGCATCAATCAAGACGTTGGGGGTGCCGGGCCGAAGCGGTTCTGAACTGCTTTGACGGCAACGGCAGGGTAGGGCGTGCCCCCGGCTGGCGCCGGGGTCGGGCTTCGGCTCCGTAGGGCTGCAAACAACGCAGCCCAACGGAGTCGAGCCCCGGCGGAAACTGCCCCGCCGGGTCTCGCCCCTTCGGGCCGAAATCCCTCACGCGGGGCTGGTGCTGGCGTCCGCGGGGGCCCCCCACCCCGGCGCTGCGCGCCGCCCCTCCCCCGCAAGCGAGGGAGGGGAAACTACGCGGATCTGTCGTGCTCCCCCTTCCCTCGCTTGCGGGGGAAGGGGGCCGGGAGGATGGGGGGCCGTGCCGTTCACTTCGCACTCACGCACTTTCGCACTCACGCACTGCCGTCCAGATGTCCTCCAAGCTCGCATTCAACGCACCGCTCAGCGCGGCCACGGGGGCGCCGGGGAAGCGGAACGATCCGTACCTGGGCGCGAGCTTCCTCGTGGAGATCGAGGGGCTGGTGGTGGGCGGGTTCTCGGAGGTGACGGGGCTGCAGGTGGAGACGGAGGTGGAGGACTACCGCGAGGGCGGGGAGAACGGCTTCGTGCACCGGCTCCCGGGGCCCACGCGCTATCCCTCCAACCTGGTGCTGCGGCGGGGGATCACGGACGTGGACACGCTGTGGGCGTGGCACCAGGAGGTGACGCGCGGCAACGTGGTGCGGCGCAACGGGACCATCTACCTGCTGGACGCGCAGCGCACGCCGGCGCTCTACTGGAACTTCACCGGGGCGTACCCGGTGCGCTGGTCGGGGCCGGACTTCCGCGCGGAGGCCGGGGCGGTGGCGGTGGAGTCGGTGGAGCTGGTACACAAGGGGATCGGGCGGCCCGCCGCGGGCCCGGAGGGGCCGCGCGGCCGCGCCGCCGCCGACGTCCTCGGGCGGGTGTTCGGCTAGCCATGGCGGACGCGAGCGCGCCCTGGGAAGGGGCGGCGGACCCGGCGCTGGTGGCGCGGCTCGTCCGCCCCGCCACCCGTCCCGGCCTGTCCGACGGCAGCCACGGCGCGGCCATCGCCGGCCGCATCATGCGCATGACGGACCGCCTCCCGCTGCTGGAGGGCCTGTCCGCGCGCCACGGCTCCGCCGCCCTCGGCGGCGACCGCCCGCCGGTCGTCCACGCGCGCCCGGCGGCTCCCGCGGCGGCCACGCCGTCGGGCTCCGCCAGCCCGGCCGCGTCCGCGGC
>JBFMFL010000508.1:0-3180 GCA_040752145.1 Gemmatimonadota bacterium
GCGGGGCGGTGGGCTGCGTCCTGGCGGCCGCCGTGTCGCGCCGCGCTGCCGCCGTGTCCTTCTTCGCGCGGGCCAGCGAGTCCCTGCGCACCGAGTCCGCGCGCGCCGTGCTGTCGGCGCGGGTGATGCGCGCGGAGATCTCGGTCCAGGTCTCCGACAGCTCCTCGGTGTCGTTGCGCCGCGCGTCCACGTACGCCCGCAGGTCCTTCTCCGTCACCCCCAGCCGCTTCAGCACGGCGGCGCGCGCGCGGGCCGAGTCGGCGGGGGTGCGCAGCGAGTCGCGGCGGGGCACGTCCAGCCTGCGCAGCGCCACGTTCACGGCGACGAAGCGCTCGCGCGACAGGGTGCCCGGGTACTCGTCGCGGCAGCCGCCCAGGGCGGCCGGCAGCGCGAGCGCGGCGAGGAGGAGAGCGGCGTGCTTCAAGGGGGGATCGCGCGCGAGGAACGAGGGAGACGGGTGGACGACGCGGAGCCCGGAGGCTACCGCGGCGCCCGTGTGGTGTCAAGCCGCGGAGTTGCGCCCCCGGAAGCGCGCGCGTTACGTTGCTACGGCTTCCGTTCGGCCGCCCGTTCGACCATCCCCAGCAAACCAAGACGGTCCGCATGCACCTGCGCACCCCGCGGCGGCGTACGCTGCCGGTCCTCCTGCTCCTCGCGCTCCCCCTGGGCGCGCACGCCCAGCAGGCGCCGCCCTCGCCCGAGCAGTTCCACGGGTACGCCATGGGCCAGCACTTCACTCCGCATGCCGGGGTGCGCGACTACGCCCGCGCCCTGGCGGACGCGTCGCCGCTGGTGGAGTACCGCCCCTACGGCACCACCCCCGAGCGGCGCGAGCTCTTCCAGCTGGTCGTCGCCTCGCCGGAGAACCTGCGGCGGCTGGACGCCGTCCTGGCCGCCAACGCCGAGCTGACCCGCCCGGAGACCTCCGCCGACCGCGCCCGGCAGATCGCCGCGGCCAACCCGGCGGTGGTGTACTTCTCCTACGGCGTACACGGCAACGAGAGCTCGTCCAGCGAGGCCGCCATGTGGACCGCGTGGGACCTGGCCCGCGGCGCGCCCGAGGTGGCCGGCGCGCTGGACTCGCTGGTGGTGGTCATCGACCCGGTCGCCAACCCGGACGGGCGCGACCGCTACGTGCAGTGGTTCAACTCGGTGGTGGGCCAGGCGCCGGACCCCGACCCGCAGTCGCGCGAGCACCGCGAGCCGTGGCCGGGCGGGCGCTTCAACCACTACCTGTTCGACCTGAACCGCGACTGGAGCTGGGGCACCCAGCCGGAGACCCGCGCGCGCCTGGCCACCTGGAACCGGTGGAACCCGCAGGTGCACGTGGACTTCCACGAGATGTACTACAACTCGTCGTACTTCTTCTTCCCGGCCAGCGCGCCCATCAACCCCATCTACCCGGACTACGTCCTGGACTGGGGGAAGCGCTTCGGGCAGGGGAACGCCCGCGCCTTCGACGCGCGCGGCTGGGAGTACTACACCGCCGAGGCGTTCGACCTGTTCTACCCCGGCTACGGCGACTCCTGGCCCTCGCTCACCGGCGCCATCGGCATGACGTACGAGCAGGCCGGGCACGGCGCCGCGGGGCTCGCCATCCGCCAGGACGACGGCGACACGCTCACGCTCCACGACCGCGCCGAGCACCACCGCACGGCCGGCAACGCCACGTTGCGCACCGCCGCCGCCGGCAAGAGCACGCTCCTGCTGGACTTCGCCGCCGGGGCGCGGACCGTGGCGCAGGGCGCCTCCGACTTCCTCCTGGTCCCCGGCGCCGACCCGAGCCGCGCGGAGGCGCTGGTGGCGCACCTGCGGCAGCAGGGGATCGAGGTGGAGCGCGCGGGCCAGGCGTTCGGCGCCGGAGCCCGCGTCCACCCCGGCTTCGAGGAGCGCAGCCGCTTCCCCGCCGGGACGTACCGGGTGCGGGCCCGCCAGCCCCGCGGCCGACTGGCCACCACCCTGCTCCAGCCCGAGACCGAGCTCAAGGCCGAGTACTCGTACGACGTGAGCGCCTGGTCGCTCCCGTACGCCTACGGCGTGGCCGCGTACCGGGTGGGCTCCACCCCCTCGGCCGGCTGGACCGCCGGGCCCGCCGCCGCCGGCGAGGCGGCGGGCCCCGCGGCCCCCGCGCCCGGCTACGGCTACCTGGTGCCGGCGGGCGCCGGCAACGCCCCGCGGCTGGTGAAGTTCCTGGCCTCCGGCGGGCGCGCGCGCGTCCTCAACAAGCCCTCCACCTTCGCGGGGCAGCGCTACGCCGCCGGGAGCTGGTTCCTCCCCGCGGCCGGCAACGACTCGCTGGCGGCGCGCGTGGCCGCGGCGGGGCTGGGCGGCGTGGTGGTCCCCGTCGCCAGCGGGCTCAGCCAGGGCGGTGTGGACCTGGGGAGCGAGAACGTGGTGGCGGTGAAGATGCCGCGCGTCGCCCTGGTGGGCGGCGAGGGGGTGAGCGCCACCTCGTACGGCGCCTTCTGGTACTTCCTGGAGCGGGAGCTGGGGATGCCGTTCGACGCCGTGCTGGCGGGCGACCTGGCGCGCCTGGACCTGTCCCAGTACGACGTGGTGGTCATGCCCGACGCCGGCGGCTCCGCCACGGCCAAGCCGGCGCAGGACGCGCTCAAGGCGTGGGTGGAGCGGGGCGGGCGGCTGGTGGCGGTGGCCGGCGCCGCGCAGGCCCTGGCCTCCCTCGCCGAGGTCAAGACCCGCTCCGAGCCCTCCGACTCCGGCAGCGCCTCGCGGGCGCTTGCCGGGCGCGAGGAGCGCGAGCGCGAGGACTGGCGGCAGCAGGTGCCCGGCACCATCCTCCCGCTCCGCCTGGACCCCGCCCACCCGCTGGCCTGGGGCGCCGGCACGGACGGCCGCGCCGACCGCGCCTTCGCCCTGCACGAGGGCGGCCTGGTCTTCGAGCCCGCCGAGGGCGTGGAGAGCGTGGCCTACTTCCCCAAGGAGCTGGCGCGCATCTCCGGCGTCATCTCCCCGGACAACCTCAAGCGCCTCCAGGAGGGCTCCTGGCTGGTGACCAGGCGCGTCGGGCAGGGCAACGTGGTGCTGTTCGCCGACGACCCGCTCTTCCGCCTCTTCTGGCGCGCCACCCAGCCCATGTTCGTCAACGCGCTGCTGTACGACGCCGTGCCCTGACGGGCAGGCCATGCTCGAAGTGCGAAGCGCCCCCGCCGCGGACTCGCG
>JBFMFL010000509.1:0-3169 GCA_040752145.1 Gemmatimonadota bacterium
CGGGCTGCGCGCTGCGTAGGCGAGCAAACAACGCTCGCCAACGCAGCCGAGCCCCCGCGGAAACTGCCCCGCGGGGTCTCGGCCCTCCGGGCGCGCATCCCTCACGCGGGGCCCCGGTGTGCGCCTGGTGGTCTCAGCCGCCGCGGCGGTCCAGGCGGTACATCTGCACCTGCTGTACGTCCAGCTCGTCCTGCGCCACGCCCAGCACGTAGTCGGCGCCGACGTCGGTGACGCGGAAGCGCGGGGGCAGCTGCAGCGTGCCCAGCTGCCGGCCCTCCGGGTCGAACACCGTCCAGCGGACGGGGGCCTCCTCCCAGTGCGGGGCGTACTCCTGCACCCAGAGCCCGCCGCCGCGGTCGGCGAGGATCGCCCCGTACGCGGGCATGGTCTCCGGGAAGGGGAGCTCCGGCGCCGGGCGCTGCATCCGGGCGCGGGCCATGGGGTCCGTGGCGGTGACCGTGCGCCCGCGGTAGCGCTCCACGTCCCCGGGGGTCACCCGGCGGAGCTCGCCGGCCCAGCGGACCAGCCCCACCAGCCGGCCGCGCGCGTCGTACCGCCCCACCTCGGGCGCCGAGGCGGAGCCCTGGTAGAACCCGTCGCCCGCCGCCGCAACGTGGTCGTACCGGGCGAAGGGGAGCTCCCGGACGTCCACGGCCCCGTCGCCGACCGTCACGCGCCGCTCCGGGCCCGGAAAGCGGCCCAGCGCGGCGGGCGGCCCGCCGCCCGCCTCCTGGCGGAGGTAGGTGACCGAGTCGCGAGCCCCGGACGCGGAGCGCGCCTGGTCGAACGGCGGGGGGAGCACGGCCAGGACGGCGCCGCCGGGGAGCGGCGCCAGCGGGCGGGGCCGCCGCCCCGAGGCGTCGTCCGCCATCTCCGCGGTGCGGACCAGCCGCCCGTCCGCGGCGGCGAGCACCGTGACGCGCGACGTGGCCCGGTCGCCCACCACCAGCGAGTCGCCCACGGCCTGGATCCACGCGATGCTGGTGAACTCGCCCGGCCCCCTGCCCTTCCGCCCGGCGGTGCGCACGTGCCGGCCGCGGGCGTCGTACCAGCGCACCTCGCCGCTCTGCCGGTCCGCCACGGCGACACGGCCGTCCGCCAGCCGCACCGCCCCCGCCACCGCGCCGAACTGGTAGGCGGGGTCGCCCTCCGCCACGCCCACCCGCAGGACGGGCTCCGGGGAGAGGCGCCACCCCTCCCCCTCGCCCCAGGCGGGGGCGGCGCTCTCCACCACCCGGATCCCGGCGCTGTCTCGCACGGCGGCGGACTCCGCCCGGCCGCCGGAGCCGCCGCACCCCGCGAGCAGGCACGCGGCGGCGAGCGCCGCCGCGGCCGGCCGGACGATCCGCCTCATGCCTTGAGGACCATCCAGAGCACGGACACGCTGCGCCCGTTCACCTGGATGCGGTCGCCCTTGAACACCTCCACGCTCTCGATGCTCTCGGGGGCGTAGCGGTCGAAGTCCGCGTTGCGGTCCGTGCCGGTCCTGACGACCTCGCCGTCCGCGCCCACCACGAACCAGAGCATCTCCGGGGAGGCCTGCCCCCGCGCGACGCCGGGGTGGTGCTTCTCGACGGCCTGGACGATCACCGCGGGATCCGTCCGGCCGGTCCGGAGCGCGACCGCCCGGATCTCGTCGGTGGGAGCGCCCTCCGGGCTCCGCGGCCGGTAGCGGAGCAGGGCCCGCCCCTGCCCCGTGGTGTCGGGGGTGGAGGTGGCAGTCACCCGGTCGCCGCTGACCCGGATGTGTGCGCCGGAGACCTCCTCGTCGCCGTCCGCCGTGCGCCTGCGCAGCGCCGCCTCGCCCCGGGAGGGAGAGACCACCAGCTCCCGTGCGGCCTCGCCGCCGGGGGCCGGCGCGCGGACCTTGGCCGGGGCGGGCGGGGCGGCGGGGTCCCGCTTGCGGATCCAGATCACGTCCACCGCGCCCGGCCCCATCATGCCGGGACGGAACTTCATCACGTCCACGGACTCGATCTGCCCCGGGTCCACCTCCACGTCCCTGGCGGCGCTCATGCGGAACCGGGGGCGCTCGGCGACCTCGGCCATTACGCTGGAGCCCCGCAGCCTCACCCGCGTGCCCGCCCCGTCCGGCGCCGGAGCGATCCGGGCCGCCGCGTCCCCGCCCTGCGAGGCGACGAACGTCTCGGCCCTGGCCCGGGAGGAGTGGACCACCTCGCCGCGGTGGTCCACCACGAAGGTGAGCACGGTGTTCGGCTCCACGCCCTCGGTGAGCACCTCGGGGAAGTGGCGGGTGACGGCCTCCCGGGGGGTCAGGCGGGCCTGCTGGAGCCCCTGGGGCGCGTCGGCGGCGGAGTACACCCGCTCCACGGGGGCGGGGGCGAGGCTGGTGGGGGCGGGCGTCTCGCAGGCGGCGGCGCCGAGCCCCAGGGCCAGCGCGCCGAAGCCGGCGGCGCGGGTCCAGGGCGAGCGTTCACGAGGCTGTGTCATGATGCGGATCCTCCTTTCCAGGAACGAGGCGGGCTCGGAGAAGGCGGCGACGGCCAGGGCGGAGCCCCCGGCGCGGCGCCCCACCTCCAGCAGGAGCGACCCGTAGGCGCGCACGTCGCCCCGGCGGCGCAGCACGCGCGCGTCGCAGTCGATCTCCACGGCGAGCCGGAGGCGGCGGAGCTGCCACCACACGGCCGGGTTCCACGGGGCCAGCACCAGCGCGAAGAGCCCCACGGCGAGCAGGCGCGGGTCGCCGGCGCGCAGGTGCTCGGTCTCGTGCTCCAGCAGCAGGTCGCGCCGCTCGGGGTCGGCGCCGGCGGCCCACTCGGGGAGCACGATGCGGCTGCGGACCAGCCCCACCACCGCCGGCCCCGTGTCGCGGGAGATGAGCACGGGGACGCCGGCCAGCTCCGCCGCGCGCCAGCCGGAGCGGCGCCGCCGCAGCACGGCGGCCATGGCCAGCAGCGCCAGCAGCGTGGCCCCGGACGCGGCGCCCCACCCCAGCACGAGCGGCCGGTCCAGCGCGGCCAGGTCCACCCGCGGCCGCGACGCTTCCCCCAGCGGCAGCTCGGCGGGGTCCATGCGCTCCCCGGCGAGGTCCGCGGGCGCCGCCGTCCGCTGCGGCGGCGCGGGCGGGGCCGGGCGCGGCAGCACGAGCATGGCCGCGGGGAGGGCGAGCGTCAGCAGCAGGGCGCCCAGCCAGGCCCCGCGGGTGGGG
>JBFMFL010000051.1:0-30369 GCA_040752145.1 Gemmatimonadota bacterium
CGGGGGAGGGGGGTCGCCGTTGCAGTTCTCCCCCTCTCTCCTTGTGGGAGAGGGGGCCGGGGGGTGAGGGGTGCCGTTGCCGGAGCCCCGTCGGAGCGCGCCGTCGTCAAAGCCGTGCCGGCCGTCCATGCACAGCATGCTCACCCGCCCGCGGGCGGATGAGCATGCGAGGGCGCTCCGGCGCGCGCGTGGCGTGGGCGAGCGGCGTCTCAGCCGTTGCGGCCGCCCAGCGCCGCGGGCACGGGCGACATGTCGTGCCACTCCAGCGGCGTGCGGATCAGGCCGGGGCGCTTGCCGCGGTCCGCGCCCAGCGGCTTCAGCAGGGTGATGGAGAACGGGAGCAGCACCTCGGTCGGGAACAGGTACTTCACGTCCGGGACGTAGCCCCAGAGCTTGAGGTAGTACTGCCCGCTGTTCAGGAACATGCCCGGGATGCGGCAGGTCCAGTGGTAGTGCCCCGGCTCCTGCATCCCCACGTCGCCCACGTGGTCGCCCTGGTACGACTCCATCACGATGGTGCCGTCCGCGGTGAGCACCTGGAACCCCACCTGCGCATTCCAGATCCGGTGCAGCACCTCGTACTCGATCTCCACCAGCAGGTCCTCGTCGTCCGCCACCTCGCTGGTGACGCGGCCGTCCGCGTCGCGGATGCGGAGCGCGCGCGCCCGCAGGTCGTCCGTGCCGGGGGCGCCCGCCGGGTCCGGCCACAGCAGCTCCGGCGTGTCGGCCTCGCCGCGCACCGCCAGGTACTGCCCGATGATCTCGTCCGGGTCCCCGAAGGCCACCGAGGTCCCCGCCCTGAGCAGCATCACCGAGTCGCAGAGCGCCCGCACCGCCCCCATGTGGTGGCTGACGAAGAGCACCGTGCGCCCCTCCTTGGCCACCTCGCCCATCTTGCCCAGGCACTTCTTCTGGAACTCCGCGTCGCCCACCGCCAGCACCTCGTCCACGATCAGCACCTCGGGCTCCAGGTGCGCCGCGACCGCGAAGGCCAGGCGGAGGTACATGCCGCTGGAGTAGCGCTTCACCGGGGTGTCCACGTACTTCTCCACCCCCGAGAACGCCACGATCTCGTCGAACTTGCGGTCGATGTACCCCCGGTCCATCCCCAGGATGGAGCCGTTCAGGTACACGTTCTCGCGGCCCGTCAGCTCCGGGTGGAAGCCCGTCCCCACCTCCAGCAGCGAGCCCACCCGGCCGTGAACCACCGCGCGGCCCGTGCTCGGCTCGGTGATGCGGGAAAGGATCTTGAGCAGCGTGCTCTTCCCCGCCCCGTTCCTCCCGATGACGCCCACCGCCTCGCCGTGCTTGACCTCGAACGACACGTCGCGCAGCGCCCACACCACGTCGTCCGCGTCGCCGTCCGCGAAGCGGCCCAGGCTGCGCACCCGGCCCAGGTTGCGGAACGGCGCCTTGACGGCCTGCACCAGCGCCTCGCGGATGGAGTCGTGGCGCTCGGCCGCCGTGCCGATGCGGTAGCGCTTGCCGAGGTGCTCGACGCGGACTGCGATGTTGGACATGCGGCGGATCCCCGGCTCAGGCCACGTCGGCGAAGACGCGCTCCGTCCGCCGGAAGTAGAGGGAGCCGGTCACGAAAAGGACGGCGCCCACCCCCAGCGACAGGCCGATGGTGGGCCAGGAGACCGCGCCGGTGCCCAGGAGCACGGCGCGGAAGCCCTCCACGATGCCGGCCATGGGGTTCAGCGCGTACACCCCGTGCCAGCGCTCCGGCACCAGCGACATGGGGTACACGATGGGCGACGCGTACATCCACACCTGCACCAAAAAGGGCGTCACGTGCTTGACGTCGCGGTACTGGATGTTGAGCGCCGCCAGCCAGCACCCCACCCCCGCCGAGGTGAGCATCATCGCCACCACCAGCAGCGGCACCACCACCAGCGCCAGCGGCCCGGGGACGATCCCGTAAAAGAGCATCACCGCGCCCAGCACCAGCAGCGCCACCGCGAAGTCCACCAGCCCGGCCAGCACCGGCGCGAACGGGATCACCAGGCGCGGAAAGTACACCTTGGTGATCAGGTTGGTGCTGGAGACCAGGCTGTTGCTGGCCCCGGAGAGCGCCGTGGAGAAGTAGGTCCAGGGCACCAGCGCGGCCAGCGAGAACACCGCGTACGGCACGCCGTCCGAGGGGATGTTGGCGAAGCGCCCGAAGATCACGGTGAAGACCAGCATGGTCAGCACCGGCTGGAGGATGGCCCACCCCGCGCCCAGCACCGTCTGCGCGTAGCGCACCTTGACGTCGCGCCACACCAGGAAGAAGAACAGCCCGCGGTACGCCCACAGCTCGCGCAGGTCGATCCGGGGCCAGCGCCCGGACGGCTCGATCACCAGCGTCGGGACGCCGGCGCGCTCCGCGTGGCGGGGCGCGCCGAAGCCCGTGACCGGCGTGATGGTGGACTCTACGCGGGAAGCCATCTGCACTCCGCTGCCATGATCCTTCGGGGGGGCACCCCCTCGCCGCGCCGCCCGGACGGCGGCGCGGACATCCCACAAAAAATTGTGCTGCCCCGGACGGGGCAGCAGGGGAATATACCGCCAGGGCGAAAGCTTCTCAACCACCTGCACTTGAGCGCCCCGCGCGCACCCCCGGGCGGGGGTGCGCCGCGCCGCCCGCTACGCCCGCGGACGGACCAGCCCCAGCCGCGCCGTCTTGACCGGCTCCACCACCTCCAGGACGCGCTCCCCCTCCGCGCGCTCCAGCTCCAGCGCCGGGCCGAAGGCGCGCGCCGCCGCCCGCTGCGGGCCGTAGCGGGCCATCCACTCCTCGATCACCGGGGCCAGGATCTGCGCCACCCGCTCCGCGCCGTAGGGGCGCGCGCCGTCGCGCGGGTTGCACCAGATGCGCAGCACGTAGTCGTCGCTCTCCACGAAGTCGTGCCAGGTCACCGGGTAGTCCAGCTTCCAGGCGCGGGCCGCGTGGCCGTTGAAGAGCACCAGCGGGCGCGAGCCCGTGGAGTTCTCCCGGCACACCTCCATGTGCAGGAAGCCGAAGGTGGAGGCGTTGTCCTCCAGCACCGCGTTGACCTCCTCGAAGGTCCCCGCGCTCCACACCACCTGCCCCAGGTCCTGGGCGTAGATGCGGTCGCGGATGGTGCGCCGCACCCGGGCCAGCCCGGACGCCAGCACCGCCCCCGCCTCCACGAACTCGTGGTACTGCAGGCGGCGCAGCCCGTACACCAGCAGGAAGAGCGTGACCCCCGCGCCCGCCGCCGCCACCGACATCACCGCCGGGGGCGGCGCGAACACCAGCGAAAGCCCCAGCATCGCCAGCACGCTGGCCGAAACGTACAGCACGATCACCGCGTTGCGGTGCGTGAGGCCCAGCGCCAGCAGGCGGTGGTGGATGTGCCGCCCGTCCGCCTGCGAGATGGGGATGCCGCGCAGCCAGCGGCGCAGGATGGCGAGCCCGGTGTCCAGCAGCGGCACCGCCAGCGCGAACAGCGGCACCACCGCGAGGATGGCGGTGGCCGCCTTCTGCGAGCCGTACACCGAGAGCACCGCCAGCATGAACCCCACGAACAGGCTCCCCGAGTCGCCCAGAAAGATGCGCGCGGGGTTGAAGTTGTAGCGCAGGAAGCCGAACAGCGCGCCCAGCAGCGCCACCGACAGCAGGCTCACCTCCACGTTGCCCAGCGCCAGCGACACCGTCAGCGTGGTCACCAGCGCCACCAGCGCGATCCCGGTGGCGAGCCCGTCCAGCCCGTCGATCAGGTTGAAGGCGTTGGTCACGCCCACGATCCACAGGATGGTCACCGGGAGCGCCAGCCACCCCAGCACCAGCTCGGTGGAGCCCGCGCCCACCACCTCGATGCGGAACCCGTAGGCGTACACCACGAACGCCGCCACCAGCTGGGCGACCAGCTTGGCGCCCGGGCGCAGCCCGCGCACGTCGTCCACCAGCCCCGTGGCGAAGATGATCCCGCCGCCGAAGAGCACCCCGTAGAAGAAGCTGCGCGGCCCGGTGAGCAGCTCCAGGCCCAGCAGCGAGGCGAGCGCCGTCACCAGCAGCCCCGCGCCCATCGCGAGGAACACCGCCACGCCGCCGATGCGCGGAAGGGGCTCCGTGTGCACGCGCCGGTCCTCGTGGGGAGGATCGAACATCTCCCAGGCGATCGCCGTACGGATGACCACCGGCGTCAGCACCAGACCTGCGAGGAGTGCTACCGCGAAGATGACGGCGTGGGCAAGCATCAGGTGAGTCGAAGCGTGAAAGTCACAGTGCCCGCGCCCCGGTGCGAGGCGAAGGCGAAACGGCGGCAGGCGGAAGATGCCGCGCCGCCCGTGGGGGCGGTACGCGGACCGGGGTCTCGGGGAGGGATGTTACCGGTCTCCAGACAGGTAGCCACGAAGATCGCCTCGAACGCCACGCGTAACCCGAACCAACGACTCCCGGCGAGTCCCCGGAGCCCGACCGCCTGTAGACGACGGATCGGGGCGCAGGGTCACGCATGTCCCGTTCCCGCATCGCGCAGGCGCGGAACGCCGCGTGTCCGCTATGCCGCGTGTGCGCGAAGCCCGAACCGTCGCATTGCGCGGGAGGCGTCCGGGCGGCGCCTTCCCGGCGAACCCGAACGGGGCGGCGGTCCGCTCCGGGCAGCCGGCCCGGAGGTCCTCTTCGCGGAAGGGAACGGGGGTGTGCTTCGGGCGGGCGCAGGTGGTGCCGAACTGCACGAGCTTGCCGACCCCTGCGCGGCGCGCCGGCGACGGCCCGGTCTGGTTCACCAAGGAAGCTCCGGCATCTCCGTAGTGGACACCGCCTCCCCGCGCGGTCGTCCCGCCCCCGGGCAGCGGCGCGGCGGCCAGGGGGGCGGATGAAGCTGAAGATCATACAGCGCAAGCCGCGCGCACGCAATCCTGGAGCGCGTCCGCGGCGTCGGGGTCACGCCGGGCCGGCCACCAGCTGCACCGGCTCCCGCACCTCGCCGGAGAGCCCCACCACCCGCGCGCCCCCGTCGATGCCGCGCATGACCCCGCGGGTGTCCACCACCAGCCGGGCGCGCTCCGCCACCAGGCCGTAGTCCACCCCGCCGTGGTCGGTCACCACCACCACCGCGTCCGCCTCTTCCAGCGCGCCGCCGGTCAGGCGGATGCTGTGCATGGGCAGGTCGCGAAGCGGCGTGTGCCCGTCGTCGGCGATGACGGTGCAGAACGGGTCGTGGAACGACACCTCCGCGCCCTTGGCCTGCAGGAGCTGCATGATCTCCAGCGCCGGGCTCTCGCGCAGGTCGTCGATGTCCTTTTTGTAGGAGACGCCCAGCACCAGCACCCGGCTGCCGCGCACCGCCTTGGACTCGTCGTTGAGCGCGTCGGCCACCTTGCGGACCACGAATGCCGGCATCTCGGAGTTGATCTCGCTGGCCAGCTCGATCATGCGGGTCTTGAACGCCAGCGTCCGCATCTTCCAGGAGAGGTAGTGCGGGTCCAGCGGGATGCAGTGCCCGCCCAGCCCGGGGCCCGGCGTGAACTTCATGAAGCCGAACGGCTTGGTCCCCGCCGCCTCGATCACCCCCCACACGTCCACGCCCAGCCGGTCGCACGCCTGCGCCAGCTCGTTGGCGAGGGCGATGTTGATCATGCGGAAGGTGTTCTCGTACACCTTGGTCAGCTCGGCCGCCTCGGCGCTCTCCACCGGCACCATGGTGTCGAAGACGCGCGAGTAGAAGGCGAGCCCCGCCTCCAGGCACGCCGGGGTGACGCCGCCGATCACCTTGGGGGTGTTGCGGGTGTGCCAGACCGGGTTGCCGGGGTCCACGCGCTCCGGCGAGAAGCACAGGAAGAACTCCTCCCCCACCTCGTGCCCCGACTCGCCCAGCAGCGGGAGGAGTACCTCGCGGGTGGTGCCCGGGTAGGTGGTGCTCTCCAGGATCACCAGCTGCCCCGGGCGCAGGCCGTGCAGCACCGCGTGCCCCGCCGCCACCACGTACGACAGGTCGGGGTCCTTGGTCTTGTTGAGCGGCGTGGGCACGCACACCGAGACCACGTCGCACTCGGCAAGGCGCGACAGGTCGGAGGTGGCGGAGAGCAGCCCGCGCTCCACCAGCTCGCGGACGGTCTCCCCCGCCACGTCCAGGATGTGGCTCTCGCCGCGGTTGATCCCCTCCACCACCGCCTCGGTGATGTCGAAGCCCACCACCCTGTACCCGCTGCGCGCGATCTCCACGGCCAGCGGAAGGCCCACGTAGCCCAGGCCGATGACCCCGGCGACGGCCGTGCGATTCTCGATCCGCGTGAGCAGAGCGCCCTGTTCGTCCATCCTCGGATGATCCCTGGTTGTATCTGCCCGGGGCGGCTCAGAGCCGCGCCCGCACTCCGAACGAGGCGCTCAGGTTGGCCACGTCGGAATCGAAGTTCCGGTTGAAGTCGTACACCCCCTCCAGCCCGCCCACCAGCTCCCAGCGCCCGCGGAACAGGAGCGCCTCGGCGCCCAGGCTCTGCATCACGTCGGGGGTCTCCACCACCCCGGTGCTCAGGAACCGGCCCTGCTCCTGCCGCACGGCGCGCTTCCAGAAGCCCGTCACCCGGCCGGCCGGGTGGTAGTAGTCGGCGGCCAGGGTGGTCGCCGCGCCCCCGTACGCCTCGGGCGAGCCCAGCAGCTGGCCGCGGCTGGTGTGCCCCTGCCGGGTGTGCGCGTGGATGTAGAACGGGTCCTGCCTGCGGGTGCGCGCCAGGTGCGACGCCTGCCCGTTGAGCAGCTCGCCGCGGAACGACCAGAAGCGGCGCTCGTCCCGCATCCACACCTTGCGGAAGCCCAGCGAGTAGGTGGTGGCGTGGTCGGGCTCCAGCAGCCAGTCGCGCAGGTTGTGGCGGTGGTCCTCGCTCGCCAGCTCGCCGTACAGCTCCAGCCCGCTCTCCGGGAACGTCCAGCGCCCGAACAGCGCCGCCAGCTGGTTCGCCACCACCGACTCGGAGGACTCGATGGTGTCGCCGTCCACGATGACGCTGTACAGGTTGACCTTGAAGAAGGTCTCCAGCGGCTTGAAGATCTCCTCGCCGCCCGGGCCGCCCTCCGGCCAGGGCATGTGGAAGAAGCGGCTGAAGCCGAACTCCAGTCCGGGGACCCCCCGCGGCGAGAAGGCCACCACCAGCCCCGTGCCGAAGCGCACCGCCGAGTCGGCCGCGGTGGGCGCGAAGGGCGACTCCTCCAGGCGGCCCCAGAAGGCCCGCCCGTGCACCTTGCCGATCCACAGGTCCAGGGGGCGGGAGGTGCCCAGAAAGGCGTGTACGAACCCCGGCGCGTTGGTCCCCTGCATGATGGGGTAGTCGAACGCCGGGCCCCACACCTGGTTCGCGGTGGAGATCCCCACCGCGGCGGGGCCCACGTCGGCGCGCAGGGTGCTCTGCCCCGGGTCGATGCGCGAGTACGCGCCCTCGCCGAAGCGCTGCGGCAGGTCGATCTGGTTGGGGTGCCGGGCGTCCACGAACGGGGCGAGCCCGGCCCTCCCCTCGCCCTCCAGCGCGAACTCGGCGTTCTGGGCGTGGAACGTCACCGGGGCGAGGGTCAGCGAGAGCCCGCGCCAGCGCGCCGTCACCCCCGCCTCCACCGCCGTGGTGAGCCCCTTCCCCGCCCACACCGCGCCGTCGTTGCCGCCGTACGGGAACGCCGAGTTGAACACGGCCCGGGTGCGCACCGGGTGAACGTGCAGCTGCGGCTCGCCCGGCTCGCCGCCGGCGAAGGCGTAGCGGCCGGCCCACGGGTGCAGCGAGTCGCGCGGCGCCAGCCGCTCCACGTCGCCGGGGGAGAAGCCCCGCACCGACCACGGGTACGCCCGCGACTTCCCGGCCACCTGGAGCATGCGGAGGTAGCCTTCCAGCTCGCCGCCGGGGAGCACTTCCCCCAGCGTCCGCACCGGTCCGCCGCTCTCCGCCGGAGCGCCGGTCTGCGCCGCCGCCGGGAGGGCGAGGAGCAGCAGCGGGAGCGCGAGCGCCGCGCGGCGGAGCCGCGCGGCGGGAGCCCATCGGAGGGGAAGCCGCGGCGACATGTGACCGGAGCCCCCGTTCGACGGTCTGAAGATCATCTTTGGACCTGCTCGAGTGAGATGCGCGCTGGGAACGGGAGACTGGACGCCCCGGCGGCGCGGCACGTCACAACCCCGCCCCCGTGTACTTCGCGGGGGCGCTGGGCGGTGCGGCGGTTGGACTTATCTCGGGGAGAATGTTATCCTGGACGGCTTGTCTTGTCTAGCAAGTGCTCTCAATTACGCAATCGACGCATGACCGGCGTACACCGATCCGCCCGCGCGCTCGCCCTGCTCGCGCTCCTCGCTCCGCCCGCTGCGCTCCACGCGCAGGCGGGCGATTCGCTGCAGGCCCGGGACCTGTTCCGGCCGCTCCCCGCCATCGGCGGCGCGCAGGAGGACCTGGCCCGCGTCCGCCAGGTGCTGGGGCGCGAGTCCGCCGACGGCTTCCTCCTGCGCTCGCCCTCCTCGCGCGACGCGAAGCCCGCGGGACCGGGGCTCCACTGGTCGGTGATCCCGGCGCAGGCGGACGTCGCCTGGAACTCCGACATCCCCTTCTCCCTCAACGACGGCGCGCTGTGGGCCGGGCGGGGGGTGAGCGCGCAGGTCACCGCGGGGGTCCGCCTGGCGGCCGGGCCGGTGGCGCTGGTGCTGGCGCCGCAGCTCACCTGGTCGGAGAACCGGGACTTCGAGATCGTCCCGCAGGACTCGCTGGGGCGCAGCGTGTTCTTTCCGCCCTGGTACGCGGGGGAGCTGACGGTGGACCTCCCCATCCGCTTCGGCGACGAGCCGGTGGCGATGCTGGGGCCCGGGCAGAGCTCGCTGACGGTCACGGCCGGGCCGGCCGCCTTCGGCGCCGCCACGGAGAACCAGTGGTGGGGCCCGGGGATCCACACCGCGGTGGTGATGAGCAGCAACGCGGAGGGGTTCCCGCACGCCTTTCTGCGCACCTCCCGCCCGCTGCGGACGCGCCTGGGCGCGTTCGAGGGTAAGTGGATCGTGGGCGGGCTCTCCGAGTCGCTGTTCTTCGACGACAACCCCTCCAACGACTACCGCTCGCTGAGCGGGCTGGCGGCCACCTTCCGCCCCGCGCGCGTCCCCGACCTGACGGTGGGCGTGTCGCGCGTCGTGTACCTGGGGATCGACCAGCGCTCCGACCTGGCGCGGCGCGCCTTCGACGTGTTCCGGCACTGGCAGCGCCCGCGTCTGGTCCGGGAGGCGATCCCCAGCGCCGGCTCCACGGAGCCGGACAGCTTCCGGGTGGGGCTGGTGAACCCGGGCTACGACCAGATCCTTTCCGTGTTCGGACGCTGGATCTTTCCCCGCAGCGGGCTGGAGGTGTACGGCGAGTGGGCCCGGCTGGAGCTCCCCGCGTCGGTGACGGAGATGCTCAACCAGCCCGGCCACTCGCAGGGGTACACGCTGGGCGCGCAGTGGGTGCGGCCCCTCGCCGGCCAGGCGGCGCTCCGCCTGCACACCGAGCTCTCGTACCTGGAGGAGAGCTCCACCTTCAACAACCGCCCGGTCCTCTCGTACTACGTGGGCAACGCGGCGCCGCAGGGGTACACCCACCGGGGGCAGGTGGTGGGCGCGGCGACCGGTCCCGGCTCGTCGTCGCAGTGGCTGAGGGGCGACTACCTGGCCCGGGGGTGGCGGATCGGGGCGTTCGGCGGCCGCGTGCGCTGGGAGAACGACGTGTACGGCACCTCCTTCACGCGGTTCGTCGAAGTGGGACACGACGTGTCGGTGCTCGGCGGGATTCGCGGCGGGATCCAGCTGCTGGGCGCGGACGTCTCCGCCGAGGTGTCGCGCGAGGTCCGCTACAACTACCTGTTCCAGGGCCCGCTGGACAACCCGTTCGGGAACGGCGCAACCGACATCAACAACACCATCGTACGGCTCAGTGTCACCCCGGCCTTCTGAGCTGCACGCGGCCCGGACGGGCGGGCGGGCGGACCGGCGCCCCCGCGTCGCGCTGATCCACCCGCAGGATGCCCGGAGCGTCCGGACCTGGTCCGGCACCGTCCACTTCGCCAAGGGCGCCGTCGAGCGGCACGTGGGGCCGGTGGCGGACCTTTCGCCCGTGCCCGTCGACCTCCGCCCCTTTCGGCTGGCGCGGAAGCTGGTGCTGAGCGCCACGGGGAAGGAGTACAGCTACGACCACGAGCCGCTCCTGGCCCGCTACTTCGGCCGCTACTTCTCCAAGCGGATCGCGCGCGAGAAGCCGGACCTGGTGTTCGCCCCCGCCGGCTCGTCGTGCGTCGCGTACCTGGAGACGGACGTCCCCGTGGTCTACTACTCCGACTCCACCTGGCGGGCGATCCAGGGCTACTACCCCAACTACACCAACGTCGTGGGGCGCAGCGTGCGGGGGGCGGACGAGATGGAGCGCCGCACCCTGGCGAAGGCGGCGGTCTCCCTTTTCGCCTCCGACTGGGCCGCCGCCTCCGCCGTGCGCGACTACGGCGCCGACCCGGCTCGCGTCCACACCGTCTTCATCGGCGCGAACCTCCCCCACCCGCCGCGCAGGGAGGACGTCCTCCCGCGGAAGCTGGGCGCCCGCGTCCGGCTGCTGTTCGTCGGCGTGCTCTGGGAGGTGAAGGGCGGGGAGATCGCGCTCGCGGCTCTCCGCCACCTCCTGGCGCTGGGGATCGACGCGGAGCTGACGGTGGC
The DNA here is from genome assembly GCA_040752145.1 of Gemmatimonadota bacterium. Classification (GTDB taxonomy): domain Bacteria; phylum Gemmatimonadota; class Gemmatimonadetes; order Longimicrobiales; family Longimicrobiaceae; genus JAFAYN01. The sequence goes on from JBFMFL010000051.1 coordinate 10,647, forward strand.
GGGGTGCATTCCCCCGGCCCACGCCCGGCACCCGAAGCTCCGCGTCGTCCCCTTCCTCAACAAGCAGGTGCCGGAGGAGCGCAGGGAGTTCGAGCGGCTCTGGACGGAAGCCGACTTCTTCATCCTCCCCTCCCGCAGCGAGTGCGCCGGCGTCGTCTACTGCGAGGCCGCGGCGTACGGGCTCCCCTCGCTCGCCACCAGGACGGGGGGCGTCCCCTCGATCGTCGCCGACGGGAGGAACGGCTACACGCTGCCGCCGGAGGCGGGCGGGGAGGCGTACGCCGCACGCATCGCGGCCCTGGTGGAAGACCCCGGGGCATACGCAGCCCTCTGCGAGTCGAGCCGGGACGAGTTCGAGCAGCGGCTCAACTGGGACAGCTGGGGAGAGAGGGTACGAGACCTGGTGCTGGAGCGATGCCTACAGCCATGACGCCCGGAGCGGCCACGAGACAGTTGGAGAACCGCATGCACGCCGGTCCATGCAGGATATGCGGGGCGCAGGACGACCTCACCGGGTACGCGGTCCGGGAGATGATGTTCGGCACCCGCGAGACGTTCGACTACTTCCAGTGCGCGGCCTGCGGGTGCCTGCAGATGGCCGCGTTCCCGCACGACATGTCGGGGCACTACCCCGCGGACTACTACGCCCACCACCCCCGCGAGCGCCGTGCGCGGGGAGTCCGGGCCGCGTTCCGGGCGATGCGCGACCGGCACGCGATCACGGGGCGCGGCATCCTCGGAGGCGCCTTCGGCCGTGTCTTCCCCTACCCCGGCGGCCGCGTGCACCGATGGATGGTCCGCGGCGGAGCCACCGGTCCGGACTCCCGGATCCTCGACGTGGGGTGCGGGTCCGGGGAGCTCCTCCGCGACATGGCCGCGGCCGGCTACCGCAACGTCCTCGGGGCCGACCCTTTCGTCGCCGCCGACCTGCACCTCCCCGGAGGGGTGAGGGTCCTGAAGCGGAACGTCCGGGAGGTGGAGGGAGAGTTCGACCTGGTCATGTTCCACCACGCCCTGGAGCACATCCCCGACCAGGTCGGGACGCTCCGGGCGGTGGCCCGCATCCTCGCCCCGGGGGGAACGTGCCTGGTCCGGATCCCCGTCGTCTCGTCCTACGCGTGGGAGCACTACGGAGTGGACTGGGTGCAGCTCGACGCGCCCCGGCACCTCTTTCTCCACTCCGTGGACAGCCTCCGGCGAGTCGCCGCGGACGCGGGTCTGGCCGTGGCCGCCGTGGAGTACGATTCCACGGAGCTGCAGTTCGTGGGGAGCGAGCTCTACCGGCGGGACATCCCCCTGTGCGAGGCGGCCGGCGTGTTCTCCCGGCGGGAGATCCGCGCGTTCCGGAAACGGGCGGATGAGCTGAACCGGGCCGGACGGGGCGACAGCGCGGCGTTCTACCTGCGCGGGAACGACTAGGCGCCGGCCACCCTCCAGCCCTGCAGCATGGCCCGCTCCGCCGGCTGGAGGATCCGGAACCACCCGACCAGCACGAAGAGCGGCAGGACGGCCGCGAGAAAGGTGAGCTTCGCGCCCAGCCCCGCGAGGAGGACGCCGCCCGAGAACACGAGCAGGGCGACGGCCGCGAGCTGCCCGGTCGTACGCAGCAGCACCCGGCCCTGCGGGAGGAAGCGGGCCGCGAGAACGTACAGGACGACCGTGTCCACGGCGACCCGGAGCACCCACGCCATCGCGACGCCCTCCAGTCCGAACGTCCGCGCCAAGAACCAGATGGCCGCGGTGTACAGCGGCAGCTCCAGGAGGTGCAGCTTCGCCGTGATGTCGGGCCGGCCGATCCCCTGGATCAGCGCGAACGGCGCCTGCCCCAGGCAGTTCACGAACACGCCGAGCGCCAGCCACCTCAGCACGCCGGCGCTCTTCAGCGCGAACTCCGGGCCCAGCCAGAGGCCCATCCCCTCGGCCGCCAGCGTCACCACCACCAGCGTCACCGGGAACATGATGAGGAAGATCGCCCGGACTCCGCGGTTCAGCAGGAGCATGGTCCGGCCGCGGTCCAGTGCGAAAGTCGCGGCGAAGGCCGGGAAGAGGACGCCCAGGAGCGCGTTCGGGACCAGCCAGAGCTTGGTGATCAGCTCGTAGGGCGTCACGTAGAACGCGACGGCCGCCATCGAGATCAGCCCGCCGATGAGAAAGCGGTCCAGGTACGTCATCAGGGGGCTCACCATGTTGGACACCATCATCCACCCCCCCAGGTTCGCCAGCACTCCCACCTTGTCCAGGGCGACCGACACCCGTTTGCGGAGGAGCGGGACCACCCTCAGACACGCCACCAGGAACGCCGCCCACGCGACCAGCCGCCCGGCGACCAGGACCGCGACGACCGAGACCAGGCTGGTGGAGAAGGGGAGTACGAGGAGGGGTCCCAGGTAGCTGAAGAGGCCCGTCGGCACGCGCAGCGCGCTCACCAGCCCGAAGCGCTGGTTGGCTTCCAGCACCCCGGAGAGGGCGGCCGTGCTGATCACCCAGGGGAGCGAGAGCGCCAGCAGGTACAGGGTGCTCACCGCTTCGCCGCGAAGGTGGGGCGAGATCTTGAGGGCGCCGTTCACCAGGAGCGGAGCGCTCAACGCCAGGATGGCCGCTCCCGCGGTGCCGAGCACGAACATCAGGATCAGGGCCGTCCAGATCAGCGGCGGAACGTCGCGCTCTCCGTCCGTCCCCAGCCTCTCGGCGACCACCTTGGTGAGAGCCCGGCCCAGCCCGAAGTCGAAGAGGCTGAAGTAGCCGAGCACGACCCATCCCACCGTCAGGATCCCGAAGCGCTCGGTCCCCAGGCTCCGGATCAGCAGGGGCACCGCCACCACCGCGCCCACCATGGGGAGCACCCACCCCAGCAGGTTCAGCGCCGAGTTGCGCGCGAGGAGCCGTCCCCCCGTCCTCGACGCGACGTCAGACATCCCGCCCCCTCCGGATGCACGCGCGCCGGCCGGGAATCCCCGCCGGCGCGCCGCCACCCCGCTCGACGAGGCCGGTCACCGCGAGGTGCGCCGGGCGACGAACGTCCCCTCCAGGCGGATGGCGCCGTGCCGCAGCCACACCTGGCCGCCGGCCGAGTCGGCGGCCTCGGACAGGGTGCCGAAGCTCCGCCAGTCGTCGCTGCCGATGCTGAAGGCGATGTTGCCGTTGAACGTGTTCCCCTTCATGAGCGGGAACGGGTCGATCGGCCCTCCGGTGCCGCTCAGCCCGCCCGTGCAGGTCAGCGTCCCGCCCGAGGTGGTCCCCGTCAGCGTCTGGGTGATCTGCCCGTTGTGCCGCAGCTGCTCGATGTTGAGCACCAGCCCCGTCACCCCGCAGATCGCGGGGCCGCCGGTGCCGGCCAGCCGGAGGTCCGTCGCCGTGTACGCCCACGCCCCGCCCACGGGCTGCACGGTGACCCCCGGGGCGAGGGTGCCTTCCACCTCCGGGGAGCACCCCGCCCCCAGCAGCAGCGCCGCCGCCGCGACGAGCAGCCGCCCGGCGGCGGGGGACGGGTCGGTGCGCGCGGGAGCCCCGCGGGAGCGGTCAGGCATCGGGCCCTCCGGGGATGGCGAAGAAGCCGAGGAACTGCGTCGGCCGGGCGTCGTCGATGGTGGGGAGCCGCAGCCCCCTCACCACCACGACCTCACCGCGGGGCTCCGGCAGCTGCACGACCAGGTCGCCCACCAGCTCGCCGGCCTCCAGGGGGGCGGGGCTGAGGGCCACGGTGCCGAACGGGTCGGTGCGCGTGACGTACGGGTCGGGGAGCATGCGGACGCCCCCGGTGCGCCGGAACTGGACCGTGACTCCCCCGGCGGGCTCGCCGGTCTCCTGCCAGGTGAGCAGCACCTGGTACGGCAGGCCGATCCCGACCGGCACCTGGATGATGGAGTCGAGCCGCGGGATGGTGAAGGTGGAGAGCCGCACCCCGCGCACCACCGTCGACTGGAACGGCGGGAGGCGGTGCACCAGGAGGTCCCCGGTCACCTCGCCCATCACCGTGGTCTTGGGGCGCAGGGGGAAGCGCCCCAGCGAATCCGTGTAGACGACGAAGGTGTCGGGGTAGATGGGGATCCCGCCGGTGCGCCGGAACTCCACCCGGGTGGAGTCGCCGAACGGCGCCCCGTTGTTGCGGTGGAAGAGGCGGCCGCTGTAGGCGAAGAACGGGTACTCCACCCGCCAGGTGCCCAGGCGCCGCAGCTCGCCCGCGGCCCGCGCGGTGCTCATCTCCACCCCCCCCACCGTGACCGGGCGGATGGGCGCGGGCGGGAAGAAGGTGAGCTCGCCGGTGACCGTCCCCTCGTCCCGCGTGCGCCCCTCAAGCACGAAGTTGCCCAGGGAATCGGCGACGGCGACGATCCTGGCGTCCTCCAGCTCCACGCCCGAGGTGCGGACGAACTCCACGCGCACGCCGCGCGCCGGGAAGTCGGGGAAGAGCGAGGTGACGAGCCCGGTGTAGCGCACCTGGGGCTCCACGCACGCCCCGACCCCCGCGCACGGGTCGCAGGCGGCGGCGAGCGCCAGCAGGAGCAGGGAAAGCCAGCGAAGCATCATGACGTTGCAGCTGAGCGGCAGGTCCGCCCGCGGGCCGCGGGGCCGGATCCGGATCCGGAAGCGGACGAATCTAAGCCCAAGCCCGCGTGGTGTCGAGGCATGCACGCCCGGCGCGGAGCCGGTGCGCGCCCCTCGGCCGGACGCAAAAGAATCGAAAAAACCGGCAGGCACGTCCCCTCCCGTGTGTGTGGCCCCGCGCCCCGGGAACGGAGGTTGCGGCGGGGCCGTAACGTCATACATTTCTGCGCCATGCAGAAGCTCTCCACGAATTCGCACCACAGTACGCCGGCGGCATGAAGAGACCCCTGGTCACCATCGTCACCCCGGCGTACAACCAGAAGCGCTACATCGCCGCGTGCGTGGAGAGCGTGCTCGCGCAGACGTACCCCGCCTGGGAGCAGGTCGTCGTGGACGACGGCTCCACCGACGGCACCCCCGACATCGTGGACGGCTTCCGCGACCCGCGGGTCCGCTGCATCCGCCTCCCGCACCGGGGGCTGGCGTCGCTCGCCGAGAGCTACAACACGGCGCTCGCGTCGGCGCGCGGCGAGCTGGTGGCCGTGCTGGAGGGCGACGACCTGTGGCCCGCCGACAAGCTGGAGGCGCAGGTCCCCACCTTCGACGACCCCGCCGTGCTGCTGAGCTGGGGGCGCGGCGCGCTGGTGGACGACGACGGGCGCCCCCGCGGCGAGCGGGTGTCGGTGCACACCCGCCGCCCCTCGGAGCGCTTCGACGCCGCCGAGCTTTTCCGCCGCCTCACCCGCGTCAACCTGCTCACCCCCACCGTCACCGTGATGGTGAGGAGGTCGGTGCTGGACCGCGCCGGCGGGTTCCGCCAGGCCGGCTCCAGCCTGTACGTGGACCTCCCCACCTGGCTCTGGATCACCGCCACCAGCCAGGGCCAGGGGTGCTTCCTCAACCGGGTGCTGGGCCACTACCGCGTCCACGGCCAGCAGACCACGCAGGGGCACAAGCACCAGATGGACGCCCAGCACCTGCAGGCGGTGATGGAGATGGAGCGCCGGCTGGACCCCGCCACCCTGGAGCGGCTGGGCTGGCACGCCGGGGTCCGCTCCCGCGCCCTGGTCTCCGGCGACATCGTGCGGGGCGCCTCCCACCTGAGCGGCCGCGAATTCCGGGCGGCCTTCAATGCCTTCGCCGGGGCGCTGGTGCGTGCCAGCACCCTCTCCGACCGCGCCCGCGCCGCCCTGGGGATGGCGTCCGCGGTGTCGCGCGTGGACCTGCTGGGCGCCGCCTACACGCTCCGCGACCGGCTGCGCGCCTCCACGCCCGCCGCGAGCCCCGCCGCCGGCCGCGGCGCGGCCCGGCCGCACCGCAACGCGGCGTAACTCCTCAGGCCAGCTCGTCGTACAGACGCTCCACCTGGGCGGTGGTCACTTCCTCGCGGTTGTGCTCCATCACCCACGCCCGCCCCGCCTCCGCCACCCGCCCCGCCAGCCCCGGGTCCTCCAGCAGCGCCTCCAGCGCGGCCGCGATCTCGCGCGGCGCCGAGGGGGGCACCAGCATCCCCGTCTCCCGGTCCCTCACCAGCTCCGGGGTCCCGCCCGTCGCCGTCGCCACCACCGGCTTCCCGGCCATCATCGCCTGCACCACCGAGGTGGGGAGCGCGTCCGGGATGCGGCTCCCCAGCACGAACAGGTCGAAGAGGCGGTAGTACAGCGCCTCGTCCGACTGGAAGCCGGCGAAGCGCACGAAGCCCAGGCCGCGCACGGCCACCGTCTGCCGGACGCGCGCCTCCACGTCGCCCGCCTGGCCGCTCCCCGTCCCCACCACCAGCAGCCGGACGCGCGGGTGCCGGCGGTGCACCTGCTCCACGGCGGCGACCACGTCCTCCACCCCCTTCTCCTCCACCAGCCGCCCCATGAAGCCCACCACCACGTCGTCCGGGGCGAACCCCCAGCGCTCCCGCTCGGCGCGGACCCGCTCCTCGCCCACCTCCCCCAGGCGGCGGTACAGGTCGTTGCCCACGTAGACCACCCGGAAGCGGGGGTCGTCGCGGCCGCCGTAGAAGTCGCGCAGCGCCTGCGACACGCAGAGGATGCGCGCCGGGGCCCCGCTCATCAGCCGGAACGGCAGCCCGCCGAACAGGAAGTCGCGCACCCACCACACCAGCGGCACCCCGGTCCCCCGGGTGGCCAGGCTCGCCACGTAGGCGGCCCGCGAGGTGTTGGCCACCACGATGTCGGCGCGCTCGCGGCGGATCAGCCGGCGCAGCGCCAGCGCGGCCCGCAGCAGCCGAGCGATGGCGACGGGGCTCCTCACCCGCAGCCGCGGCAGCGGGGTGTAGAACACCTCCGCGCCCGCGGCCCGGTAGCGCTGGGTGAGCGCGGGGACCGTGGGGGTGCAGGCCATCAGCGGGGTGAACCGCGAGCGGTCCAGGTGGCGGATGTGGTCGGCGACGACGAGCTGCGCCCCCCCCACGAAGGGGGTGTGGTCCACGAAGAGGATCCGCTTCATCGGTGCGTGCGGGGCCGGCGCTCCCGGCGGTGGGCCGTCAAAGGGGTCACGCGGCGGCGGCAGCACCGGGGTCCCCGCCCGCGGCCGGCTCCAGCGCCCGGAAGGAGGGGTTGTCGGACAGGAGGAGCGAGGCGACGAACCAGAAGAACACCATCACCGGGATGAAGAGCAGCGCCCCGTCCGACATGGACACCACCAGGTAGATCGCGAGCCCCGCCGCCAGGCTGCGCTTGTACTCGGTGCGGGCGAACGGCACGGCGCGCGCCGCGTACAGCAGCAGCGGCCCGGTCATGGCCAGCAGGTACGAGGCCAGCCCCACGATCCCGAAGTTGTGGAGGATCCCCAGGTACACGATCTCCAGGATGTCCCGGAACCGGGTGTGCGGCAGCACCGTGGCCTCCTCCAGCGCGGCGAGCTGCCCCACGCGGCCGCCCAGCCTGCGGTCGAACAGGTGCGACATCTCCCACCCCATCAGGTCCAGCGCGTACCACAGCCCCCCCAGCACCACCAGCAGCGAGGCGAGCAGCACCGCGATGGCGCGCAGCGAGATCCGCTTCACGAACACGCGGTGCAGGACCTCGAACAGGATCAGCCCCACCCACACGGTGCGCGACAGGGTGAGCAGCAGCGAGAACTTGACCACGAGCTGCCGGGACACGCGCCGCTCCAGCCAGGCGTACAGCGGCAGCAGCGTCAGGATGGAGACGCCGTAGATGTTGCCGTTGTTGTAGGTGGAGATGAGCTTGAAGACCCCGCCCCGGTCGATGTACTTGTCCTCCAGCCCGCCCACGTCGCCCGCGTTCACCGTCAGGAAGGGGACCTCGATGAAGGCCCCGGTCTTCAGGCGATAAAAGAACAGGAAGATGCCGTACACGGCCACGGCGAAGATCCCCCACCGGACCAGCCGGAAGAGGAAGCCCAGGTCGATGCGGTCCAGGTGGATCCCCAGGACCAGCACCAGCATGAGGGGGATGAAGAAGAAGCTGACCACCAGCGAGATGGCGAAGCCCATCCCGTCCGTGCCGTTTGCGAGCAGCCCCCACCACACGGTGAGCTGGAACGGCACCAGCAGCGCCGGCACCAGCAGGCGGACCTTCCTCACGCCCGCGGAGCGCCCCAGCAGCAGGGCGAGCGGGAGCCAGGTGAAGGCCACGCCCAGGATGATGTAGCCCCAGGTGAGCGGCACCCCGGCCAGCTTGATCCCGCCCTTGGGGAACACGAGCAGGAAGGCGACCAGGAGCGCGATGGCCGCCTTCTCGAAGCGCGTGGGGGCGGGGACCGCGCCCGGCTCCCCGCCCCGGCCCGGGGCCGCGGCGCTCGTCACCGCCACCGGCTCACTCCCGCGCGGCCCCGCCCGCGGCCACGCGCAGGAGGACGTCGGCGACGGCGCGCGCGGAGCGCTCCCAGGTGAAGGCGGCGGCGCGCTCCCGCCCGCACCGCACCAGCCGCGCGCGCAGCTCCGGGTCGCGGCGCAGGCGCCGCACCGCGTCCGCCATGGCGGCGGGGTCCTCCGGGCCGGCCAGCAGCCCCGCGTCGCCCACCACCTCGGGGAGCGAGGAGCGGTCCGAGGCGACCACCGGCGCGCCGGCGGCCATGGCCTCCAGCGCCGGCAGGCCGAAGCCCTCGTACAGCGAGGGGAAGAGCAGCGCCTCGGAGCCCGCGTACAGCGAGCGCAGTTCCTCGTCGGAGGCCCCCTCCACCTCCACGATGCGCTCCCGCACGCCCAGCTCCCCGGCGCGGCGCAGCACCTCGTCCCAGCCGGGGTACACCTCGCCCACCACGGCCAGGCGCAGCTCCGGCGCCTCGCCGCGCAGCAGGGCCAGCGTCTCCACGGCGGCGGCCAGGTTCTTGTGCGGCTTGCGGTTCCCCACGCACAGCAGGTACGGCCCGCCCACGCGCGCGAGCCCGGCGGAGGCGTCCGCCGGGGCGGCGAAGAACGGGCTGACGCCCAGGGGGACCACGCCCACCCGGGCGCCGCACCCGGGGAAGCGCTCCTCCAGGTCGCGGCGGGTGGACTGGGAGGTCACCAGCACCTGCCCGGCGCCCGTCACGGCGCGGCGCAGCAGGACGCCGGCGCCCAGCCTGCGCCAGAGCGGAAAGGCGGAGGGGACCTTGAAGTGGATCAGGTCCTGGACGGTGACCACGCTGCGGCGCGGGAGCGCCGCCAGGGGGACGTCGTAGTGCGGGAAGAAGGCGACGTCCGCGTCGCACTCGCCGGCGGCGCGCAGGCGCAGCCAGGCGGCCTGGGCGCGCGGGCTGTAGAGGCCGGTGGGGTAGGCGCGCACCTCGGCCCGGGCGGGCTCCGCCACCGTGCGGCAGAACTCGCCCAGCGCGTCCGGGTCGCCCAGCAGCCGGACGCGCCCGAAGCGCGGGTCGGCGAACACGGCCTGCAGGACCTCGCGCAGGTAGCGCCCGATCCCCGAGGTGAAGATGGCGCGCGCGTCCACCAGCACCGAGGCGCCGGGCGCGCCCGGCCTCGCGGGGGCGCTCCCGGCCGCCGCCCGGCCGCGCGGGCGGACGGGGGCGGCGCGCAGCTCAGGACTTCCGGCCACGCTTCGCCGCGGGCTGCAGCACCACCCCGGCCACCGGCACGCCCAGCCGCTCGCACGCCTCCACGGTGCGGCGCAGCGCGTCGCGGTGCACGCGGCCGGCGCGCGCCACCACCACCACGGGGCGCTCCGGGGCGAGCACCGCCACCGTCTGCGGCCCCTCGATGCCGGGGAGCGCCGCGGCCACGAAACCGTAGCGCGCCTCCAGGTCGCCCAGGGCGCTGCGCATCCCGCCGGCCGAGGCGCCGTTGCCGTTGGCCTGGGGTCCGGGGCGCCCCTCCAGCGTCGCCACGCCGCCGGTCTCCGCGACGCGCGCGGCCGGGACGGTGGCGGCCAGCCGCGGCGGCGCCACGGTCACGGGCTGCGTCAGGTCGGCGGCCATGGCCTCGCGGCCCCGCAGCGCCGCCGTGGCGACCAGCTGCTCGGCCACCGCCAGCGCGTCCGCGGAGCGCCCGGCGGGCACCACCAGCGCCGAGCGCGCCTCGCCGATCCCCGCCAGCCAGAGCGGCAGCCCGGGCTCCATCCCCACCGCGGGGGCGCCGGTCGCCAGCTCCGCCTCCCAGGGCTCGCGCACCTCGCCGCGGGCCAGCGAGGCGGCCACCGCCGCCACCGTCCCGAAGAAAAGCCCGCCCAGCAGCCCGCCCAGCAGGTTCAGCGGCGGGTTGGGGAAGGCCGGCTTGCGCGGCGGCACCGCCACGTCCACCTGGCGCACCTCGCCGCCCTCCCCGATGGCGCCCAGCCGGGCCTCCACCAGCTGGGTCTGCATGGCGATCAGCGTCTCGGACAGGCGCCGCACCTCGCGCTCGCGGCGCAGGCTCTGCTCGGCTTGGGCGGGGAGCGCGGCAAGCGTGGACCGGTAGCCGCCCAGCTCCCGGCGCAGCTCCGACTGGCGGCTGTTCAGCCCGGCCAGGTAGTCGCGCGACAGGGCGACGAGCTGCCCCTCCAGGTGCTCGATGCTGCTGGAAAGGGCCATCACCTCGGGGTCCCTCTCGGTGCGCCGCTCCAGCAGGACGATGCGGTCCGTCTCCAGCTTGAGCAGGCGCGAAAGGACGTCGTTGATGGCCGGGTTGTTCAGGAAGGTGGGGAACGCCGCCAGCTCCCGCGGCGAGAAGCCGCCGCCCGAACCGCCCCGGGCCACGATCCGCTGCAGGGAGCGCGCCTCGATCTCAGCGGTCTCCAGCTCCGCCTGGATCGTCATGGCGCGCTCCAGCTCGGTCTTGCCGGAAAGCTCCGGGTCCAGCACGCCGCTGGCCTCCTGGTGCCGCCGCAGGGCGCTCTCGGCGGCCGCCAGCTGCGAGGCGATGCTGTCGGTGTGCGCCGTCAGGAACTCGTAGCGGTGCTGGTTGACCCCGCGGTCGGTGGTCCGCCTGCGCGCCAGGTAGCGCGCGATCATGGCGTTGGGGACCTCGGCCGCGAGCCGGGGGTCCCCGGCGCGGAAGGAGATCCCCACCACCTCGCCGCCGGTGACCTCGGCGCTCAGGCTCTTTTCGACGGCCAGCACGGCGCCCTGCCGGTCGCTGACCGCCACCTCGAACTTGTCGGGCAGCCCGGAGCGCCGCAGCACCAGCACCCCGCCGGGGACGCGCAGCGACCCGCCGGGCGCCACCGTGGCCGAAAAGTCCTCGCCCTCCACGGCCCAGCTCCCCTCGCGCCGCTCGAAGCTGAACTCTCCGCCCGCGGCGTCCGGGGCGATCCGGTACGACGAGAACACCTCGTCCGCGCGCGCGCCGGAGGGCTCCGTCACCCGAACCTGGAGCCCCAGCGAGTCCACCACCTCCCCCAGCACGGCGCGGCTGGTGAGGATCTGCTGCTCGGTCTCCACCTCCGAGCCGCCCAGTCCGCCGCCGCCCAGCCCGCCCAGCATCCCGGAGATGCGCGACAGGGCGAGCGCCGACGAGCTCCCCCCCGCCTGGCTGCGCAGCAGCACGGTGGCGGACGCCTCGTACTGGCGGTCCAGCGTGACCAGGGTCAGGGCCCCCAGGCCGAGCCCCAGCAGCCCGCCGCCCAGGATCCAGGGGAGGCCCCGGCGCAGCGCGGCCGCGAGCTCCTTGAGGTCCATCACGTCCCTCCGGTTGTCCATGTCGTCAACCTTCCTTGTCCGAGCCCATGATGTCCTCGATCAGGGGCCACACCACCGCCCGGAAGGTGCCCACCAGGCCGATGGCGCCGCCGATCCACGCCATGGGGTTGCGGGCGAGGGCGCTGCGCGGCCGGACGAAGACCTGGTCGCCGGACTGGAGCTCCGAGGCGAAGAAGCCGCCCTCCGTGTCGCGCCCGTAGCGGATGCGCTTGCCTTCGCGCACGATCACGATGTTGCGTGGGTTGCCGGCCTCGGTGTAGCCGCCGGCGCGCGCGATGATCTCGGGGAGGCCCATGGTCAGGTCCGCCAGGTAGATCCCGGGCTGGCGCACCTCGCCCTGCACGGAGATGCGCCGGAGCACCGCGATCTCCACCGAGGGGTTCCGCAGGTACACCGCGTACGCGCGGCGCAGCGAGTCCTGGAGCATGGCGAGCGGCATCTCCGTCACGCGGACGGAGCCCAGCTTGGGGAGGGTGGCCTCGCCGCGCTCGGAGATGTTGAACGTGTCGCTCATCTCCGGCTCGTTCCAGATCTTGAGCGCGATCCGGTCGCCCGGCCGGGGGAGCGCCGCCGTTCCGGCGCGCGCGCCCGCCGTGTCGCTCCCCTGCTGCGCGCCGAGGCCCGCCGGGAGCACCGCGAGCGTCGCCAGCAGGAGGAGGAACGTGGGGAGATGAAGGGTCATGGCAAGGGTCGGGGTCCTGGGTCCCGCGGCCCGCCGCGCTGGCGGTGCCGCGGCGGGGGACGGGTGCCGCAACGAGCCGGAAAACGATCCACCGAGCGCGCCGCCCGGGGGCCGCCGCTCGGTGATCCAAAAGCAACAATGATAGCGTTTTGCGAGGGCACGGTCAACGCGCCGCGGCGTCCCGGCTCCGCTCGCGCGCGCTCGCCCCCGCGAAAAAGCCCGGATTTTCCGCACGCCCTCCCGGTGAGGCGCGGCGATCCGGGGGCAATGACGAGCTCTGGCGCGCGAAAGTCACGCGCCCGGCGGGCGTGGCGGGTGACGGCAGGTGGGGAGTCGATGCGCTCCGGCGGGCTCCGGTGTTTGGGGTCGGCCGGGGGAGTCTGCTCCGGCAGTGCGAAACTCGCCCGCCCTCCGTCTGCGCCGGCAGGATCACGCTGGCTTCGAACAAACGCACCGCCTGCGCAGCCTCCCCCGACCTCCCTCCGCAGATCCCAGGAACGGCAGCAGCAGTTCTCCCCTCCCTCGCTTGCGGGGGAGGGACCGGGTGGGGGCCTTCCCCACGCACGAGAAAAGCCCCTCCCCCGCGTGCGGGGGAAGGGAGGGGGCAAGTCGTGGGGAGGGGGCCTCCCGAGGACGCCAGCACCAGCCCCGCGTGAGGGATGTCGGCCCGTCAGGGGCGAGACCCGGCGGGGCAGTTTCCGCCGGGTCTCGACTCCGTTGCGGACGGTAGTTTCGTCCGCTACGGAGCCGCAGCCCGACCCCGGCGCAGCCGGGGGCACGCCCAAGCCCCACCCTTCAAAAGCAGTTCACCCCCGGTCCTCCTCCCACAACCCCGAACCGAAGTGGTCCCAGGGAAGTCGCCCCTCGTCGGGAGCATCCATGTCGAACTGCCGGTCCATGGCGTACACCAGCAGCGCCCCCTCCGGCCCCGCCCGGTACCCGTGCGCCACCCCCGCGGGAATGTACAGCTGCGCCGGCTCCTCGCCGCTGAGCACCACGCGCTGCCGCACCCCGGCCGTCGCGGAACCGGCGCGGCAGTCCACCAGCCACACCAGCAGCTGCCCGTGGAGCACCGTCCACAGCTCGTTCTGGCCGCGGCGGGGATGGATGTGGAAGGCGTTGATCCGCCCCGCCACCGCGTGCGATGCGGACAGCTGGCGCACCTCCATGGGCGCGCCGGAAAGACCCTCCACCGCGCCGCCGCCCAGGCGCAGGAGCTCGGCGAACCAGCCGTTCTCCGCCCGGTGCTTGCGCACGGGTCGCGCGTACACCCCCTCGATGGCGGGCGCGCGCTCGTAGCTCTGGAAGACCAGCGCCTCCCGCGCGTCGGCGACGAGCGGGACGGCGAGGTCCCCGGTCGGGGTGCTGCTGCGGTCGTCCGTCATGGCGCGGCGGGCCCGGAAGGGCTCAGAAGGCCCCCGTCCGGCGCATGACCGCGGGGAAGGTGAGCATCAGGATCTTGAGGTCGAGCCACACCGACCAGCCGTCGATGTACTCGCGGTCGAACCTCACCACCTCCTCGAAGTCCACCACCTGGCTGCGCCCGCGCACCTGCCAGAGCCCGGTGATGCCGGGGAGCACGGCAAGGCGCTCGAAGTGGTGGTCCGAGTACTGTTGCAGGTCGTCCGGGAAGAAGGGGCGCGGGCCGATCAGGCTCATGTCCCCGCCCAGCACGTTGAACAGCTGCGGGAGCTCGTCCAGCGAGGTCTTGCGGAGCAGCCGCCCCACCCGCGTGACCCGGGGGTCGTTGCGGATCTTGAAGAGGCGCGGGTCGCCGGACTCGTTGAGGTGGTGGAGCTGCTCCTTCATGGAGTCCGCGTCGATGACCATCGTGCGGAACTTGTACATCAGGAAGGGGCGCCCGCCCAGCCCGGCGCGGACCTGCTTGAACAGCACGGGGCCGCGCGAGTCCAGCTTGATCGCGATGGCGATGAACAGGAAGAGCGGCCAGGTGAGCAGCAGCCCGATGACGCTCAGCGTCAGGTCGATGGTGCGCTTCATCGCCAGCTGGGGGAAGCCGAGGCCCACCGGGCGGAGGCGGAGGAGCGTGCCGCCCCGCACCTGCCGCGACTCGAACTGCATCCCCATGAGGTGCAGCGTCTTGGGCGCCAGGGACACGACCACGCCCCGCTGCATGCAGCGGTGGATCAGCGTTTCCAGCGCCTCGAAGCTGAGCTTGGCGGAGGCGACGATCACCTCCTGGGCGTCGGTGGCCTCCAGCGCCACGTCGATCTCGGCGAGGGCGTGGATCGCCCCGGGCTCGCGCTCGCGGGTGGGGGAGAGGCGGCCCATGACGCGCAGGTCGGCGCCGTTGCGGTCGCGCAGCATCTCCACCACGCCCTGCAATTCCTCGCCGGAGCCCACCACCAGCGCGCGCCGCCGCCCGATCCCCAGGGAGTAGGCGAAGCTCACCCCGCGGTCGATCACCAGGCGCACCGCGAAGATGGCGATGGAGGCCCACAGGACGTAGGCGAGCAGCCCCAGCGCCTCCCGGGGGAGCGAAGCGCCCATCCCACCGCCCAGAAAGGCCTGCATCCCGGTGGCGGAGACGCCCAGCAGCAGCCCCATGCAGACGCGCACGAAGCTGACCCGGCTCTCGCCGGAGCGGTAGGCCCCGCTGACGCTGAGCGCCAGCGGCTGGATGCACACCGCGGTGACGAAGGTGCTCCAGGTCGCGGTCGCGCTCCCGAAGGCGTCCGGCCAGGCGTCGGTGCGGAGCGAGAGCATGCCCCACGCGGCCGCCAGCGCGGCCGCGATGTCGGTGAGCATGAGCACGATCACGCGCAGGGTGCGGCGGGCCATCTCCAGCCAGCCGCGCCGGATCGCCTCGTCCACGGCCTGCCGTACGTCCGCACTGGAAAGCCCCTCCACCTGCTGCGGCTCGGTGGGGGCCCCGGGGATCACCCTGCCGTTCATATCGCTGCGACCTCGAGCATCCGAATGCTTCCTCCTCCTTTGCCCGCGAGGGCCGTCATCCCCAGCCGGATCCGGCGGTTCACGCCGACTCCAGGTACTCCGCGGCGATGGTCGGGACCGCCGGACGCGCGGCGCGGGCGGCCTGCAGCTGCCGCTCGATCGCCGCGCCCAGCTGCGCGCGGAACACGTCGCTCCCGAACCGCTCCGCGTTGCGCCGGCACGTGGCCGGGTCGAACGCGATCCCGTCCGCGCGGAGCATCGCCTCCGCGAGCGAATCCGCCGTCTGCTCCTCGAAGAGCACGCCCGTGGCGCCGTCCACCACCGTCTCGGCGGCCCCGCCGCGCCCGTAGGCGATCACGGGCCGCCCGGCGGCCTGCGCCTCCACCGGCGCGATCCCGAAGTCCTCCCAGCCGGGGAACAAAAAGGCGCGGCAGCGCGCCAGCAGCTCCGCCACCTCGTCGTCGCCGCGCCGCCCCAGGAACTCCACCGTGGGCCCGGCGAGCGCTTCCAGCCTGCGGCGCTCCGAGCCGTCGCCCACCACCACCAGCCGCCGGCCCAGCCGGCTCGCCGCCCGCACCGCCAGGTCCACGCGCTTGTAGGGGACCAGCCGGGCGACCACCAGGTAGAAGTCCTCCGGCGGGAGCCCGTTGGGCCGGATCCGGTCCACGTCCACGGGCGGGTACACCACCTCGGCGTCGCGCCGGTAGTGCCGGCGGATGCGCGACCCCACCTCGTGCGAGATCCCGATGAAGTGGTCCACCCGGTCGGCGGCAAGGCGGTCCCAGACGCGCAGCCAGTGGGCGACCGGCGCGAAGAGCGCCCGGGTGCGCATGCCGCGCGTGTACTCGTGGTACAGGTCCCAGATGTAGCGGCAGGGAGTGTAGCAGTAGCAGACGTTGAGGGCCCCGGGGCGGGTGATCACGCCCTTGGCGCAGGCGCTGTTGGTGGTGATCACCAGGTCGTACCCGCTCATGTCGAACTGCTCGAAGGCCATCGGCATGAGCGGCAGGAACGGCTGGTGGCGCCGCTTCGCGAACGGGACGCGCTGCAGGAACGACGTGCGGATGTCCCAATCGCGCATGGCGGCGGGGATGGCGTCGCGGTCGCACACCGTGGTGTACACGGGCGCGTCCGGGAACATGCGGTGCAGCTGCATCAGCACCCGCTCGCCGCCCCCGGAGGTGTTCAGCCAGTCCGCGGTGATCGCGACCTTCATCCGCGCGCTCCGGCGGGGCATCCTGCCGACGAGCCGCGGGCCGGCCCGCCCGTGCGATCGTCGGGCATTCCGAAAGGGTCCTTGTTCGCCATGTGCCACCGGGCGCGGCGCCTCACGCGCCGGCCCCGCCCGCTCCCAGGTACTCCGCCAGGGAGGCGCGCCAGTGCGGGAGCCCCGCCCCGGTCCGCGCCTCCGTCTCCGAGCAGTCCAGCACCGACCAGGCCGGGCGCCGCGCCGGCCGCGGGAACTCCGCGGAGCCGACCGCCGCCACCTCCGCGCCGGGGCTGCCCAGCGCCACCACCTCGCGGGCGAAGCCGTGCCAGCTCACCGGCTCCCCGCCGCCGGTGGCGTGGAAGATACCCCGCGCCCCGGCCTCCATCAACGAAGCCGTCGCCTCCGCCAGCGTCACGGTCCAGGTGGGCCGCCCCCACTGGTCGTCGACCACGCGGAGCGGCTTCCCCTCGCGGGCCAGCCGGAGGATGGTGTCCACGAAGTGGCTCCCCCCCGCGCCGTACAGCCAGCTCGTCCGCACCACCAGCCCGCCCCGCGACGCGAGCGCCGCCCGCTCCCCGGCCAGCTTGGAGCGCCCGTAGGCGTTCACGGGGTCGGTGGGGTCGCCGGGGCGGTACGGGGCCGTCGCCGTGCCCGCGAAAACGTAGTCGGTGCTCGGGTAGACGAACGCGGCCCCCAGGCGGTCACACGCCTCCGCCACGTGGCGGGCGGCGTCGGCGTTGATGCGCGTCGCCTCCGTCTCCTCGTCCTCGGCGCGGTCCACGGCCGTGTACGCCGCGCACTGCACCACCGCGTCCGGCCGCTCCCCCAGGACGCGGTCGTGGACGGCGGCCCGGTCCGCGACGTCCAGCGCGGCGCGGTCCAGCGCGACGACGTCGTGCCCGCGGGAGCGGAGCAGGGGGACCAGCGCGTGGGCCAGCATCCCCGCCGCCCCGGTGACCAGCACCTTCATCCGGCCGCCCCGCGGGCGAACTGGCGGGCGTAGTAGGTGATGACGCGGTCCGCGCCCGCCCGGCGGATGGAGGTGAGCACCTCGCGCATCGCCCGGTCGCCGTCGATCCAGCCGCGCTCGGCGGCCGCCAGCACCATCGCGTACTCCCCCGACACGTGGTAGGCGAACACCGGGTACTCCGTCTCGGTCCTCACCCGGTGGATCACGTCCAGGTACGGCAGCGCCGGCTTCACCATCACCATGTCGGCGCCCTCGTCGATGTCCGCCATGACCTCGCGCAGCGCCTCGCGCGCGTTGGCCGGGTCCATCTGGTAGGCGCGCCGGTCGCCGAAGGCCGGGGTGCTCTCCGCCGCCTCGCGGAACGGTCCGTAGAAGGCGGAGGCGAACTTGGCCGAATACGCGAGGATGGGGACGCTTGCAAATCCCGATCCATCCAGCGCTTCGCGGATCGACCCCACCCGCCCGTCCATCATGTCGGAGGGGGCCACCACGTCGGCGCCGGCCTCGGCGTGGGAGACCGCCATGCGGGCCAGCAGCGGCAGGGTGGCGTCGTTGTCCACCTCCTCGCCGCGCAGCACCCCGCAGTGGCCGTGCGAGGTGTACTCGCACAGGCAGACGTCGGTGACCACCAGCAGCTCGGGGAGCTCGCGCTTCAGCGCCCGCACCGCGTTCTGCACCACCCCGTGCTCGTGCCAGCCGGACGAGCCCACCTCGTCCTTGCTCTCCGGGATCCCGAAGAGGAGGACGGCGGGGATCCCCAGCTCCAGCGCCTCCTCGGCGTCGCGCAGCAGCTCGTCCACGGAGGTCTGGTCCACGCCGGGCATGGACCCCACGGGGTTCCTGAACCGCTCCCCGGGAGCGGCGAAGAGGGGAAGGACGAGGTCCGACGGAGACACCACGGTCTCGCGGACGAAGGCGCGCAGCTCCCCGGTCCGGCGCAGCCGGCGGGGGCGGTTTTCCGGATATGCCATCAGAAAAGCACCGAAGCGTTCAGGTCCAGCTCGTGGCTCCGCCACTCGCTCCCCACCTCACGGAGCGCCCGCAGGCGCAGCTCGACGTCGGGAGCGACGCGCCAGCGCGCGGCCAGCGCGCCGCCCGTGCTCCACCCCGCCAGCTCGGGGGCGAACAGGTTTCCGGCGCGGGGAAAGGCGTCGTACCCCTCGCGGCCGCGCTCGCGGCGGAAGGCGCGCCCCTCCAGGCGCAGGCGGGCGTCCTCCAGGTCGGCGTGGGAGTACAGCAGGAACTCCCGTCCCTCGCCGCCCAGCGGGTGCCCGAGGATCGCGCCCTCGGCGGCCCAGCCGCCGGGCTGCGCGGCGTGGGTGTACCAGCCGGGGTTGCCGCAGCACAGCGCGGCGAACGAGGTGTACTCGGCGCCGGCCGCCAGCGCGGGGAGGCCGGGCACGGCCGGCACGTACGCGCCGACCACCCGGGCCGGCACGTCCCACCAGGCGCCGGCGCCGTCGTCCGCGCCCCACTCCAGGTACAGCGTCAGCGGCAGCACGCGCTCTGTGGGCGGGCGGTAGCGGAACTCGGCCGCGACCACCTGGTTCTCGAAGTCGTCGGAGAGGATCCCCAGCAGCATCCGCCCCACGCTCCCCGGCCCCACCTCGGTCGCCACGCTGTCGCCGCCGAAGATGGAGGCGCGGTTGATCCCCACCGTGAGGCGGGGGTGCGGCCGCAGGGCGACGCGCGCCCCCCACAGGTACGGGTCGCCGGGGTGCCGCCGCTCGTCCAGCCGCGAGACAAAGGTGTGGAAGGCGACCGGGCCCGCGAAGCGGAGGAAGCCGGGGAGCGCCAGCGGCCGGGAAGTCTCCAGCTGCACCCGCGGCAGCGCCCGCGCCCCCGAGAGGACGATCCCCCCGCCCTCGCCGGGGCCGTACCCCACCGGCTCCTCGCCGGCGGACAGCGCCACCGGACCCCACCCCGCCGTGACGTCCCAGCGGGCGACCACCACGCCCTCCTCGGAGAGGCGGGGCTCGGCGACCGCCGCGAGCGAAGACGTGAGCGCCGCGGCCAGCGTCGCGGTCCCCACGAGCGTGCTGTGGAGCGGCACGCTGGTGATGCCGACCCGCCGCCCGAACAGCCCCGCGCCCGGCTCCGCCAGGCCGCCGCGCCGCTCGTACCCGCCGCCCGCGGCGCTCCCCAGGCGGGCGAGCGTCCCGCGCTCCGCCCCGCCGGCCTCCGGGAACTCCTCCAGGAAGCGCTCCCACCACCCCCGCGCCAGCGCGGCGACGCGCGGGTCGCGCTCCCCGGCCGCGAGCGCGGCCCGGCGCAGCGCCTCGCCCACCGCGGCGCGCGGCGCGGAGCGCTG
>JBFMFL010000510.1:0-3152 GCA_040752145.1 Gemmatimonadota bacterium
GGCCGCGGCCGCGCGGCTGTGCGCGGAGCGCTTCGCGGCCGCCGCGCGCGAGGCGGTGGAGGCGCGGGGCGGCTTCCACGCGGCGCTGGCGGGCGGCGGCACCCCGCGGCTCGCCTACGCGCTGCTGGCGGAGGAGCCGCTGGCGTCCGCCGTACCCGGGGGGGGGGTGCAGTTGTGGTGGGGGGACGAGCGCTGCGTCCCTCCGGGGCACCCGCGGAGCAACTTCCGCATGGCGCGCGAGGCGCTGCTGTCGCGCGTACCCGTCCGGGAGGCCCACGTGCACCGCGTCCGCGGCGAGCTGGGCGCCGCCCGCGCAGCCGCCGCCTACGAGCGCGAACTGTGTGAGCTGCGCGAGCCGGGCGGCGCGGTCCCCCGGCTGGACCTGGCGCACCTGGGGATGGGCGGCGACGGACACACCGCCTCGCTCTTCCCGTTCAGCCCCGTGCTGCTGGAGCGCCATCGCCTCGCCGCCCCCGCGCTGCACGACGGAGAGCCCCGCGTGACGCTCACCCCGTCCGTGCTCGACGCCGCGTCGCGCCTGGAGTTCCTGGTCACGGGCGCGGACAAGGCGCAGCGGGTGCGCACGGCGCTGCGGGGGGCGCTGGACCCGCTGCGGATCCCGGCGCAACTCGTCCGCCCGGCCTCCGGCGAGCCCGTGTGGATCCTGGACGAGGCCGCCGCCTCGCGCCTGGAAGCGCCGGGCTAGGGACGGCGCGAGAAACGAGGAAACGGGGCCGTTGCCGGCTGTTCCCTGTTCCCTGTTCCCTGTTCCCTGTCGGTCCCGGCACGCACCTCGCATGGGGGCGGCTCGCGGGCAACGGTATTGGACAGAAAACTACAGAGGCAGATGGTGTCGGTTACGCTGGAGCACGACGTCGACCTGATCGTCCACGGGGACCACCCCGATCCCTTCCGGGTGCTGGGCCTGCACCGCGTCTCGCTGGGGGGGGAGATCCGCCTGGTGGTGCGCGCGCTGCTCCCGGGCGCGGCGCGGGCGGCGACGGTGAACGCGGACACGGGGGAAGCGGTCCCCATGGAGCGGGCGCACCCCGGCGGCTTCTTCGAGGTCCTCCTCCCGCGCGGGACCGAGTCGTTCCGCTACCGCCTGCGCGCGGAGTGGGAGGACGGATCGCGGACGGAGGCCGCCGACCCGTACGCCTTCGGGTCCACGGTCACCGACTTCGACCTGTACCTGATGGGGCAGGGCACCCACTACCGCCTGTACTCCGTGCTGGGGGCGCACCCCTGCGAGATGGACGGCGTGCGGGGGACGCGCTTCGCCGTGTGGGCGCCCAACGCCCGGCGGGTGAGCGTGGTGGGGCACTTCAACGCCTGGGACGGGCGGCGCCACGTCATGCGCAGCCACCCCGGCTCCGGCGTGTGGGAGATCTTCCTCCCCGGCGTGGAGCGCGGCGCCCTGTACAAGTACGAGATCCGCGCCCCCTCCGGCGAGCTGCTGCTCAAGGCCGATCCCATGGCCTTCGCCGCGGAATTGCGGCCGGAGACGGCGTCGGTGGTGTTCGGGCTGGCGTCGTACGGGTGGGAGGACGGGGAGTGGATGCGCTCGCGCGCGGAGCGCAACCCGTGCGAGGGCCCCATGGCCGTGTACGAGGTGCACCTGGGCTCCTGGCAGCGCGGCGAGGACGACCGCGTGCTGGGCTACCGCGAGGTCGCGCACCGCCTGGCCGACTACGTGTGCGACATGGGCTTCACGCACGTGGAGCTGCTCCCCGTGGCCGAGCACCCGTACGACCCCTCGTGGGGCTACCAGGTGACGGGCTACTACGCCCCCACCTCGCGCTTCGGCACGCCGGACGACTTCCGCTACTTCGTGGACCACCTGCACCGGCGCGGGATCGGGGTGATCCTGGACTGGGTGCCGGCGCACTTCCCCCGCGACGCGCACGCGCTGCGCCGCTTCGACGGGACGCCGCTGTACGAGCACGCCGACCCCCGCCAGGGCGAGCACCCGGACTGGGGGACCATGGTGTTCAACTTCGGGCGCAACGAGGTCCGCAACTTCCTGGTGGCCAACGCGCTGTACTGGCTGGAGGAGTTCCACGTGGACGGCCTGCGCGTGGACGCCGTGGCCTCCATGCTGTACCTGGACTACTCCCGCAACCCCGGCGAGTGGATCCCCAACCGCTACGGCGGGCGCGAGAACCTGGAGGCCATCGGCTTCCTCCAGCAGCTCAACACCGTGGTGCGCGAGCGCGCGCCGGGGACGCTGATGATCGCCGAGGAGTCCACCGCCTGGCCGGGGGTGACGCAGCCCGCGCACCTGGGCGGGCTGGGCTTCCACCTCAAGTGGAACATGGGGTGGATGAACGACTTCCTCCGCTTCGTACACGAGGACCCGGTGTACCGGCAGTTCCACTTCAGCCTGGTCACCTTCTCGCTGATGTACGCCTTCAGCGAGCGCTTCGTGCTCCCCCTCTCCCACGACGAGGTGGTGCACGGCAAGGGCTCGCTCGCGGGCAAGATGCCCGGCGACGCCTGGCAGAAGCTGGCGAACCTGCGGCTTGCCCTGGGCTACATGTGGGCGCACCCGGGGAAGAAGCTCCTCTTCATGGGCGGCGAGCTGGGGCAGTGGCGGGAGTGGAGCGAGGGGCGCGCCCTGGACTGGGAGCTGCTGGACGACCGGCTGCACGCCGGGGTGCAGCGCTTCGTGCGCGACCTGAACGCGCTGTACGGCCGCGAAAAGGCGTTCTGGGAGATGGACTCCTCGCACGAGGGGTTCGAGTGGATCGACTTCCACGACGTGCAGAACTCGGTGGTGTCCTTTGTCCGGCGCGGCCGGGAGCCGGGCGAGGAGCTGGTGTTCGTGTGCAACTTCACCCCCGTCCCGCGCATGGGATACCGCGTGGGGCTCCCCCGGGCCGGGCGGTACGCGGAGGTGCTGAACAGCGACGCCGAGGCCTACGGGGGGAGCAACCTGGGGAACGCGGGCGCGGTGCAGACCGAGCCCGTCCCCGAGCACGGGCGCGCCCAGTCGGCGCCGCTCGTGCTGCCGCCGCTCGGCCTTCTGGTACTGAAGCACGAGGGCGCGTAGTCCGGATCCGGCCGGAGGCGCCGGCCGACCACAACCACCAGGGAGACCGACCCATGGCGAAGAGCGAACCCACCAGGGGGAAGGGCGCGAAGGACGGCGC
>JBFMFL010000511.1:0-3107 GCA_040752145.1 Gemmatimonadota bacterium
CGGTCGGCGGGGTACGCGGGATCGACCGGGACGTAGCAGCCGCCGGCCTTCAGCACGGCGAGCAGGGCGACCAGCATCTCCGGGGAGCGCTCCAGGCAGAGCGCGACCCGCGCCTCCGGGCCGACGCCGAGGGCGGCGAGGCGCGCGGCGAGGGCGTCCGCGCGGCGGTCCAGCTCGGCGTGCGTGAGCGTCGCTGCGCCCTCCTGCACCACGGCGGGCGCGTCGGGGGTGCGGAGCGCAACGCCGCGGACGAGGTGGTGGACGGGGTGGCCGGACGCGAGGGGGCGGGCAGTCTCGCTCCAGCGCTCCACCTGCAGCGCCCTCTCCTCGTCCAGCACGGGGGCGAGCCGGGAGAGCGGGCGCTCCGGGTCGGCGGCGGCCTCTTCGAGGATCGCCGCGAGCTGGGCGCCGAAGGAGGCGATCGTCGCCTCGTCGAACAGGTCGGCGTTGTAGGTGAACGACGTCCGCACCCGGCCGTCCGGCTCCTGCGCGACCACCAGCGACAGGTCGAAGGGCGTCGCCTGGGCCTGCACGGGGATGCCGGTGGCGCGCAGCCCGGGGAGGCGGGGCGGCTCCACCTCCGCGTTGTGCAGCACCAGCATCACCTGGTAGACGGAGCTGTGGGCCAGGCTGCGCTGCACCTTGAGCTCCTCCAGCAGCCGCTCGAAGGGGACGTCCTGGTGCGAGTAGGCGCCCAGCGTGGTCTCGCGGACGCGCCCCAGCAGCTCCCGGAAGCCCGGGTCCCCGCCGAGCCGCGTGCGCAGCGCCAGCATGTTGACGAAGAAGCCGATCAGCCCCTCCGTCTCGGCCCGCGTGCGCCCGGCGATGGGCGTCCCCACCACCACGTCGTCCTGCCCGGAGCGGCGCCGCAGCAGCACGCAGAGCGCCGCCAGGAAGGTCATGAACGGCGTCACGCCCTCGCGCCGGTCCAGCGCGCGCAGCCGCGCGGCCGTGTCCGCGGAGACGCCGGCGTGGTACGTGGCGGCGCGGTGCGTCTGCAGGGCGGGGCGAGGGCGGTCCGTGGGCAGGTCGAGCAGGACGGGCGCGCCGGCCAGCCTGTCGCGCCAGAAGCCGAGCTGGCGCTCCAGCGTGTCCCCGGTGAGCCGGGCCCGCTGCCACGCGGCGTAGTCGCCGTACTGCACGGGGAGCGGCGCGAGCGGCGGCGGCTCGCCCCGCACCCGCGCGGAGTACAGCGCGCCCAGCTCGCGGTACAGCACCCCGAACGACCAGGCGTCCGCGACGGAGTGGTGGATCATCAGCACCAGCGCGTGGTGCTCCGGCCCCATCCGCACCAGCGTCGTCCGGGCGAGCGGGCCGGCCTCCAGGTCCGTGGGCCGGCGCATCTCCGCCAGGGCCAGGCCCTGCATCGCCGCCTCGCGCGCCGGTTCCGGGAGCGCGCCCAGGTCCACGCACGGAAGGCGCAGCCCGGCGGGCGGGAGCACCACCTGCGCGGGCCTCCCGTCCACCTCGCGGAAGACGGTGCGCAGCGACTCGTGCCTGCGGACGATCCCGGCCAGCGCGCCCCGCAGCGCCCGCGTGTCGAGCGCGCCCTCCAGCCGCAGCGCGAAGGCGATGTTGTGGTGGGCGTTGACCGGCTCCATCCGGTCCATGAACCAGAGCCGCTCCTGCGAGAAGGAGAGCGGGAGCGGCCCGTCGCGGGGGACGGGGACCACCGGCGGGGCGGCCTCGCCGCGGTGCAGGCGGACGCGCTCCGCGATCCCCGCGGCCGTGGGCGCCTCGAACACCGCGCGCAGCGGCAGCTCCGCGCCGAGCACGGCCCGCAGGCGCGAGACCACCCGCGTCGCCAGGAGCGAGTGGCCGCCGAGCGCGAAGAAGTCGTCGTGCGCCCCCACCCGCTCCACGCCCAGCAGCTCCGCCAGGATCCCGGCGACGATCTCCTCGTCCGGCGTGCGCGGCGCCACGTACCCCTCCCCCGCCGTCCACTCCGGGTCCGGCAGCGCCGACCGGTCCACCTTGCCGTTGGGCGTCAGCGGGAGCGCGTCCAGCACCACCACCGCCGCCGGCACCATGTGCTCCGGCAGCGACCGCCCCACCCACGCCCGCAGCTCCGCCCGGCCGGTCCCGTCCGCCGCGACGTAGCCCACCAGCGCCGGCTGCCCCGGCACCCCGCCCGCCCCGCGGCGCGCCACCACGACCGCGGCGCGTACCGCCGGGTGCGCGCACAGCACCGCCTCGATCTCCCCCGGCTCCACGCGGAAGCCGCGGATCTTGACCTGGAAGTCCATCCGGCCCAGGAACTCGATCTCCCCGCGCGCGCTCCACCGGGCCCGGTCCCCGGTCCGGTACAGCCGCGCGCCGGCCTCGTCGGAGAACGGGTCGGGGACGAACCGCTCCGCCGTCGGCTCCGGGCGCCCCAGGTAGCCCCGCGCCACTCCCCAGCCGCCCACGTACAGCTCGCCCGGGGCGCCGGCCGGCACCGGCTCCAGCGCACGCCCCAGCACGTACGCCGTGCTCCCCGCCACCGCCCGCCCGACGGGGACCGTCGCCGCGTCCGGCGCGACCGACTCCACCCGGTGCCAGGTGCTGAACGTGGTGTTCTCGGTGGGGCCGTAGACGTGCAGCAGCCGGCGCGGCGGGCCGCCCTCCAGGCACGCCCGCACCGCCGCCGGGTCCACCGCCTCCCCTCCGAAGAGCAGGTGCTCCAGCGGGGCGAAGGCATCCGGCGCCTCCCGCAACGTCGCGTCGAAGAGCGCCGTGGTCAGGAACAGCGCCGTCACCCGCTCCCGCCGCAGCGCGTCCGCGAGCCGCCGCGCGTCCAGTGCCGTGTCGCGGTCGATGCCCACCACGCAGCCGCCGTTCAGCAGCGCGCCCCAGATCTCCCAGGTGGCCGCGTCGAACGCCGCGTTGGCCGCCTGCGCCACCCGGTCCCCCGGCCCGAACGCCACCAGGTCCGCGTCCCGAACCAGCCGCACGATCCCGCGGTGCGGCACCGCCACGCCCTTCGGCCGCCCCGTGGAGCCGGAGGTGTAGACGACGTAGGCGAGGGAGTCGGGAGAGACCGCAAGCCCCCCACCCCCGACCCCTCCCCCGCAAGCGAGGGAGGGGAGAACTGCAACGGCGGTGTCGTTCTCCCCCTTCCCCCCGCT
>JBFMFL010000512.1:0-3107 GCA_040752145.1 Gemmatimonadota bacterium
AGGGGACAACTGCTTGGATCCCTTGCATTTCCCCCTCGCTCGCTTGCGGGGGAGGGGTGGCGCGCAGCGCCGGGGTGGGGGGCACCGGCCGACGCCAGCGCGAGCCCCGCGTGAGGGATGCGCGCCCGGCAGGGCCGAGACCCGCCGGCAGTTCGGCGGGGCTCGGCTGCGTCGGGGAGCGTTGTTTGCTCCCCTACGCAGCGCGCAGCCCGACCCGAGCGGCAGCGAGGGGCACGCCCGAACCCGCAGTTCCCGTCCGCTCCCATCCTGACCCGGAGCACGAACGTTGCGGGAGCGGCACCAGCCCGAGCCGTGAACCCACACGCCCGCAGCATGAGCCGAGACCAGGACCCGACGGCGCCGCACGACGAGGCCTCCGCCCGGGCCGACCAGCTGAGCCGCCAGCTGGAGACCATCGCCGAGAACGCGACGCTGGCGCTCTTCATCATGGACGAGCGCCAGTTCTGCACGTACATGAACCCCGCCGCGGAGCGGCTCACCGGCTACACCCTGCCCGAGGTGCAGGGCCGCCCGCTGCACGACGTGGTTCACCACACCCGCCCCGACGGCTCGCGCTACCCGCTGGAGGAGTGCCCCATCGACCGCGCCTTCCCGCAGGGCATGCGCGAGCAGGGCGAGGAGGTGTTCGTCCACCGGGACGGGCACTTCTACCCCGTGGCCTTCACCGCCAGCCCCGTCCGCGACGGCCGGCGCACCGTGGGCACCATCATCGAGGTGCGTGACATCACCGGGGAGAAGCGCGCCGCCGCCGAGCGCGAGCGGCTGCTGCACGAGCTGGAGACCGAGCGCCACCGCCTGCGCACCGTGTTCCAGAGCGCGCCCGCCTACATCGCCGTGGTGCGCGGGCCCGACCACGTCTTCGAGCTGTTCAACCCGCCCTATGCCCGGCTGATGGACGGCCGCCCCGTGCTGGGGAGGCCCGCGCGCGAGGCGCTCCCCGAAGTGGCGGAGCAGGGCTTCATGGAGCTGCTGGACCGGGTGCGCGAGTCGGGGAAGCCGTACGTGGGGACGGAGGTGCCCATCCGCTTGCGGCGCGAGGGCGCGGACGAGCTGGAGGAGCGCTTCCTCAACTTCGTCTACCAGCCGCTCCCGGAGCCGGACGGGACGATCTCGGGGATCATGGCCTTCGGCGTGGACGTCACCGAGCTGGTGCGCGGCCGCCGCCAGGCCGAGGAGCAGGCCGGGGAGATGGAGCACCAGGCGGTGCTCATGGAGGAGATCCAGACCGAGCTGGAGGCCGTCAACGACGAGCTGCAGGCGGCCAACCTGGAGCTGGCCGAGCGCACCCGCGCCGCCGAGCACGCGCGCGCGCTGCTGGACGCCTTCTTCCAGGCCGCCCCGGTCCCCGCCGGCTTCGTGGACCGCGACCTCCGCTACGTGCGCATGAACCGGGCGCTCGCCGACATCGACGGCCTCGCCCCGGAAGCGGCCATCGGGCGGCGCCTGGGGGAGGTGCGCCCCGACCTCGCCGCCACGCTGGAGCCCATCTACCGCGGCGTGCTGGAGAGCGGCCAGCCGGTGCGCGGCCTGGAGGTGAGCGGCCCGCGCGGCGCGGCGGGGGAGCCCGGGCACTTCCTGGCGGACTACTTCCCCGTGCGCACGCCGGACGGCGAGGTCACCGGCGTGGGGCTGGTGGCGCTGGACGTCACCGAGCACCGCGCCGCCGAGGAGGCCCGCCGCGAGGAGGCCCGGCTGGTGGAGACGCTGCACCGCATCGGCCAGTCGCTGGCGGCGGAGCTGGACCTGGAGACGGTGGTGCAGGACGTCACCGACGCCGCCACCGAGCTCACCGGGGCGCAGTTCGGCGCCTTCTTCTACAACGTGGTGAGCGAGGCGGGGGAGGCGTACACGCTCTACACCCTGTCCGGCGTGCCGCGCGAGGCGTTCTCGCGGTTCCCCATGCCGCGCGCGACCCCCGTCTTCGGCCCCACCTTCCACGGCGACGGCGTGGTCCGCAGCGACGACATCACCCAAGATCCGCGCTACGGCCGGATGGCGCCGCACCACGGCATGCCCGCCGGCCACCTCCCCGTCACCTCGTACCTGGCCGTGCCCGTGGTCTCCCACGGCGGGCAGGTGCTGGGCGGGCTGTTCTTCGGCCACGCGGAGCCGGGCGTGTTCAGCGAGCGGCACGAGCGCCTGGCCGTGGGGATCGCGGGGTGGGCCTCGGTGGCGATGGACAACGCGCGCCTCTTCCAGGCCGAGCAGCACGCCCGCTCCGAGGCCGAGCGCGCCAACCGGGTCAAGGGCGACTTCCTGGCCACCATGAGCCACGAGCTGCGGACGCCGCTCAACGCCATCATGGGCTACTCCGACCTGCTCCTGGCCGGCATCCCCGAGCACGTGCCCCCCGCCGCCGCCCGCAAGGTGGAGCGCATCGGCATCAGCGCGCGGCACCTGCTGGGGCTGATCGAGGAGATCCTCACCTTTTCGCGCCTGGAGGCCGGCGAGGAGCGCGTGGACGCCGCCCCCGTGGACGTGGGCGGGCTGCTGGACGAGGTGGTGGCGCTCACCGAGCCGCTGGCCGCCGCGCGCGGGCTCCGCTTCGGCGTACACGCCCCGGCCGTGGAGATCCCCCTGGAGGGCGACGCCCGCAAGCTGCGCCAGGTGCTCATCAACGTGCTGGGCAACGCCATCAAGTTCACCGACTCCGGCGAGGTGTCGCTGGCCGTGGAGGAGGTGGGCGGCGAGGTGCTGTTCCGCGTCTCGGACACGGGGGTGGGGATCGCGGCCGAGCACCTGGAGAGCATCTTCGAGCCCTTCTGGCAGGCCGACGGCGGCACCACGCGCCGCAGCGGGGGCACCGGCCTGGGCCTCAGCGTCACCCGGCGCCTGGCGCGCCTCATGGGGGGCGACGTGGTCGCCTCCAGCGAGCCGGGACGCGGCAGCACGTTCACCGTCCGGCTCCCCCTGCTCGCGCCTTCCAGTCTGGTCGAGCCGACGGACGGCTAAAAGCCTGAGGTTCGGGCGTGCCCCCGGCTAGCGCCGGGGTCGGGCTGGTGCTGGCGTCCGCCGGGGCCCCCCACCCCGGCGCTGCGCGCCACCCCTCCCCCGCAAGCGAGGGAGGGGACAACTGCACGGATCTG
>JBFMFL010000513.1:0-3101 GCA_040752145.1 Gemmatimonadota bacterium
CAATTCTTGGAGAGGGGGGCAACTGCAGGCAGCGCAAGCAGTTCTCCCCTCCCCTGCTTGCGGGGGAGGGGACGGGGGAGGG
Organism: Gemmatimonadota bacterium; assembly: GCA_040752145.1. Taxonomy (GTDB): domain Bacteria; phylum Gemmatimonadota; class Gemmatimonadetes; order Longimicrobiales; family Longimicrobiaceae; genus JAFAYN01. The sequence continues at coordinate 83 of JBFMFL010000513.1, forward strand.
GGCCTGCCACGGCGCGCCGGAGCTTGTCGGCGCGAGTCGTTCAGTTCCGTCGTATCCACATGATCCGTTACGGAGGGAGACTCGCCGGCTGTTTGGCGAGGCTCACTCCGGCGAGGTGAGACAGGCCGGTGGTTTGGCCTGGCTCGCCGAGCCCGCGGAGGAGACCGGCGGGGCAGTTTCCGCCGGGCTCCGGAGCGGCCCGTCCCAGACACCGGAAAGCCGAATGAACGAGATCCGCGTACGGAGCACGAAGCGCTGCGAGCTGGTGGAGATCACCCGGCGCCTGCAGGACCTGCTCGACGAGAACGGCCTCGAAGACGGTGCGCTGGTGGCGCAGAGCCTGCACACCACGGCCGCGCTGACCGTGAACGAGAACGCCGACCCCGACGTCCAGCACGACCTGCTGGCCAAGCTGCAGAGCATGGTGCCGCAGCGCGAGCCGTTCTACCTGCACGCCGAGGGGAACAGCGACAGCCACCTCAAGACCAGCTTCTTCGGCCCGTCGCTGACGGTGCTGGTGAGCGGCGGCCGGCTGGTGCTGGGGACCTGGCAGGGCGTGTACCTGTGCGAGTTCGACGGCCCGCGCGAGCGGCGCGTGGCGGTGCAGCTGCTCGCCGCGGCGCACGCCTGAATGACGGCGGGCTCCGGCACCCCCGGCGCGGGAGACGGCGCATGACCGGTGGCGCGGACGCCCTGCTCGCGATGGCGCGGCTCGCCGTGCGGGGACTGCGCGCGCCGAAGGCGGGGGCGCCCGCCCCGGCGGCCCCGCGCCGCAGGATCGCCGTGGAGCGCCGCGCCACCGTGCCCCCGGCGGAGGGGATGGCCGCGTACCTGCGCGCCACCGACGGCGCGCGCATCGCCGCGTTCGGGGGCCCGGACGCCGTGGCGCCGCCGCTGTTCTGCGCCACCTGGGAGACGCTCGCCACGCTGGGGCTGCTGACGCAGGTGGCCGACGCGCTCCCGTCCTTCGCCGGGGTGGTGCACCTGGAGGGCGAGACCGTGCCGCTGCGCCCCTTCCGCCCCGGCGACCGGGTGCGCTGCCGGGCGGAGCTGGAGCGGGTGGACGAGACCCCGCGCGGCTTCCGCCTGCTGGTGGCCACCCGCAACTGGAACGCGGCGGAGCAGCTGTGCTCGGAGGGGAGCGCCGCGTTCCTGGTGAAGACCCGCGGGGCCGCCGCCGCGCGGGAGGGCGGCCGCCCGCGCGAGGCGGAGGCCGCGCCCGCCGCGCTCCCGCCCGGGTGGGAGGAGGTGGCGCGCTGGTCGCTGGGCGGCGGGGCGGGGCGGCGCTACGCCCGCGCCTCCGGCGACTACAACCCCATCCACCTGTGGGGGTGGACGGCGCGGCCGTTCGGCTTCCGCCGCCCCATCCTGCACGGCTTCTGCACCGAGGCCATGGTGGCGCACGCCCTGGTGGAGCGGCGCTTCCGCGGCGACCCCGCGGCGCTGCGCCGCCTGGCCATCGCCTTCCGCGCTCCGCTGCTCCTCCCCGCGCGCGTCCGCCTCCTCGCCGGAGAGCTGGACGGGCGGCACGCCTTCCGGGTGGTGTCCGAGGACGGCGCGCGGACCCACGCCGAGGGGAGCTTCACGGGTATGTAGAATGCCCGGTGACCTCAGCCCGCCGCGCGGCGTCTAGCACGTCGTGAGCGGCGGGCCGCCCCCCGGGGGGCCGGTCCGCGTGAGGGCGCCCACCGGCGCCGCGGCCGTTTCCCCGGAGAGCTCCGGATGAAGGTGGCGATCACGCTGGACCTGCACCACGGAGACGAGCCGGACGACGTCCTGCTCGCCTGCGAGTTCCTGGCCGGGCGGGGCGTGCCGGCCACCTTCTTCATCCCCTCCGCGCTGCTGGAGACGCGCGAGTACGCCGCGGTGCTGCGGCGCATCCCCTCGTACGGACACGAGGCCGCCAGCCACACGCACCTGCACGACGGCCGCGAGATGGCCGCGCTGGTGGGCGGGAGCGGCGCCGACCTGGACTTCCTGGAGCACTCCCGCGGCGTCCACGAGGACGCCTTCGGGGCGCGCCCGGTCTCCTTCCGCTCCCCGGCCTGGTGCTTCCTGGGCCCCGCCGCCATCGAGCGGCTGTCGGAGCTGGGCTACCGGGTGGACTCCAGCGCCACGCCGCAGCGGCTGGGCATCTTCAGCTCGGCCCCGTTCGGCAACGTGTGGACGTATTCGCCGCGCCGCCCCTACCCGCTCACGGACACGCTGCTGGAGGTGCCCACCAGCTCGTTCCTGGTGCCCGCCGCCAACCCCACCTTCGCCACGCTGCGCCGCAGGGGGTCGCTGGCGCTGGTGGGGCTGCTCGCCGCCGAGGCCCGCTGGCGCGGCAGCCGCGTGCTCAACCTCCAGTTCCACCCCGGCGACTTCGCCGAGCGCGCCCGCGGCCCGGTGCCGCGCCTCCCCCGGCCCTCGCCGGGCGACTTCCTGCTCCGGGCCGAGGGCGGCTTCCGCTTCCGCTACTACGTGCGCTGCCTGGACCCCGCGCGCGCCGGCCAGCGCACCCGCGCCATCTTCGACCTGCTGGGCTCCGCCGAGTTCGTTTCCCTGGCCGGGGTCGCCGAGGAATTGACCGTCGGCACCTGGTAGGGTTTGAACGGCAACTGACCGGTTCGGGCATGCCCCCGGCTGGCGCCGGGGTCGGGCTGCGGGTGGCGTCCTCGGGGGCCCCCACCCGGCTCGCTTAGGCTCGCCACCCTCCCCCAATTCTGGGGGAGGGCTTCCCGGAGGTCGGGGATCGGCGTGCCGTGGCGGCCGCCCACCCCCGACCCCTCCCCCGCAAGCGAGGGAGGGGAGAACTGCTGTGCTTTGCCGTTCCCGGGATCTGCGCAGGGAGGTCGGGGGAGGCTGCGCAGGGGGAACGTCATGTTCGAAGCCAGCGTGATCCCGAAAGCGCAGGCGGAGCGCTGGGCGAGTGCTCTTGCGAGTCCCTTCGGGTTCGGCTCCCCCGGAGCAGACTCCCCCGGCCGACCCCAAACACCGGAGCCCGCCGGAGCGCAACGTAGTTGCCCCCTCTCCCAGA
>JBFMFL010000514.1:0-3090 GCA_040752145.1 Gemmatimonadota bacterium
TTCCCTGTCGGGAAGCGCTCGCCCGACATCCTTGTGCCTCATGCGGTTCCGCCTATGATGGGCAGGGCGTCCACACCTTTGCCGACGGGGGCGACGTGGGGGAGATCCTGTACGCGGACGACGACGAGCTGGCGCGCGAGATGGTGCACCGGGTGCTGGAGGCGGCGGGGCACACCGTGCGCGCCGTGACCGACGGCGCGCAGGCGCTGGAGGAGCTCCGGCGCGGGGCCCCGGAGCTGGTGCTCCTGGACTACCGCATGGGGGAGCCGGACGGCTTCGCCGTCTGCCGCACGGTCAAGGACGATCCGGCGCTGGGGCACCTCCCCGTGCTGATCCTCACGGGGGAGGGCAAGATCGACAGCCGCCTCCTGGGCTTCCAGGCGGGCGCGGACGACTACATCGCAAAGCCGGTGGACTCCCGGGAGCTGGTCGCCAAGGTGGGGGCGTTCCTGGAGCTGGCCCGCCGCGGCCGCGACCGCAACCCCTCCAGCGGCCTCCCGGGCGGCGAGGCGATCCGGCGCGAGTTCGAGCGCCGGCAGGGCGGGGGAGAGCCGTTCGCCGTCTGCTACCTGGACCTGGACCACTTCAAGCCGTTCGGGGAGCGCTTCGGCTTCCCCGTCTCGGACGGGGTGATCCGCGAGGTCGGCGCGATCCTGCGGGAGGCGGCCGCCGCCGTCGGGGGATTCGCGGGGCACGTGGGCGGCGACGACTTCATCGTCCTCTGCGCCGACGCGGCGGCCCTCGGGCTGGTGGAGCGGGCGCAGGGCCGGTTCGACGCCCGGCTCCCCGCCCACGTCCCCGAGGAAGTGGCGCGGGCCGGCCGCTACCGGGGCAAGGACCGGGGCGGCGCGGCCCGCGAGTTCCCCCTCACCCGCCTGGCCGCCGCGATCGTGCGGGTGGGCCCGGGGCATCCCGTCTCGCTCCGCGAGATCGGCGAGATCGTGTCGGAAGCCAAGGACCGCGCCAAGTCGAGCGACGGCCGGATCGCGGAGGTGCGCCTCCCCTCCTAGCCTGCCGCCGCCCTGCGCCGTCTGCGCGCTCCCGTGGAAGCCGATCCGTCCGGGTCCTCCCGTGCGGGTTGTGGAACGCCCGGGCCGCGACCAACGTTTGCGGGGCTCGCCTCGCGCCCCGCTCCTCCCGACCGCTTCCGCCGGGTCCATCCACCTCCACGACGCCCGCCGCATGCCGCTGCCGCTCCGCCCCGTCCTGCTCGGCGCCCTCCTGCTCCTCGCTCCCGGTGCGCTCGCGGCGCAGATCCCGGGCGGCGACATCCAGAGCCCCGGCGGCTGGCGCAGCCAGTACCTCGCGGAGGTCTACCGCAACGTGGACATCACGCTGCGGCAGTGGATGGCGGCCTGGGAGAACGACGACGCGGCCGGCGCCGCCGAGCTGTTCGTCGCGGAGGGGACGTACGTGCCGGCGGAGGGCGGGGAGGTCCGCGGGCGCGCCCGCATCCGCGAGAGCTTCGCGTGCAGGGTCCCGCGGGCGGACGGGATCGAGCTGAAGATGGCCGACTTCGCGGCCGGCGGCGACCTGGCGTACCAGGCCGGGCGCTTCACCTACCGGGTGGGCGCAGCGTCCGACTCCGCCGCGGTGCGGACGGGCAGGTACGTGGCCGTCCTCCAGCAGGAGGGCAGGCGCTGGCGCATCCGCTCGCTCCAGGAATACGCCGACCCGGGACAGGCGCCGTCGCCCGGCCCCGCCTGCCGTCCCGGCGCCGCGGCGGCCACGCCGGAGTGAGCGGCGGGCGTTCCATCCGCCGGGGATGGAACGTTTCATCGGCCGGCGTGGAACGCCCCCCGGTCGGTGCCGAACCCCGCCAGGAGGGCGCAACCCCCTGCACGACCGCCGTTTCCCCGGAAACGGCGGTTTCTCGTTCCATGGGTTCCCCGGTTGCATGCCTCCCCGCCGCCGGCCCACGGAACGGCCGTGCGACCCGCAGGCTCACCCAGCAGGAGAAGACCCATGCGCACACGACTCGCCCTGGCGGCCACGGCCGCCGCGCTCGCCGCCGGATGCTCGGACCACGCCGGGACCCTGGCGCCCGAGTCCGCCGCCCTTTCCAGGGGGCGCGGCGCCCCGGGAGCGGTGTACGTGACCAGCAACTCGCCCGCGGGGAACGCGGTGCTCGCCTTCGACCGGCACCCGGACGGGACGCTCACGCCCGCCGGCTCCTTCGCCACGGGCGGCACGGGCACGGGGAGCGGCCTGGGCTCGCAGGGCGCGGTGGTGCTGTCGGACGACGGTCGGTGGCTGCTGGCCGTGAACGCCGGGAGCGACCAGGTGTCGGTGTTCCGGGTGCGGAGCGGCGCGCTGGAGCTGACGGACACCGAGGCCTCGGGCGGCGACATGCCCGTCAGCGTGACGGTCCACGGCAGGCTGGTGTACGTGCTGAACGCCGGGGGCGCCGGCAGCGTGTCCGGGCTGACGCTCTCGCCGCGCGGCGAGCTGGCGCCGCTCCCCGGTTCCACCCGCCCGCTCAGCGGCGCGGGCGTGGGCCCGGCGCAGGTGGAGTTCACCCCGGACGGCGACGCGCTGGTGGTGACCGAGAAGATGACCGACCTCATCGTCACCTACGCCGTGGGCCGCGACGGCCGCGCGGGGCCGCCCGTGCCGCACGCCTCCGCCGGGGCCACGCCGTTCGGGTTCGCCTTCAGCGGGCGCGACCGGCTGATCGTCTCCGAGGCGTTCGGCGGCGCCCCGGACGCCAGCGCCGCCTCGTCGTACCTGCTGGGCCGCGCCGGCTCGCCGGCCGTGGTGAGCGCGTCGGTTCCCACCACCGAGACCGCCGCCTGCTGGGTCGCCGTCAGCAACGACGGGCGCTACGCCTACGTGACCAACACCGGGAGCGGCACCGTGTCGGGGTACGCCGTGGGACGGGACGGCACGCTCACCCTGCTGGACGCCGACGGGCGCACCGCCGTGACCGGCCCCGGCAGCTCCCCCATCGACGAGGACTTCAGCCGCGACGGGCGGTTCCTGTACGTGCTGGGGGCGGGCAGCCGCGCGGTGCACGCCTTCGCCTTCGCGTCCGACGGCAGCCTGGCCCCGGTGGACCGGGACGGCGGGCTCCCGGCGGGTTCGGTGGGG
>JBFMFL010000515.1:0-3088 GCA_040752145.1 Gemmatimonadota bacterium
CCACCGGGATCTCCCGGTGGGGCGCCGTTTCGCACTTTCGCACTCCCGCACTTTCGCACTGCCGTTCCCCAAGGTCCTTGCCCGCGCCCCACCCTCCGCCCTATCCTATCGTCACAATCTTTCAACGGTCCCTCCGTTCTCCCTCCGCCCCGCGCACCCGCGCAGCTCACCGCGGGCGGGCCGGGACCGCAGCCGCACCCTCGGCGCGTCCGCGCCGGCCGTTCTCCCTGGCAGTCCCATCGAAGTCCCGTTTTCTCAATCCTCACCGGAGGTGTGCATGCGCAGTCGCCGTACAGGCAGCGTCGTATCCGCGGTCGTGGTCGCCCTCTGCGCCGTGCCGGCGGCGGGCGCGCAGGAGCGCCAGGACACCGCCCAGGTGGAGCTGGACCCCATCGTGGTCTCCGCGTCCAAGCGCCCCGAAAAGGCGCTGAACGCGCCGGCGCGCGTGGAGGTGGTGGGGGAGCGGGCCATCGACGAGCGTCCGGCCGTGAGCGCCACCGAGCACCTGCGCTCCGTCCCCGGCATCGACATCGCGAGCACCGGGCTCCAGTCGGCCAACGTGGTGGCACGCGGCTTCAACAACATCTTCTCGGGCTCGCTGCACGCCCTCACCGACAACCGCATCGCCGGGGTGCCGTCGCTGCGCGTCAACCTGCTGCACTTCGTCCCCAGCAACAACGAGGACCTGCAGCGCATGGAGGTGGTGCTGGGGCCGGGCGCGGCGCTGTACGGGCCCAACACGGCCAACGGCATCCTGCACATCATCACCCGCTCGCCGCTGGACTACCAGGGCACCACGCTGACCGCCGCGGGCGGCGAGCGCGACGTGTTCCAGGGCACCTTCCGCACCGCGCACCTGCTCGGCGAGAGCTTCGGGGTCAAGGTGTCCGGGCAGTACCTGCGCGGCACCGAGTGGGGGTACACCGACCCCGCCGAGGTGGCGGAGCAGGCCAAGTTCGCCGGCAACCTGCCGTTCTTCCGCGCCGACCTGATGCGCGCCGTGGGGATCGACCAGCCGGAGGCCCAGCGGCGCATCGACCGCATCGGGCTGCGCGACAACGAGGTGGAGCGCTGGGGCGGCGAGGCCCGCGCCGACTGGCGCGTCCGGCCGGACCTGACCGCCATCGCCTCGGTGGGCACCACCACCTCGGTGAGCGGGGTGGAGCTGACCGGGCTGGGCGCCGCGCAGGTGGAGGACTGGCGCTACACTTACTACCAGCTCCGCACCAACTGGAACCGCCTGTTCGCGCAGGTCTACCTGAACACCAGCGACGCCGGCGAGACCTTTCTGCTCCGCAACGGCGCGCCCATCCAGGACCAGTCGCGGCTGCTGGTGGGGCAGCTCCAGCACGGCACGCGGCTGGGCGAGCGGCAGAACTTCACCTACGGCGCCGACTACACGCTGACCACCCCGGTCACCAACGGCACCATCAACGGCCTGTACGAGGACGACGACGAGACGCGCGAGTTCGGCGCCTACCTCCAGTCGGAGACGGCCGTCTCGTCGAAGCTCGACCTGGTGCTCGCCGGGCGGGTGGACACCCACTCGGCGCTCCCGGAGCCGCTCTTCTCCCCGCGCGCGGCGCTGGTGTTCAAGCCCGCCGAGAACCAGGCGTTCCGCGTCGCCTTCAACCGCGCCTTCTCCACCCCCAGCTCCCTGAACCAGTTCCTGGACCTGGGCTCCTCCATCCCCAACCTGTCGCTGGCGCAGCTGGGCTACAGCCTGCGCGTGCAGGGCACCGGGGACACCGGCTTCCGCTTCCGCCAGGCGGACGGCGGCTACCTGATGCGCTCGCCCTTCACCCCCGGCGCCCCCCAGACGCTGGTGCCCGCCAACGCGGCGGCGTACTGGGCGGCGGCGGTGGGCGCGGTGGCGCAGGGCGCAGCCGCGCGCGGGCAGCCGCTGCCCGCCCCGCTGCTCGCGTACCTGAACAGCCTCCGCCCCACGGCCAACGACATCAGGACCAACTACCTGAGCGTGGTGGGGCAGGGGAACACGCCGCAGCCGCTCTCGTCGCTCGAACTCCCCGACGTCGATCCCATCCGCGAGTCCGGCTCCAACACCCTGGAGGCCGGCTACAAGGGGATCCTGGGCGGGCGGCTGCTCCTGGCGGCCGACGTGTGGTGGTCGCAGAAGGAGAACCTGGTCACGCCGCTCACCATCCAGACTCCCCTCCTGCTGCTCGACGGCGCGCAGACGGCGGCGTACCTGCTGCCGCGGCTCACCGGCTTCTTCCAGGCCGCCGGGTTCCCGCCCGCGCAGGCCGCGGCCCAGGCCGCCGCCACCACGCAGGGGCTCGTCGGCACGGCGGACCGGCCGGGGCTGGCGTCGGTGCCGGTGGGGGTGATCTCCTCGGCGGACGTCAACGCCAACGGCGGGCAGCTGCTGGTCACGTACACCAACGTGGACGAGACCATCGAGCTGTGGGGCTCCGACCTGTCGGCCACGGCGCTGCTCACCGACCAGTGGTCGCTGTCGGGCAACGCCTCGTTCGTCAACAAGGACCGCTTCCAGAGCCAGAACGCCGGGCTGGTGACGCTGAACGCCCCCAAGCGCAAGGGGAGCGTGGCGCTGCTCTACCGCAACGACGGGTGGGGCTTCAACGGCGAGGCGCGGGTCCGCTACAACGCCTCGTTCCCGGTGAACTCCGGCGTGTACGTGGGCACCAAGTGCCTGGGCGGCGACTTCGCCACCGCGCCGCTGGCCGAGGACTGCGTGGACGCCGCCACGCTGCTGGACCTGAACCTGGGCTACCGGCTGCCGCGCAACTTCTCCGGGGCGACGCTCCAGTTCAGCGTGCAGAACCTGCTGGACGAGGAGTACCGGAGCTTTCCCGGTGCGCCGTTCATCGGGCGCATGGCGCTGCTGCGCCTCAAGTACGAGTTCTAGGATCGTGCGTCTGTAGCGGGCCGCTGCGGAGCCCGGCGGAAACTGCCCCGCCGGTCTCCTCCGCGGGCTCCGGGAACCCCGCGGTACTGCTGCGGGTTTCCCTGCGCCGGAGGGAGCCAGCCGAAACTGCCCGGCTGTCTCCCTCCGAACAGATTCCGGGGGGTACTGCGAAAAGCGAACGGCGGAACGGCGCGAGGT
>JBFMFL010000516.1:0-3059 GCA_040752145.1 Gemmatimonadota bacterium
CGCACGATACCGCTGTGCGAGTCTCCCTCCGCAGAAGATTTGAGGGGTACTGCGGGAGCTGCAAACGGCGAACGGCGCCCCCGCCTCGCATCGAGGTGGGGGCGCCGTTCCGTTCAGCGTACTTCGTACTGCGTACTTCCGCTCCGCCTACACGGCGCCGATCTCCGCCTCCAGCACCTCCACCTGCAGCGCCGGCGCGCGCCTCTCCGCCTCCTCCCAGCTCCGGAAGCAGTCCCAGCCGAACTCGCGCGCGGCGCGGGCCTGGTCGGGGAAGCCGAAGTAGTCGCGCCACCCCTGCTGCTCGGCGCGCCAGCGGCAGTCCCAGTCGAACCTGACCCGGCGCGTCTCCCCGGCGGCGTGGACGACGGCCGTGCCGCGGAAGAACTCGCAGCCGGTGGCCGCCTGGATCTCCACCCGCTCCACCGGGAGCTCGGGGTACGCCTGGAGCACCTTGGCGAGGGTGCGCTCCACCTTGACCGCGGGCGACGGGTGGTTGAAGACGACCCGGTCGCAGGCGCGCCCGTCGCGCAGGAAGCGGCTCACGGCCTGCCGGAAGGGGTCCGTGGCGGCCGAGCGTTGAAGAAAGGTGTGGAGATCCATAGTTTGCCGGGGCTGGAGGTGGCCGTAAACATAACGGCGCGGCGGCGGATCGCCAACCGTTTCGTCGCCATGCGTTTGCGGCGGCGTCCACCGCGCCCGCGACCCGTTCCCCCGGAAGGAGCCCCGATGCAGAAGAGCAGAGACCCCGCCGCGCTGGTCGAGAGCCTGTCCGCCTGGATCCGCGAGCGGGTGGAGCGGGCCGGCTCCGCCGGCGTGGTCTTCGGCGTGTCGGGCGGGATCGACTCGGCCGTGGTGTGCGGGCTGGCGGCGCGCGCCCTGGGCCCGGAGCGCTGCCTGGGCGTGGTGATGCCCCTTGGCAACGTGCCGGAGGACGAGGAACTGGGCCGCCGCGCCGGGGAGACGTTCGGGGTGCGCGTCGTCGCCCCCGACCTGCTCCCCGCCTTCGAGGCGCTGGAGACGGCCTTCCGCGCCGAGCGCGACGCGGCGGGGATCGAGCCCACGACCCCGGCCGCCGCGGTGCTCGCCACGGCCAACCTCAAGCCGCGGCTGCGGATGATCGCCCTGTACCACTTCGCCAACCTGCGCGGCCTGCTGGTGCTGGGCACCGGCAACAAGGCGGAGCTGACGGTGGGGTACTTCACCAAGCACGGCGACGCCGGGGTGGACCTGATGCCGCTGGCGGACCTCACCAAGACCGAGGTGCGCGCCGTGGCCCGCGAGATCGGCGTGCCCGAGCGGATCGTGGAGCGGCCGCCCTCGGCGGGGCTGTGGGAGGGGCAGACGGACGAGGAGGAGCTGGGGCTCACCTACCGGCAGATCGACGCGTACCTGGAGGAGGGGAGCTCCGGGAGCGCCGAGGCCGACGCCGCCATCCGCCTGCGCTTCCTGGCGAGCCAGCACAAGCGCGAGCTCCCGCCCGTAGCGGTCCCGGGGTGATGGCGGACGGCGTGACGGAGGTCCGGCTGCGCCCGCCCCCCGACGTGGCGTGGATCGCCCGGCGGCTGGAGGAGGCGGGGTTCAGCACCTGGGCGGTGGGCGGGGCGGTGCGCGACTCGCTCGCCGGGCGCCGCCACACCGGCGACTGGGACCTGACCACCGCCGCCCGCCCGGGCGACGTGCGCCGCATCTTCCGCCGCACCGTGCCGGTGGGGATCGAGCACGGCACGGTGGGGGTGATCGGCAGGGACGGGCGGATGTACGAGGTCACCACCTTCCGCCGCGACGTGGAGACGGACGGCCGCCACGCCAGGGTGTCCTTCTCCGACACGGTGGAGGAGGACCTGACGCGGCGCGACTTCACCATCAACGCCGTGGCCTGGCACCCGCTCACCGGCGAGGTGCGCGACCCCCACGGCGGCGTGGAGGACCTGCGCCGCGGCGTGCTACGCACCGTGGGCGAGCCGGCCGAGCGCTTCCGCGAGGACCGCCTGCGGGTGCTTCGCGCCCTGCGCTTCGCCGGGCGCTTCGGCCTGCGCATCGACCCCGCCACCTGGCAGGCCTGCCGCGCCGTCGCGCCCGACCTCCCCAGGCTCTCCCCGGAGCGCGTCCGCGAGGAACTGCTCAAGCTGCTGCGCGAGGTGGAGCGCCCCTCCGCCTCGCTGCGCCTGTACCAGGAGTGCGGCGCCCTCGCCTCGCTGTACCCGGAGCTGGAGCGCTGCGTCGGCGCCCCCGACGACGCGGGCGAGGACGTCTGGACGCACCTCCTCCGCTCCGCGGACGAGGTCCCCCGCGCCCGCACCCCGCTGCGCCTGGCCGCCCTGCTTCACGACGTGGGCAAGCCGCTGGTGGAGCGCGCCGCCGACGGCTCCCGGCCCCGCCACGCCGAGGCCGGCGCCGCCGCGGCGCGCGAGCTGCTGCGCCGCATCCGCTGCTCCAACGCCGAGACCGACCGTGTCACCCACCTGGTCGCCCAGCACGCCGGCGTCCCCGCGGCGGACGCCCCCATGCCGGAGTGGCGCCGCTGGCTGCGCCGCGTGGGCCCCGAGCACGCCCGCGACCTGCTGCGCCTGCGCATCGCCGCCTGCCGCGCCCGTGCCGCCGCCGCTCCGGGCGCCGTGGAGTTCGACCGCGCCCGCCTGGCCGCCGCCCGCCGCGTGATGCGCGAGCGCACCCCCGTCGCCATCGGCGACCTGGCGATCGGCGGCGCGGAGCTGCGCGGCCTGGGCTTGCCGCCCGGCCCGCTCTACGGCGAGATGCTGAAGTGGCTGCTGGAGCAGGTCACGGACGACCCGGCGCTGAACGAGCGGGAGACGCTGCTGGGGATGGTCCGGGAACAGATAGGGAACAGGGAATAGGGAACAGGGAACAGCCTGCAACGGCGACCCCCTCCCCCGGCCCCTCCCCGCAAGGGGGAGGGGGGGAACTGCCACGGCGCGGGGAGGCAGGCTCCGGCGCGTGGGCGACCCCTCACCCCCCGGCCCCCTCTCCCACAAGGGGAGAGGGGGAGCACGACAGTGCCGACGCCCGGACAGCCCTCCCCCAGAATTGGGGGAGGGTGG
>JBFMFL010000517.1:0-3044 GCA_040752145.1 Gemmatimonadota bacterium
CGGCGGGCGCCCGCCGCCATGCTGGCAATCCGGGGGCCAGCGCGCGCGACGGCCCCCCGTCGGCGCCGAGTGTTCCGCGCGGCGCCCTTGTGCGGCGCCCCCTCCGCGCGAATCTTGGCTGCTCCGCAGCCCGTCCACCCGCACCTCCGCGCCCATGCGCCGCATCCGCTTCCCGCACCCGCTCACGCTGCTGGTGGGCTTCATCGCGCTGGCCGCCGCGCTGACCTGGGTCCTCCCCGCCGGCGAGTACGAGCGGCGCGAGGACCCCGTCACCGGGCGCGACGTGGTGGTCGCGGGGACGTACCACCCCGTGGAGGCCGCCCCCGTGGGCCCGTTCGAGGCGCTGGTGGCCATCCCCCGCGGCATGGCCGAGGCGGCGGACGTGGTGTTCGTGGTGTTCCTGGTGGGCGCCGCCTTCACCGTGCTGGACCGCACCGGGGTGCTGCGGCGCGGCACGGACCGGCTGGTGCTGGGGATGCGGGGCCGCACGCTGGCGGTGATCCCGGTGCTGTGCGTGCTCTCCGCGCTGGGCGGGGTGATGATCAACATGCAGGAGGAGTTCATCGCCCTGGTCCCCGCGCTGCTCATCCTCACCCGGCGCATGGGCTACGACCCGCTGGTGGCCGTCGCCTCCAGCCTGGGGGCCGCGGCCGTGGGCTCCTCGTTCAGCCCCATCAACCCCTTCCAGGTGGGGATCGCCCAGAAGCTCGCGGAGCTCCCCCTGCTCTCCGGCGCCCCGTTCCGCGTGGCCTTCCTGGCGCTCGCCCTGGCGATCTGGATCGCCGCGACGCTGCGCTACGCCCTGCGCACCCGCCTCCCCGAGGAGGAGGTGGAAGCCGAGGCCGAGGCGCGGGTGGACTCCCGCCCCACCCGCGGGCGCGACGCCGCGATCCTGGGGCTGGTGCTCGCCACCTTCGCCGTGTACGTGTTCGGGATCCTGCGGCTGGACTGGGGCTTCAACGAGATGGCGGGGCTGTTCTTCGCCATGGGGATCGCGGTGGGGCTGCTGGGCGGGCTGCGCGTGGGGGGGACGGTGGAGGCGTACATCGCGGGGTTCCGCGACATGGCCTTCGCCGGGCTGCTCATCGGCTTCGCGCGGGCCATCTACGTGGTGCTCCAGGACGGCCGCATCGTGGACACCATCGTCAACGGGCTGGTCACCCCCCTTGCCGGGCTCCCGGTGGCGCTCTCCGCGCTGGGGATGATGGCGGTGCACGCCCTGATCCACTTCCCCGTCCCCAGCGTCAGCGGCCAGGCGGTGCTCACCATGCCCGTGCTGGTCCCCGTGTCCGACCTGCTGGGGCTGTCGCGCCAGGTGACGGTGCTCGCCTACCAGTACGGCGCCGGCCTCACCGAGCTGGTCGCCCCCACCAACGGCGCGCTCATGGCCATCCTGATCGCCGCCGACGTGCGCTACGAGCGCTGGCTGCGCTTCGTGCTCCCGGTGCTCGCCGCTTTGTTCGCGCTGGGCGCCGCGGCGGTGCTGCTTGCGATCGCCGTCGGGCTGCGGTGAGCCTGTTCGTGTCGGCTCAGTCGATCGCCAGCGGGTCGCCCCGGCGGAGCTCGCCCTCCCCCGGCGCCGAGGCACAGATCCCGGCCACGGCCGGAAACACCACGGGTGCTTCACGCTGGCGACCAGGCCGGGTCTCCCGGTCCGCCAGCGCGTAGGCGCGGTCCCCCGCGATGCCGCGCCCGGTCACCGCGGCCCCGTCCAGCTCCTCCCCCTGCATCGACTTCACCGGGTATCGCCACAGCGACGCCACCGTCCCGATCGTCACCCGCATCGCGCCTCCCGTCCACGGGGCTCCGTGAGTACCGCGCGTATATAAGAGGTGGCGGGACGCAATCGGCAACGGCTCCTGGACGGGAGGACGCCGCCCGGGTGTCACGTCCGCGAGGAGGACCTCGTCTCAGCTGCGGCGGCCGGCGGACCGACCGGCCGCGCACCGACGAACCTCACGGGAGACGAACCATGGAACCGCGGATCGACTACAGGCAGGTGTCCCCGGGCGCGCTCGGCGCCATGTTCGGGCTGGAGCGCTACGTCCGGGAGAGCGGGCTGGAGCACTCGCTGCTGGAGCTGGTGAAGCTGCGCGTCTCGCAGATCAACGGCTGCGCCTACTGCGTGGACATGCACAGCAAGGACGCGCGCGCCGCGGGCGAGAGCGAGCAGCGGCTGTACGCGGTCTCCGTCTGGCGCGAGACCCCGTTCTTCAGCGAGCGCGAGCGGGCCGGGCTCGCCTGGGCGGAGGCGCTCACGCGGGTGAGCGAGGGCGGCGTCCCGGACGATCTCTACGCACACGCGCGCGAGCACTTCTCCGAGAAGGATCTGGTGGACCTCACCATGGCAACCGTCTCGATCAACGGCTGGAACCGCATCGCGATTTCGTTCCGCCCGCCGGTGGGCGAGTACCAGCCGCCCGCGGCGCTGCGTGCGGAGGCGGTCGCGAGCTGATCGTAGACCCCCGGCAGGTCGAAGCAGCGGCGCCGGACGTGCCTCGCGGGCGTCCGGCGCCGTGCTCGTTAGAGGATGGAAACAAAGCCCTTGACGACCGACAGGGAGAGGTTTATCATATGTGCCCTTCGCGAAACAAGCCGGTCACGACGAATCGCGAGGGGTTGACGAGGTGGTCTGAGAGGGTTATCCTTTAGGGCTCCACCTCGGACGGAAGCAGGGCGGTCGGCGGCAGGCGAAAGCTGAAGTTCGGCCCCTTGACGATCCGGCCTAAGTGGTGTAGATTGAAGGACTTGCCCGGCGGCTCCGCCGGACGGAAGACGGAAAAAGTAGTTCGGGCGAGGGGTTGACGGGCGGGCAGTGAGGGGTTAGATTGAAGGGCTCGCTGAAAGGCGGGCAGCCACGGCGAGTCGGGTGAAACCGGCTGGGTCGTCCTGAAGCGAGTCAAGGGCTCGCGAGTGGTTTGACAACTCGGGTTTTGGGGGAGTGCGAAACTTGTGCGCCCCGGGGGGAAGGCATCACGTCCTTTCTCCCAAGGGTCAAGAACGTGAAGAATTCCGGACACGGAAACGTGTTCGACAGAGCTACA
>JBFMFL010000518.1:0-3016 GCA_040752145.1 Gemmatimonadota bacterium
GCGGGCGGCCCCCCCCCCCCCCCCGCGCCCGCCCGCCTCGCGGCGGGGTCAGCCCTGCTGCAGCTTGCGCTCCACCGTCTCCACGCCGGCCTGCGTGATCCGGTACTGCTTCCGGGCCTGCTTGGTGCTCCCCATCTTCTTCTCCTGCACCATCAGCGGCCGGTCGGGGCGCATGTTCGCCTCGATGGCGCGGGTGATGTTGCTGATGGCGAGGCCGTTGCGCTTCAGCTCGGAGTTGATGGCCTGGCTGGTGACCGTGTCGTCGCCGCGGGCGCGGGTCAGGTAGTACGCGCCCAGCAGCGCCTTGTCCGACATGGTGGTGGGCGACCAGCGGGTGAGCAGCGAGCCCAGGTCGCCGGCCTCCTCCTCGCCGCCGCCGGAGCCGGAATCGGCGCGGGGGCGGCCGCGCCCGCGCGGGGCGGCGGACGCGGTGGACGGCGGCGCCGCCTGTGCGGAGCCGAAGGCGCGCTCCAGCAGGATGTCTCGGGCCTTCTCCTTGAGGACCGGGTCGTAGCTCGAGATCGCCGTGTTGATCTCGTCGAGCAGCTCCTTCGCCTCCGTAAGGTCGCTCATTGCGCTCTCCTCGCTGGCCCGCGCCGCGCGTGAAGCCTGGGGCTGCACCCGTGCGAAGCCCGCCGGATCGGGGTGGAAACGCGAACCGCGGTAGTGTGTGTGCAGTTCATATAGCGTTTCCGGAGAGCGCCGTCAAGTAGGATTGCAGGCTTTCCGCTCCGAAGGCGACCAGCACGACCCGCTCGGGGAGCGCATTGTGCGCCAGGAAATCCAGCACCTCCCGCACGGCGATCCGCGCGGCGCGGTCGGCCGGGAAGCCGTACGCCCCGGTGCTGACCGCCGGGAAGGCGACGGTGCGGACTCCATGCCGCGCCGCCAGCTGCAGCGAATTCCGGTAGCACCTTTGCAGCAGCCCGTCCTCCCCCGCCCCGCCGCCCCGCCACACGGGCCCCACGGTGTGGATGACATGCCGGGCTGGGAGTCCATGGCCCCAAGTGATCTTGGCTTCGCCGGTCGGGCACCCCCCCAGCGTCCGGCACTCGGCCAGCAGCCCGGGCCCGGCGGCGCGGTGGATGGCGCCGTCCACCCCGCCGCCGCCCAGCAGCGAAGGGGCGGCGGCGTTGACGACGGCGTCCACCTTCAGCGTGGTGATGTCGGCCCGCACCACCTGGACGCGGTCGCGGGGATCGGCGGGCTCGCTCATGGGCCTTTGCGCCTGGGTGCTCGTCGCGGACGGGCACTCCATGGCGCACGGCTCGTTCCACCGCTCCGCGGACCCGTCCACCCCCGGCCCGGCGCGCCGCCGCGGGGGGCGCGCTTCCCTTCACGGCTTCGCGGGCGGGGCGGTGGCCTTCTTGATCTCGTCGAACTTGGCCTTGACCTTCTTGAGGTAGTCGGGGTCGCCGCCGCCGTTGTAGTCCTCGGCCGCCTTTTCCCAGGTCTTCCAGCCGGAGATCTGCCACTCCTTGTGGGCGGCCTTGTACTTGAGAACGGTCTTGCCGATCTGCAGCTTGGTCGGGTCCACGCCGGGGTTGAGGCTGGTCAGCGTGTCCACCGTGGTGCCCAGCTTCTTGGCGAGCTTGGGGTAGGTGTCGCCGGCCTGGACCGTGTGGGTCATCTCGGGTCCCGTCTCGACGTTCACCTCCTTGAAGTTGGCGGCCTTGACGGCCAGCCAGGCGACCCCGGCCACGATGCCGGTGGCGGCGTCCATGCGCTCGCTCTCCTTCAGCGCGCCGTAGTCCCACTTCCCCTCGTTCCGCGGGGTGCTCTTCTTCCCCTTGAGCTGCGCCGCCAGGCCGGGGTCGATCAGGTTGGAGTGCTCCCCGCCGCTCTTGAGGACGCCGAGGGCGGGGTCGCCCTGGTTTGCCACCTGGAGAGGATCGAACTTGCGAGGCTCGGTGCCGGCCACGGTCTCCACGGCCATCATCGCCCGGATCCAGTCGGGGTCCAGCGGCGTGGGGGGATGCAGCCGCTGGTTGAGCGCCGCGACCGCGGCGTCGATCGTCGCGTAGTGCGTGGTGAACGCCGCCGGGAGGGTGGCGGGAGGCGTGGGCGGCCCCGCGGGGGCGGTCGTGGTCGCAGTGCCCGGGGTGGTCGTGCCCGGGGTGGTCGTCGAGGGTGTGGGGCCGCCGCCGGTGCCGGAGGGCGGCTGCGAGGTCTGCGAGGGGGGCGCGGTGGTGCTGCTGTCGGGGCAGTCGCTCATCCTGAGGCGGATCCCCCGCAGCCCCTCGGCCGGGGCGACGGCCTCGGCGTGGGCCGCCTCGTGCATCCGCGCGCTCTCCGGGTCGATCCCGTCCTCCGGGCGGGCGCGCCGCGGCGCGGAGCCGGTCTGGGCCACGTGCACCAGCTCGTGCGCGATCAGGGCCCTCCCCAGCGGAAGGTCGGGACGGAAGCGCCCGGGGGCGAACGACACCTCCGGCCCGACGGCGAAGGCGTGCGCCCGGTCCGCCTCCGCCGCGGCGGCCGCGGCGGGGTCGGTGCGCAGCCGCACCCCGGAGAAGTCGTAGCCCAGCGCGGCGCCGAGGGCGACGCGGACGCCCCCGTCGCCGGAGGGCGAGGCCGGCGCCGGCCCGGCGAGCTGCGCGCGGGCCTCGCCGGCCAGCGAGGCGGGAGACACCCCCCCGGGGCCTCGCCCCAGCGCGAAGCGCAGCGCCACGGCGTTGGCCTCGTGCTCCGCGCGCTGCACGGGGGTGCGCGGGCCGCCCTCCTGCCGGGCGGCAGGCTCCCCGGCCGGGGACGGCCGCGGCCCCCGCTCCGCCCCGCCCTTCACCGGGCACCTCCGCGAGCCGCGGACGCCCGAACGCCGCCGGCGAAGTATCCCGCGCGCGGCCCCGGCGCGGGCGGCCCGTCCGCCCCGGCCTGGAGGCTGCGCACGGCGTTCCCGAACAGCTCCGCCGCCAGCCGCTCCGCGCCCACGGGAGCGGCCGTGGCGACCGGGCCGGCGGGAACGCGGAGGTGGAGCACGCCGGAGGGCGAGGCCCACGCCGCCTCCGGCCGCAGGCCC
>JBFMFL010000519.1:0-3007 GCA_040752145.1 Gemmatimonadota bacterium
CCCGCCGGGCGCGCCCCGAAGACGCGCTGGAAGTCGGCCCACCCGGTGAGCTCCACCGGCTCCCCCACCGGGCCCGCCGCGGCGAGCCCCAGGAAGGCGGGGACGCCGGTGCGGAAGCCCGGGCGGGGCGCGGTGGCAAAGAACTCCCGGTAGACGCCGGGGGCGAGGGGCGCGGTCACGGTGCGGGGCGCGTGCGGGTCAGCCCTGCGGGCCGGACCACTGGCTGATGCGGAACACCACGAACTCCGCCGGCTGCACCACCGCCACGCCGATCTCGGTGATCACCTGCCCCAGCTCCCGCACCTCGGGCGGGTTCAGGGACGCGTCGCAGCGGACGTAGAACGCCTCCGCCGGGGTGCCGCCGAAGAGCGCGCCGCTCCGCCACACGTTGGTGAGGAAGGCGGTGACGTTGCGGGTGATGCGCGACCAGAGCGCCTGCGTGTTGGGCTCGAACACCACCCACTGCGTGCCCTCGTCGATGGACTCGCGCAGGAACAGGAAGAGCCGGCGCACGTGCACGTACTTCCAGGGGCCGTTGCCGTCGCCGCCCAGGGTGCGGGCGCCCCACACGGTGATGTTGCCGTTGATGTCGCGGATGGCGTTGATCCCGGCCTGGTTCAGCTCGCCCTGGTCGGCCTTGCTGACGCGCACGTCCACGCCCAGCGCGCCGCGCACCACCTCGTTGGCGGGCGCCTTGTGGACGCCGCGGGAGGCGTCCACGCGGGCGTAGATCCCGGCCACGTGGCCGCTGGGCGGCACCACGACCGGCCCGTTCTCCACCGGGTCGTACACGGTGATCCAGGGGAAGTACATGGCCGCGTAGTCGCTGTCGCCCACCCCGTTCTGGATGGCGGCGGCGGTCAGCGTGGCCGGCTCCTGCAGCCCGTCCAGGATGGCGAAGCGGTCGCCGGTGTTGACGCAGTGCGTGATCACGGCCGTCTGGATCGCCGGGTTGGTGATCCCGGGCGCGGCCACCAGCGCGATCTCGTCGATGGCGGCGAACTGGTCGAGCACGCCCTGCACCGCGTTGGCGGCCTCGGCGTCCACGACGCGGGCCACCCAGCAGCGGGTGCCGCCGTTGTTGAAGAAGCCGTAGACGGCGTGGGCCAGGACCCGGTTGCCGGCCTGGACGTCGCCGAAGCTGTTCTTGAACTGCTCCCAGCTGGTCACCAGCGTGGGCTCGCCCGCGCCGGCCACCGTGTAGGCGACGGGCTCGGAGGGCATGGCCACGTTGTCGGCGACCTCGCCGATGAAGCCGGCGGTGCTGGTTCCCACCCCGGCGATCGGCTGGACCGACGGGGGGACCTCTTCGACGTAGACGCCGGGCGCAAGGTACTGGGGCATGTGTGCTCTTCTCCGTCTCTGGAAGAAGGTTGTCCGGGGCGCCGCGGCAGGAGGCCGCCTCCCGGGTGCGGGATCTCTTCGGGTACCTCTCGCGGCCTACGCGCCGCCCAGCGGAACGTCGGCCGTCGTCGTGTAGCCGGCGAGCGGCAGGCTCGCCGGCCGCGCCTGCGGCGCCCGCCCGGGGGCCAGCACCTCCACCGTGCGCTCGCCGGCCTCCACCCCGGCCAGGACGTAGCGCCCGTCGGCGCCGGTCCAGGCGCGCTCGCCGCTGCCGCGAAGGCGCACCTCGGCCATGCCCACCGGCTCGCCCCCCGCGTCCGTCACCAGCCCCTGCACCGTGGTGCGGGGGAGCGCGAACAGGGCGGGCCCCTCGGCGCGGCCGTCCGTGATGCGCACCGTGGCGCGGGCCACCCCGCGCCGGCTCCCCTCGGCGGGGACGGAGGCGCGCAGCACGTAGCGCCCGTCCGGCAGCCCGGCGAGGAAGAAGGTGCCGTCGGCGGCGGCGCGGACCCGGTCCGGGCGCGCCGGGAGGGCGTCCCACCCGGCGCCGTGCGTCCGCGCCCGGAAGGCCAGCAGGTCGCGGAAGGCGGCGGGGAACTCCACCGCCTCCACCCGCGCCCCGGCCACCGGGCGGCCGGTGACGTCGTCCGCCACCCGCCCCGTGACGGCCGCGCGCAGCCGCGACTCCTCCCAGGGCCCGGTCACCGGGTCTCCTGGCGGATGCGCACCACCCGCTCCGTCACCACCGGGCCCAGCGCCTCCTCCGGCTGGAGGGCGAGCGCCAGGGTGACGGTGTAGTTGAGCGCGGCGCGCGGCCGCCCGCCCAGCGCCTGCCAGAACTCCCCCAGGTTCTGGAGGTGCCCCGGCTGCAGCGTGGAGGTGGGGAGCGGCAGGTCCTGGTCGCGCATGGAGCCCTGGAGCACCGCCTCCGGCAGGGTGCGGTGCCGCAGCAGCACCCGCATCACCTCGCCCAGCAGCCGGTGCTCGTCCTGCGCGGCGCCGGCGCCCTCGCTGGCCCAGGCGGTCACCAGGTACGAGCAGTCCACCCGCACCGGGGGCGCCCTGCGCACGGCGGTGCCGTCCGGCTGGCGCTCCACCCGCGGCTCGCTGCTCCGCAGGTCCCGGTTCTCCCGCACGTCGTACAGGAACAGGTCCACCGCGGGGGTGGACACCGAGGGCGGGGGGAACTCGTCGTTGGGGGTGGCGAAGGTGATGGTCACCTGGTCCACCAGCTCCCGCGGCAGTTCCCGGCGGAGCAGCTCTTCGATGCTGCGGTCGAGGTCGTGGATCATCTGGCGGTGGCGGTCCCGTCGTCCCCTCAGGTGGCGCCAAGTCTACGCGGATGGTCGGACAGGCGCATGGGGCAATTTACCTACTCGTTTCTGCTTGTTGCGGCGGGGGACTGCGGGGACTGCGGGTGTGGGCGTGCCCCTCGCTGGCGCTCGGGTCGGGCTGCGGCTCCGTAACGCACGATACGACCGTGCGTAACGGAGGCGAGCCCCCGCGGAAACTGCCCCGCGGGGTCTCGCCGCTTCGCGCTCGCATCCCTCACGCGGGGTTCGCGCTGGCGTCCTCGGCCCCCTCACCCCCCGGCCCCCTCTCCCCCGCAAGCGGGGGAAAGGGGGAGCACGGCAACGGCGACCCCCTCCCCCGGCCCCTCCCC
>JBFMFL010000052.1:0-30315 GCA_040752145.1 Gemmatimonadota bacterium
GGGGCGCCGGGACCGCCGCGCTGGTGCGCGCCTTCTCGCCCGTGGCGCTGGCGGGCGCGGGGATCGCCGCGGCCACCGGCGTGGCGAGCGCCCTGTTCCACCTGGGCGCCCCGGCGGAGCTGTGGGGCACCGGCTACGGCCGCGCCCTGCTGGTCAAGCTCGCCCTGCTGGCGCTGGCCGCCCTCGCCGGGCTCCGCAACTGGCGCGTCGTCACCCCGCGCCTGGAGGGCGACGCGGACGCGCGCGACCTGCGCCGCACCGTCGCCTTGGAGGTGGCGGCGGGGGTGCTGGTGGTGCTGGCGACCGCCGTGCTGGTGGCGCTGCCGCCCCCCTGAGCCGCCGGCCGGCGTGCCGCGCGCGGCCGGACTGGCGAAGTAGGGCCGGAGCACGTAATTTCACGCCTTCCTCGTTAAATCGTGACCTGTCCGCCGCGCGCGGATCCAGGGCCGCACCCGCGCAGGAACCGTCGGCGCTCCCGGGCTGTACCACGCAGTCCGCCGCCGCTCGCGCGGCGGCGCCACCATGAACCCGTCACCGACATCCCCATGGCCAGAAACCCCACGCAGGACTCCGGCGGCTCCCCGGCGGGCACCCTCAATCCCCCCGGGACGGTGGGGCACGCCTCGGGAGACACAGGGTTCTTCGGCCACCCGCGGGGGCTGGCGACGCTGTTCTTCACCGAGATGTGGGAGCGGTTCTCGTACTACGGGCTCCGCCCCCTCCTGGTGCTGTTCATGGCCGCAGCGCTGGTGGAGGGCGGCTTCGGCTTCAGCCGCGACCAGGCCTCGGCCATCGTCGGCATCTACGGCTTCAGCGTCTACCTGGCCTCGCTGCCCGGCGGCTGGGTGGCGGACCGGCTCCTGGGGCTCCAGCGCGCCATCTTCATCGGCGCCTGCCTGATCACCGCGGGGCACCTCTCCATCGGCGTCTCCGGCTTCGCGGGCACCGCGGGCAAGGTGCCCTTCTTCCTGGGGCTGATCCTCATCGTCCTGGGCACTGGCCTCCTCAAGCCCAACATCTCCGCCATCGTTGGCGACCTGTACCCCGAGGGCGGCTCGCGGCGCGACGCAGGCTTCTCCATCTTCTACATGGGGATCAACTTCGGCGCCTTCTTCGGCCAGCTCATCACCGGCGCCCTGGGCGAGATGGTCGGCTGGCACTGGGGCTTCGGCGCCGCGGGCGTCGGCATGTTCATCGGGCTCGTGGTGTTCGCCATCAAGCGCGGGAGCACGCTGCAGGGCATCGGCACCGCGCCCACGCGCCACCCCGACCCGGCGGTGCAGTCGCGGCAGGAGCGCACGGTCAAGCTCGCGCTCGGCGTGGGGCTCGGCGCCGTCGCCATCGCGTTCGTGCTGGCCGCCACGGGCACCATCACCATCGACGCCCAGGCCATCGGCCGGCAGCTCGTCAACATCACGCTGGCGATGGTGACGCTCTTCTTCCTCTTCGTCTTCGTGGCCGGCGGCATCGACCGCGACGAGAAGAAGCGCGTGGGGGTGATCTTCGTCCTGTTCCTTTTCGCCATCGTCTTCTGGGGCGCCTTCGAGCAGGCGCCCACCTCGCTCAACCTGTTCGCCGCGGACTTCACCGACCGCACCTTCGGCGGCTGGGAGATGCCGGCGACCTGGTTCCAGTCGGTCAACTCGCTGTTCGTCATCATCCTGGCGCCCGTGTTCGCCGGGATCTGGCTCGCCCTGGGCAGGCGCAACCGCGACCTGTCCAGCCCCGGCAAGTTCGCCCTGGGCCTGTTCTTCGCGGCCATCGGCTTCGCGCTCATGATCGTCGCCGCCAACCGGGTGGTGGCCGGCGGCGGCCAGGTGCTGGTGTCGCCGTGGTGGCTGGTGGGGAGCTACTTCTTCCAGACGGTGGGCGAGCTGTGCCTGAGCCCCGTGGGCCTGTCGTCCATGACCAAGCTCTCGCCCCGCAAGTACGTGGGGCAGATGATGGGCATCTGGTTCACCGCCTCCGCGCTCGGCAACCTGATCGGCGGCCTGGTGGGCGGCCACGTGGACCCGGAGAAGCTGGAGCAGATGCCGGAGCTCTTCACCCGCACGACGCTCTCGCTCGTGATCGCCGGGGTGGTCCTGGCGCTGCTCGCGATCCCCATCCGCCGCATGATGGCGGGCACGCGGGACGTGGGCGCCCCCGGCCACTGAGCCGGCGCGGCGGGCCCGGCGGCGCGGGGCGCTTCCCTCCGGGGGGCGCCCCGCTCGCGTTTCCGGCCGCCGCCGCACGCGCCTTGCAGCAGGCGTTTCCGGGGCCGGGGCGGACCCGGCGCCGGACTCCAGATGGGGGGGACGGCATGCACATGACCGACGAGGAGATCGCGGCCGAGCTCCAGCGGCGCGGGCTGGAGGTGGAGTACCTCCGCGAGCTGGCGGCGGCGCTGGGGTTCGCGGAGGAGGAGGGGTGGACGGAGGAGGTGTTCGGCGCCATCGAGGTGGCGGAGCTCCACGTGCGGCGCCAGGCGGCGCTCCGCACCCTGGACATGGGCCGCGACCGCCCGCCGCCCGGGGGAAACGCCTGACGGGCGGACCCGCCGGGCACCGCGTAGACCTCGCCCCGGCACCCGGCCCGCCATGTTCCACGTAGACCCTACCGATCCCACCCCCGTGGAGGTGCAGCTGGTGCGCACCGTCCGCTCCGCCGTGGGCGCGGGGCTGCTGGGGCCCGGCGAGCGCCTCCCCACCGTCCGGCAGCTCGCCGTGGAGCTGCGCGTCAACGCCGACGCGGTGGGCAGGGCCGAGGTCGAGATCGCGCGGCTCTTCGAGGCGGAGGAGCGCCGCGCCCGGCACGACCCCCGGGCCGTCGAGGAGCAGGGGTTCTCGCGGCGGGTTCGGCCGGGCTCGCGGCGCGAGGCGCGAGAGGCGCTTCCGGAGACATCCGGGGGCGCCTCTTGGTTCCGGGTCGGAGCCGGCATCCGGCTGACCCGGGTTCCTCGGCACCGGGCGGATCGCAGCCGGGCGAGATTCTACGAGCCGTGTGACACGAGAACCGTTCGTTCGTCCATGCACGGAATGTCAGCATTGGACCTCAACACCCGATCGGTTTCGGAAAGGAGTTCGACATGGAGCCGTTTCGTGTCCCTGCCGCACGACGGACTCTCCTTGGTGCCGCCCTGCTGGCCGGGGCCCTCTCGCTGCCGTCGTGCGAGCAGGGGGCCCTCGCCTCGCCCGAACGCCTCGCTGCCGGGGACATCCGCTCTTTCGTGACGCCCGAGCTCTCCTCCGGCCTCTCGCGGGACGGCTCGTTCACGCTCCCCGCACCGCCGGCGGGAACCCGGGTGAGCCCCGACGGTGCACGCGAGATGGCGCTCGCGTTCGCCCGGACGTTCGGGCCGTCCCTGCGCGGGACGCTGGAGAGGCAGCACGGCAGGCCCATCGACTTCGACCGGCTCCACGTGGGGTCGCCCGCGTACTTCGCCGCCACGCCGTACGAGCCGCTGCCCCCGGACGTCCACCCGGGGCTGCGCAACGCCTACGGACCGTACTACCTGCTCTACCTCGCCGCCGCCGACGACGTCCCGGCGCTCGTCGTGGCGATTTCCGCGAGCACGGAAGCCTGGATCGAGAACGGCCGGGTGAGGCTGCCGCTGAACTACGGAAACGACTTCTACGTGGAGGGCGTGGCGCTGGGCGACGGGTTCGTGAAGCCGCTTTCTCCTGAGCAGGCGGTGCGGCGGGTGGGTGAGGCCACGGGTGCCCGGATCACGGCCGTCCCCGAGCTGTTGCTCCCACACCACGACTATCACGCCGTCTATGCCCGATGGAGAGTGACTCTCGACCGGCCGGTCGCCGCCCGCAGCCGCGGCACCGGGGAGGTGCACCAGATGCGGGAGCTCTACGTCGGCCGGAGAGGCGAATTCTTCACTCCTTCGCCCGTGCAGCCGGGCGAACACGCCCGGACGAATCCAGGAACGGGCAGATCAGTCCACGTAGTCGTGAAGCGGGGGAGTCCCGTCGCGTTCGAGCCGGTCGACGTCGCGAACCAGTGAGGCCGTGATGACTTCCCGCATTCCGACGCCACTCCTTGCCACAGCGGGCGTAGTGATCCTCGGCGCCTGTCATGGGGACAGCCTCGGCGCACACGGTTGTCCCGTCGAGAACTCCGCGGGCTGGTCCGGACATGGGCTGGACCTGGAGCACACGCTTCCCGAGAAATGCCCCGTCTTCGTTTCCTATGCCGGCCAATCGCGTGAAACCGGGGCACTCGTGGTTGACGGCGGCACCGCGGAGTTCCACGACGCCTTTCTCAACGTGTATGATTTCTCCGGGGACCCCGTGGGGTTGAACGTGAACGATTTTCGGTACGCGGACGATGGCAGGTGGTCGACCGCGGTGGCAACCAGCTATTCGGCGGGCGGGGACAACTTTAGTCCGGACCGGGCCTTCTTCCGTCTCGTCCACAAGGGCGGCACCCCCGGGCCCGACGCAACCATGCGGATCACCTACACCAGCGCGGTGAGCGCGTCCATCAGCGGGCCCGGCGCGGTGAACGACGGCGCGCAGGTGACGTACTCGGCGAACGTCACGACAGGGCAGCCGCCGTTCACGTACCGCTGGTACCGGGGGTGGGAGCTGGTCGGCACGGGGGCGTCGTACACGGACGTCTGGCAGGGGAGCGGGAACGTCGACCTGCGCCTGGACGTGATCGACGCGCGTGGAGAAGCAGACTCGGACCAGCGGGACATCGCGATCAGCCCCTGCCCCTTCGGCGAGCGGACCTGCTGACGACGTGCCGCGCGGGAGCCTCCGGCACGACGAAGCCCCACCCTCCGCGCGGAGGGTGGGGCTTCGTCGTTGCCGTTCGCGGTTCCGCAGTACCCGTATGATCTTCGACGGAGGGAGACAGGCCGGCAGTTTGGCCTGGCTCACTCCGGCGAGGTGAGACAGCCGGGCAGTTTCGGCTGGCTCGCCGAGCCCGCGGAGGAGACGGACAGCAGTACCGTCCGGCTCCGTAGCGGCCCGCCGAAACCACTCGAAGCGGAAAGGCTCACTCGCCGTACGGCACCCAGATGTTCTTGACCTGCGTCGCCTGGCGCAGGAACTCGCGCCCCTCCCCCTGCTCCGCCTCGTACCAGTCGCGCCCGCGGCCGTAGTCGACCCAGGTGCGCTTCATGTTCCCCGCGGAGAGCCGCTCCACCAGGGCGCTCCCCTCGCCCGTGCCGAAGTACCAGACCCCGTCCACGTCGTCGTGCGCGGCGAGCGTCTCCGTGAGCTCCTCGCGCAGCCCGGTGACGATGTTGACCACGCCGCCCGGCACGTCGGAGGTGTCCAGCACCTGGTAGAAGTCGGTGGCCGCCAGCGGGAACCGCTCCGAGGGCACCGCCACCACCGTGTTCCCCACCGCCATCGCGGGCGCCACCAGCGACACGAACCCCAGCAGCGGCGCCTCCTCCGGGCAGGCGATCCCCAGCACACCCAGCGGCTCGTTCATAGCGAGCGTGACGTTGCGGAACGGCGTCTGGTGCACCAGCCCGTCGTACTTGTCCGCCCAGGCGGCCCAGGTGTACAGCCGGCGGATGGACGCGTCCACCTCGCGCGCCGCGGCCGCCTCGTCGCCGTGGACCTGCGCCAGCCGCCGCGCGAACTCCTCGCCGCGCGCCGCCAGGTTCTCGGCCACGTAGAAGAGCACCTGCGCCCGGTTGTGCGCCGTCTGCTTCGCCCACTTCGCGGCCTTGTGCGCCGCCTCCACCGCGTTCCTGACGTCCTTGCGGTTGCCGCGCCCCACCTCGCCCAGGTGCCGCCCGTCCGCGCCCCGCACCGGGAGCGAGTACCCGGAGTCCGGCCGCGCCTGCTTCCCCCCGACGTACAGCTTGGCCGTCCGGTCGATGGGCGGCGGCCCGGCGAGGCCGCCTTCGGCGGAGTGCGGGAGTGCGGGAGTGCGAGAGTGCGAAACGGCCTCCCCGTCGCCGGCCCCGTTCTCCGACGGAGTCCCGCCGTTCGACTTCCGCACTTCCGCACTTCGCACTTTCGCACTCTCCTCCCACCCCGCCCGGACGTACTCCCACAGCCCCTCCCTGCCGCCCTCGCGCCCGAAGCCGCTCTCGCGGTAGCCGCCGAAGCCGGAGGCCGCGTCGAACACGTTGGTGCTGTTGATCCACACCGTGCCCGCCACCAGCTTGGGGGCCACGTCCAGGGCCAGGTTGACGCTCTCCGTCCACACGCTGGCGGCCAGGCCGTAGCGGGTGTTGTTGGCCAGCTCCACCGCCTCGCCCGGGGTGCGGAAGGTCATCAGCACCACCACCGGCCCGAAGATCTCCTCCTGCGCGACGGTGGAGGACGGGGACACGTCAGTGAACAGCGAGGGGGGGAAGAAGCACCCCTCCTGCGGGCAGCTCCACGAGGGCTGCCAGAGCGTGGCGCCCTCGTCCTGCCCCTGCTTCACCAGCTCCTGGATCTTCTGCAGCTGCTGGGGGGAGTTGATGGCGCCGATGTCCACCGCCTTGTCCAGCGGGTCGCCCACGCGCAGCGCCTCCATGCGGGCGCGCAGCCTGGCGACCAGCCGGTCGGCGATCCCCTCCTGGGCGAGGATGCGCGAGCCGGCGCAGCAGACCTGCCCCTGGTTGAACCAGATGGCGTCCACCACGCCCTCCACCACGCTGTCCAGGTCGGCGTCCTCGAACACCACGAAGGGCGACTTGCCGCCCAGCTCCAGCGACAGCTTCTTGCCGGTCCCCGCCGTGGCGACGCGGATGATGCGCCCCACCTCGGTGCTCCCGGTGAAGGCGACCTTGTCCACGCCCGGGTGCTCGACGATGAGCGCCCCCGTGCGCCCGTCGCCGGTGACCACGTTGACCACGCCCGGCGGGAGCCCCACCTCGCGGCACACCTCGGCGAACAGGAGCGCGGTGAGCGAGGTGAACTCGGCCGGCTTGAGCACCACCGTGTTCCCCATCGCCAGCGCGGGGGCGATCTTCCACGACAGCATCAGCAGCGGGAAGTTCCAGGGGATGATCTGCCCCACCACGCCCACCGGCACGGCGCCGGGGAGCTCCGTCTCCATCAGCTGCGCCCACCCGGCGTGGTGGTAGAAGTGCCGCGCCGCCAGCGGGATGTCGATGTCGCGCGACTCGCGGATGGGCTTGCCGTTGTCCAGCGACTCCAGCACGGCGAACAGCCGCGAGTGCTTCTGCACCTGCCGCGCGAGGGCGTACAGGTAGCGCGCGCGGGCGTGCCCGCCCATGGCGCGCCAGCCGGCCTGCGCCTCGCGCGCGGCGCGCACGGCGTCCTCCACGTCCTCCGCCCCGGCCTGCGCCAGGCGAGCGAGCGGCCTGCCGTTGGCGGGGTTGGTGGTCTCGAAGCGCTCCCCCGACCGCGGCTCGCGCCACTCCCCGGCGATGAACAGCTTCATCGTGCGGTCCCGCTCGTCCAGCCAGCGGTTGGCCAGCGACGCGCTCTCGGGAGCGGGGCCGTATTCCATGGTCTCGAAGATCTCGGCGATGCTGCTCATGTCGTTTCCGGGAAGCCGTTCAGACGGTCACTCTTCAAATCGGGCACGCATTCGACCCGGCCCGGCTCACGGCCGGGCGGGATCGGCGTCTCTCTCCAGCCGGTGGCGGATCTCCCCGGCGTCGGCTGTCTCCAGGAACAGCTCCACGGCTTCGAGGAGGTTCTCGCGAGCCTCCTCGGCTGTGGCGCCCTGGCTGGCGACGTCCAGCTCCGGTGAGAGCGCGACATATCCGTCGCCCTCCCGCTCGACGATGGTGGTCAGGCGGTATTCGCGCATCAATCAGGCGTCCATGCCGTCGACAAGGGAGCGCATCCGTCCAATGTAGCCGGTCGGCACGCACGGTTCAACGCGCGAGCAATCAACCGCCTACCGGTCGCGGGTCCAGATGACCAGGGTGCCGCACTGCGAGGTGTCGGTGCGGAACTCGGGGGGGGTGCCGCCGCCGGGGCGGTAGAACTCGATGGCCTCGATCCCGTGCGACGCGAAGGCGTTCAGGTCGGGGGGCGGGCTGGTGGCGTCGGCGCCCCAGCTCTGGCCGTAGATGCGCATGCCGTCCAGGAACACCTGCGCGTAGCAGGGGCGCGGCGGCTTGCCGCTGAGCGCCCCCGGCGTCATCCCGGTGCCGCGCTCGGTGGCGATGAACGTGCCGCTCCCGTCGCCGCTGGAGACGATGCGCAGCCCCGGCACGGCCCGCCGCATGATCTCCGAGAGCTTGCGGTCGCCCTGGCGCTCCAGCTGCTCGCGGGTGAGGAAGAAGCCGGTCCCCCGCTGGCGCCGCGCCTCGAAGGCGCGCATCCGCACGGGCACGGCCGCGGCCGTCACCGTCACCGGGGCGACCGCCGTGGGGGCGGCCGCGAGGAGCAGCGTGTGCTCGGGGGCGGCACCGGGCGAGACGATCACCCGCATCTGCAGCGGCGCGTAGCCCAGGCGCTGCACCTGCAGGTCGTGCGTGCCGCCGGGGAGCCCTTCCACGGCGAAGCGGCCCACGCTGTCCGTGACCGCGGCGCGGCCGAGCGCGGGGAGCGAGACCTGGGCCCCTGCCACGGGGGCGCTGCTGGCACGGTCGCGCACGGTGCCGCGCAGCGCCGCGGCGTCCTGTGCCGCCGCGGCCCCCGCGCCGAGGAGTGCGAGGCAGGCGAGGGCGGCAAGCGAGCGGAGGGAGTGAGGTCGCATGGGAGCGGTGGGCAGGGGGTGGGCGACGGGTGGTGGACGGCCGGCCTGCTTCAGGCCGTTCAGGAGGAAAGCTGGTCGATCCTTTCTTCGGCGATGCGGATGAACTCGTCGGCGCGCTCGATGTGCAGGGCGGCGTCCTCCCGCGTGAGCTCCGGGCCGACGTCGTAGTCGCCCACGGCGCGCGCGTCGGATGCGTCGAGGAGATAGCGGTGAAGCTCTGCCGGCACGATCCCCGGCTTCGCGAAGTGCTGTCCGAACGCGGCGTGCACGGCGGAGTGCTTGGAGTAGGTCAGCCCGCGCCCCTCGAGGAAGGCTTCCGCGGCGTAGAACATGGCGTAGTACGCCCGCGAGACCGCGAAGTCGTGCATGCCTTCTCCCGAGAGGAGCCTGGCCGCCTTCACGCTGTCCCGGGCCTTTCGCAGGAGTCCGCGCTGCTTCTCCATCATACCGCGACCCCCTCGGCGAGGACGTTGCGCAGGAACAGCGTCGCTTCCGCCCGGAACCGATCCGCCGAGACGAAGACCCGGCTGATCGACACCCCGTATTCGAGGGCGAGGCTGGAAACCAGCGGTCCCGTCCGCTCGATCTCCTCACCCGGACGCACGTCCCCGTGCAGCACCACCAGCACGTCCACGTCGGACTCGGGGGTGGCGTCGCCGCGCGCCTGCGAGCCGAACAGGACCATGCGCTCCAGCCGGGGGCCGTACAGCTCCTCCAGCCGCCCGCGAAGCTCGGCGACGAGTGTGGACACGCGCTCCGTCAAGGCTCACCTCCGGCGAAGGGGGCTGGGCTGGGCAGCCTCGGGGCCGCACGTAGTGAATCTACGGCCGAGGCTGCCGCGCCTCAACGGCCGGAAGTCTTTACAGAGGCGGCCGCCAGCGGACATACTTGGCGACGCGAGTCCCTACCCTTCCTGCTACCCCGGGGTCCCATGAACAACCGCGCAAGGCAGATCCGCAAGCTGGTCCTGAGCCGCGAGACGCTGTGCAGCCTTGGCATCGAAGCCCGGACCGAGATCCGGACCGGCAGCGTCGACGACAGCTGCAACCAGACGCTGTGCACCACCGAGTCCGGCTGCTACGCCGCGAACAAGGGCTGACGAGCCCCGGCGCGCCCGACGGTGGCGGGTGGCGCCCGGCGGCGCCGGCGCGGCGGTTCGGTAGATGCATCGCCGCGCCGGCGCCAGCGTGCGCTCACCCGAACCGGACGGCCGCCGATGCAAGACGAACTGGAGGGGACGATCACCCGCATCAAGCCGCTCGCGGACTCCGTGGTGGAGGCCGCGACGGCGCTCAACGCCGCCATCCGCCACGCCTGCGAGCAGGGGCTCACGGTGCGGCTGGACGTGCTGGAGGACCACCGGGACGGCGACGACGAGCCGGTCCCCCTGGTCCGCGCCAGGATCTCCAAGCGCATCGCCTGATCCTGGGGATGCTCGGACGCCGTCTGTGAGGGCGGGATGAGCGCGGGGTTCCGCGACCACTTCTCCGGCGTGGCGGAGGGGTACGCCCGCTTCCGCCCGGGCTACCCCGCCGCGCTCTTCGCCTGGCTGGCGGAGCGCGCGCCGGCGCGGCGGCTGGCGTGGGACTGCGCCACCGGCAGCGGCCAGGCGGCACCGGGGCTGGCGGAGCACTTCGCGCGCGTGGTGGCGACGGACGCCAGCGCGGAGCAGGTGGGCAGCGCCCGCCCGCACCCCCGCGTGGAGTTCCGCGTCGCGCCGGCGGAGCGGAGCGGGCTGGACGACCGCTCGGCGGACCTGGTGACGGTCGCGCAGGCGCTCCACTGGTTCGATGTCCCGGCCTTCTTCGCCGAGGCGCGGCGCGTCCTCCGCCCCGGCGGGCTGCTCGCCGCCTGGTGCTACGGCAACCCGGTCCTGCCCGACGCCGCGCTGGAGCGCACGCTCGTGGACTTCTACGGCGGGGTGGTGGGCGCGTACTGGCCGCCGGAGCGCCGCCTGATCCTGGAGGGCTACGCCTCCCTCTCCTTCCCTTTCCGCGAGGTCGCGGCGCCGCCGCTCGCCATGCAGGCCGACCTCACCCTGGACGGCCTGGCGGGCTACCTGCGCACCTGGTCCGCGACCAGCCGCTACGTCGCCGCGCACGGCGTGGACCCCGTGGACGCCCTGGTGGAGCGCTTCCGCGCCGCCTGGGGCGACCCGAATGCGCCCCGCCGCGTCCGCTGGCCGCTCACCGTCCGCGCGGGCTACACCGAGGCCGAGTAGCTTCCTTCCCCTCCCCATCTTGTGCGGAGGGAGACTCGCACGGCAGTATCGTGCGAGGCTCACGGAGCCGGAGCGGAGACCCGCCGGCAGTTTGGCGGGGCTCCGCGACCCGCGTAGGAAACAGGCCGGCAGTTTGGCCTGGTTCCGGAGCGGCCCCACCGCAGCAACCTGAACCGCATCCCTCGAACGATGCCGACCGAGAACACCCCCGTCTGGGACGATCACGCCGGGCTCGCCCTGCCGCGGCTGGAGGGCGACGTGGAGGCGGACGTGTGCGTGGTGGGGCTGGGCGGCTCCGGGCTGTCGTGCGTGGGGGAGCTGCTGGGGCTGGGGGCGCGGGTGGTGGGGATCGACGCGGGACCCGTGGGCGGCGGCGCGGCGGGGCGGAACGGCGGCTTCCTGCTGGCGGGGACCTACCACTTCTACCACGACGCGGTGGAGCGCTACGGCCACGCCCGCGCGCTGCGCCTGTACCGCCTGACGCTGGCGGAGCTGGACCGCATCGCCGCGGAGACGCCGGAGGCCGTGCGGCGGACCGGCTCGCTGCGGCTGGCGTCCTCGCCCGAGGAGGAGGACGACTGCCGGGCGCAGCTGGAGGCGATGCGCGCGGACGGGCTCCCCGTGGAGGCGTACGAGGGGCCGGAGGGGCGGGGGCTGCTGGTCCCCACGGACTGCGCCTTCCAGCCGCTGCTCCGCTGCCGGCTCCTCGCCGGGCGCGCGGCGGAGCGGGGCGCTCAGCTGTTCGAGCGCTCCCCCGCCCTGTCCATCTCCGGGACGGAGGTGGCGACGGACCGCGGCCGGGTGCGCTGCGGGCGCGTGGTGGTGGCGGTGGACGGGCGCCTGGACGCCGTGCTCCCCGAGCTGGCCGGGCGGGTGCGGACCGCGCGCCTGCAGATGCTCGCCACCGCGCCGGCGCCGGAGGTGCGCATCCCGCGCCCGGTGTACGCCCGCTGGGGCTACGAGTACTGGCAGCAGCTCCCCGACGGCCGGGTCACGCTGGGCGGATTCCGCGACCACGCGGAGGCGGAGGAGTGGACGCACGCGGCGGAGCCCTCGGAGCGGGTGCAGGCGCTGCTGGAGCGCTTCCTCCGCGACGGCGTCGGGGTGCGCGCGCCGGTGACGCACCGCTGGGCGGCGTCCGTGGGGTACACGGGGGACGGGCTGCCGGTGCTGGAGGAGGTCCGCCCCGGCGTGGTCGCGGCGGGCGGCTACAGCGGCACCGGCAACGTGGTGGGCGCGCTGTGCGGCCGGGCCGCGGCGCGGCTGGCCGTGCGCGGCGCCTCGGAGGTCGCGGACGCCTTCGCGGCGGACGCTGTGCCCCTCCCGGGGCAGCCGGCGCCGCCGCGGGAGCACT
Organism: Gemmatimonadota bacterium; assembly: GCA_040752145.1. GTDB lineage: Bacteria > Gemmatimonadota > Gemmatimonadetes > Longimicrobiales > Longimicrobiaceae > JAFAYN01. The sequence continues at coordinate 12,201 of JBFMFL010000052.1, forward strand.
TCGGGCCGGGCGCGATGCGCTGCCGGTGAGCGTTGTCCGACAGGTCGTGGCGCCGGCCCTGCGGCAGGCGCGGGCGCTGCTGGTCCTGCTCGCCCGCTGGAACCTGGTCCTGGCGCTGGGGATGGCGGGGTTCACGCTCGCCGCGCAGGCGCTGGCCGGCCTTCCGCGCGAGCCCCTGGCCGCGCTGGTCGTCTTCCTCACGCTGTACGCCGTCTACAGCCTGGACCGCGCCGCGGAGCCGGACGCCGACGGCCTCACGCACCCGGAGCGCGCCCGCTTCTCGCGGACGAACGCGCGCCTCATGCGCGCCACCGCCCTCGCCGCGTACGCGACCGCGCTCCCGCTGGCCTGGGCGTACGCCGGCCCCCGCGGCGCGGCCGCCGCGCTCCTGCCGCTCGCGGCGGTCCTGGTCTACAGCTTCCCCTTCCTCCCCGCCCCGCTCGCCCGCCGCCTGGGCTTCTCGCGCCTCAAGGAGGTGCTGGTCCTCAAGAACGTGGTGGTCGCCGCCACGCTGGCCGCCACCCCCACGCTGCTGCTCGCCGCCGCCGACGCTGGCGCGGACGCCCGGCCCGCGCTGGCCGGAGTCGGCGCCTTCCTCTTCGGGCGCTGGTGGATCAACACCGTACTGTTCGACCTGCGCGACGAGGCCGGCGACCGCGCCAACGGCATCCGCACCGTGCCGGTGGTGCTGGGGCGCGCGCGCACCCTCCGCCTGCTGCACACCGCCAACGCGCTGGTGGGCGCCGCCGCCTTCCTGGCGCCCCTCCTCCTCCCCGTGTCCCGCCTGTGGGTGTTCCTCTCCGCCGGCGGCGTGTACGCCTGGGTCTACCTGACCATGATGGACGCCCCCGGCGCGGACGAGCACTTCGTCTGCGACGTCGTGGCCGACGGCGAGCTGCTGGTGGTGTCCGCGCTGGTGCTCCTGGCGAGCCGCTGACCTCCGCGTCCGCACCACGCTTCGACGCGGCTCCGGCGCGGGTGGCCGGCCGGGGGAGGGTGGCGGCTCTCGGGCCGCCGGGTGGGGGCCCTCGAACGCAGCCCGCTGCCTGGTCACGCACGAGAAAAGCCCCGGCCGCGCCGGGCGGCGCGACCGGGGTCCGGGTGGGATCCGGCGGGGGTTTCAGCGGGTGATGGCGAGCACGTATCCGCTGGCGGAGGGTCGGACGTTGCTGGAGGGATCCACCACTTCCTGGATGGTGGCCCTGTAGGCGGACGCGCGGTTCACGTCGGGGACGGAGAAGCGCACCAGGGGCCCGCTGGAGAGCCGCCCGAACACGGCGGCCCGGAACCTGGTGCCCCCGGCGCGCGCGTGGACCGTGTACCCGCTGCCGGCGTCGACGACGGCGGTGGCCTCGTCCGGGCCGGAGACCGTGATCAGCATGGCGCGGTCGTCCGGGAACGGGGTGGCGAGCGTCACGGTGAGCACCCCGGGCTGCGGGGCCTCGGGCTCCACGCCCATGCCGGCGTCGCCGCAGGCGGAGAGCACAGCAGCTGTGAGAACGGCCAGGACGGGGGCGAGGCGGCGTGCGGTCATCGGGCGGGCTCCGTGGGGCGGTAAGTGGTGGGACGGAATGGCTGCGGACGGAAGTCGCGGGCGGAGGTCAGGGCTGCGCCGGGTCGAGCAGGCCGGCGGGGGCGTCCTGGCCGCTGGCGAGCATCCAGGCGCGCACGTCGCCCAGGTCCAGGCGGCCGTTGCGGTTGCCCTGGAGGTCCAGAAAGGACACCTCGGACGCGGCCAGCGGGGTGCCGGCGCCCATCAGGTGGTCGAGCACGCGGTCCACCGGGAGGGTGGCGGCGGCCACGGGGAGGACGAAGGCGCGGGCGACGGAGGCGCCGCCGGAGGTGGCGGTGACCGTGAAGGCGAAGATGCCGGCGCGGGTGGGGACGCCGCGGAGGGTGCCGTCGGCAGCGCCCAGGGTGACGCCGGCGGGGAGGGTGCCGGCGCTGACCCTCCAGGCCACGGCGCCGGGGGCGCCGGTCGCCTGGAGGGCGTCGGCGTAGTCGCGGCCCACCACGGCGGCGGGGCGCACGCTGTCGGAGGCCAGGGCGAAGGGGGCGCCCGGCGCGCCGCCCAGTGCGATGCGCACGCGGAAGCCGGTGGCGGTGGCCGCCTCCACCGCCACCGTGATCCCGGCGGCGGCGTCGGAAAAGGTCTCGCCGGGGAGCCAGGCGGCGGCGGCGTCGTTGGGGTCGCCGTTGTTGTCGGCGTCCACCACGCGGGCGGGGCGGTCGGCGGCGGCGGGGTCCACGCGGTGCAGCACCACGGCGTCGGCGGGGAGGCGGCCGGCGGCGTCGTAGCCGGCGCCGCGGCGCGCCTCCACCGTGTAGAACCGGCGGGTGCCGGGGATGGGCACCTGCGCCATGACGTAGTTGCCGGCGGGGGCCTGGGCGCCGCGCTCGATCACCAGGGTGCGCGTGGTCCCCGGCTCGGCCACGTACTTGCGCGCCGGCGCGATCCAGCCCAGCAGGTCCTTGTAGTAGGCGATGGGGTGGTTGGCGACGTAGGTGCCCTGCGCGGCGTCGTAGAAGCCGCCCATGCTCATCAGGTCCCAGCGCGAGTCGTAGGTGGCCGCGTACGGGCCGGAGGAGTGCGGCAGGCCGAAGGAGTGCCCGGCCTCGTGGGCGTAGGTCATCTGGGTGGCCCAGGAAGCCATCCAGGTCATCCCCACGGTGCGGGTCTGCCCGTCGCGGGCGAGCGTCCAGCTCCCGCCCCAGGAATATCCGTCGAGCTCGCCGTTGAGCTGCAGGTTGATGCCGGCGTACGCCCGGAAGTCCACGTCGGCGTCGGCGGCGGCGGTGCAGTCGTCCGTGAGCCGCGCGTAGCTCAGCTTGCCGTCGGGGAAGTAGTAGGAGCGCGGGCGCGGCAGGGAGTACCAGCCGTGCACGGAGCTGCCGCCGGTCCCCACCCGCCCCTCGGACGCCTCGCGCCAGAAGTCGTCCAGCCCGGGGTAGGCGGCGCCCTGCCAGCGCTCGTAGGTGGCGCGGGTGCGGGGCTCGGCGGCGGAGTCGCCGAAGCGGCAGAGGAGGGTGACGAACGGCTTCTGGCCGCTCTGCGCGGCGGCCGCGGCCAGGGAGAGGCGGGGCCCGGAGACGGCGGCGCGCACGGACGCCGCCCGCAGCGGGGCGCCGCTGCCGTCCGGCGCGCGCTCGGCGGCCACGGTGACGCGCCGGCGGTTGAGCGCGAGCACGCCGCCCTCGCTCTCCAGCTCCGCCACGGGGAGCAGCAGCTCGGTCGCACGGCCGGCGTCGTCCACCAGGAGGTACCGCTCCCCCGCCGGCCCGGACCCGGAGGGTCCGTCCGCCCACAGCACGTGCAGCGTGCCGGTGAGCGTGGCCTGCTGCGCCGCGGCCGGGGAGGCCGCGATCAGCGGGAACAGTGCGCCGAGGAGGGAGCGGCGCGTGGAGCGGAAGGTGGGAAGGAGCATCGGGCGGCTCGCGGGCATCCGGGGTTTCCGGCGCGGGTGCGGGCCCGGAGATCCGGAGGGCCGCATCCGTCGGGGCGGCCGGACAGCCCGCCCCGCGCCCTCTCCCACGGCGAGCGCCATGCCCGCGGCGGCCCATTTTGCAAGCCGTTGTGGAAAGTAATTTTACAGGACTGGCACGTCCTGTTGCAGCAGCGCGAACCTGCGCATTCCGCCGGAGTTCTGGCAAAGCGCAAGCGCGCGGCAAAGATGGATGGAGATGGATCCGCGGGGGCCGGGCCGGACGTCGGGCACCAATCCTGCCGCGCGCCCGGGGCATGGCGACCAAAGTCAGGATCATGCAGAGCACCCGCTCCGAGACGCGGGTCCCCGGGGGGCGGCGGATCGTCCTAGACTTCCGCGAGGACGGCGGCGACTCCGTCCCCGCCATCCTCCTGCTCCCGGACGCGGAGACGGCCGCGCCGGGCGCGCTCCTGCTGCACGGCTACTCGTCGCGCAAGGAGCACATGGCGGACAACGTGGGGCGTGCGCTGCTGGCGGAGGGGATCGCCAGCCTGGCGATCGACCTGCCGCTGCACGGCGACCGCAGCGATCCCCTGCAGCTCCAGTCCGCGCGGAACCCGCTGGCGATGGTGCGGTTGTGGCGCGCCGCCATGAAGGAGGCGGGGCTGGCGGTGAGGTACCTGGGCGCGAGGAAGGAGGTGGACGCCGAGCGGCTGGGGGTGGCCGGGTACTCGCTGGGCTCGTTCCTGGCCGTGGCGCTGGCGGCCGGCGAGCCCCGCGTGAAGGCGGTGGTCGTCGCGGCCGGCGGCGACCTCCCCGCCGGGACGCCGCTCGCCACGGTGGCCCGCGCCGTGGTGGACCCCACCCGCGCCGTGAGGAAGCTGGCCCCCCGGCCGCTGCTGATGGTGCACGGCCGCGACGACCGCACCGTGCGCCCCGACCAGGCCGAGCGCCTGTTCGCCGCCGCCGGCGAGCCCAAGGAGCTCCGCTGGTACCCCGCCGGCCACTACCTCCCCGCCGCCGCCATCCAGTACGCCGCCGGCTGGCTGCGCGACCGGCTCTGAGCGGAGGATGCGCTCCAGCCCCGCGTGAGCCCCGCGTGAGTCTTCCACCGTCTGCCGCCGACCCTGTCGAATGAAACGCTTGTCGTTCGGCTAAGAGGCGACGGCTTAATCAGATGCGACTCCGGAGGGCGTCCTGAACAGGGGGTTGTTTCTATTCAGGGATGCCGGCCCGAAGGGGCGAAACCCGGCGGGGCACCTCAGTTCAAAGTGCCGCGCCGGGGCTCGACTCCGTTACGCACGGTTGTATCGTGCGTTACGGAGCCGCAGCCCGACCCCGGCGCCAGCCGGGGGCACGCCCGCATCCTCCCGTCCTTCAATCCGTTGAACCAATCCCGACACTCCCTGGCACCGCGTGTGCACAGCCCGCTCCGGCAAAGCGGCCCGACCCTCCGGCCGCCGACACCGGATCCCGACGAGCGATGCGCGAGCAAGCCGAGAGCACCCACGACGAGAGCACGCACGACGAAGCCCCCCACAAGGCGCTGGTGGACGCCTCCAACGTGGCCCACTTCAGCGAGGGCGAGAAGGCGCGCCTGGAGAACATCGTCCTGGTGTGCCGCAAGCTCCAGGAGGAGGGGATCGAGCCCATCGTGGTGGCCGACGCAGCCCTGCGCCACCAGATCGACGACTCGGTCGCGTACGAGGAGCTGGTGGAGGCCGGCAAGATCCACCAGGCCCCCGCCGGCACCGACGCCGACTACTTCATCCTCGCCTTCGCGCGCGAGCTGGACGCCAGCGTGGTCTCCAACGACCGCTTCCGCGACCGCCAGGAGGCCTTTCCGGAGGCGACCGAGCGCGTCATCCGCTACATGATCGTGGCCGACGAGGTGGTGCTGGAGCGCCGGACCAAGCGCCGCTAGACCGGCGTCCACGGCCGCCGCGCGCCGCCGTCCGTTTCCCCGCCCGCGCGCTTGTCCACCCCGCCCCCGCGGGGTATGATACTACGTTCCACGGCCGGGCGGCCCGTCCCCGTCCGGACCCTCCCCCATGTCTTTCCCCGCAGGCGATTCGTGAGAGACATCGCGATGTACCACGGCGACGGCCAGGGCTGGATCGAGGTGGTCACCGGCAGCATGTTCAGCGGCAAGTCGGAGGAGCTGATCCGCCGCGTCCGGCGCGCCCTGATCGCCCGGCGCCGCGTGCAGGTGTTCAAGTCGGCCCTGGACGACCGCTACGAGGGGGTGGGCACCATCAGCTCGCACGCAGGCGTCGAGGGGGTGGACGCGATCCCGGTGCGCAGCAGCACCGAGATGCTGGCCAAGGTGCACCGCGACACCCAGGTGATCGCCGTGGACGAGGTGCAGTTCCTGGACGACGGCGTGGTGGAGGTGCTCTCGCTGCTGGCCGACCGGGGGATGCGGGTGATCGTGGCGGGGATCGACATGGACTTCCGCGGCGAGCCGTTCGGCCCCATGGCGCGCATCTTCGCCATCGCGGAGACGGTGGACAAGCTGCACGCCATCTGCGTGCGCTGCGGCGGCCCGGCCACCCGCAACCAGCGCCTGGTGGACGGCGAGCCGGCGCCCTACGAGGCCCCCACCATCCAGGTGGGCGGCGCCGAGAGCTACGAGGCCCGCTGCCGCCGCTGCCACGAGGTCCCCTCCGTCACGCGCGACCAGACCTCTCTCCTCGGCCTGCTGTACGAGGAGCCGGAGGGCGCCGTCGTCCTTACTCACGAGAGCCTGCGTCCACGTCGGACCGCTTGACGACAGGTCTGGGCGTGCCCCCGGCTGGCGCCGGGGTCGGGCTGCGGCTCCGTAGGCGAGCAAACAACGCTCGCCAACGGAGTCGAGCCCCGGCAAACTGCCGCCGGGTCTCGCCCCTTCGGGCCGGCATCCCTCACGCGGGGCTCGCGCTGGCGTCCGCGGGCCCCCCACCCCGGCGCTGCGCGCCACCCCTCCCCCGCAAGCGAGGGAGGGGAGAACTGCAAGGTGCTCTCGCAGTTGGCCCCCTCTCCCAGAATTGGGAGAGGGTGGCGAGCCTCAAGTGAGCCGGGTGAGGGCCCGCCGTTCACTCTCGCACTCCGCACTCTCGCACTCTCGCACTTCGTCCCCCATGAAGCTCTCGCTCCTCGCGCTGCCGCTCGGCGCGGCGCTCCTCCTCGCCCCTGCGCAGCCCCTGGCCGCGCAGGCGAAGCGCCCGCTCACGGCGCTGGACCTGTACCACCTGGACGTCGCCTCCGGCGTCGCCGTGTCGCCCGACGGGCGGCGGGTGGCGTACGTGGTGTCGCGCGCCGACTCGGCGAGCAACCGCTACAAGCGGGACCTGTGGATCGCCGCGGCGGACGGGTCCGGGGCGCGGCGGCTGACCTGGACCGGGAGCGCGGCGCTGGGCGCCCCCTCGTTCTCCCCGGACGGGCGCATGCTCGCCTTCACCACCGCGCGCGAGGGCGGGCGGGGGCAGGTGTGGATCCTCCCGCTCGCCGAGGGCGGCGAGGCGTGGCCGCTCACCGACCTCAAGACCGCCGCGGCGAACCCGGTGTGGTCGCCGCGCGGGGACCGCATCGCCTTCACCTCGTCGCTGGCCCCCGAGGAGCTGGCGCAGGAAGGGGGCGCGAAGCCGGACAGCGCCCGCGTGGACGCGGCGGCGATCCGCGGCATCCACCAGGACCGCGCGGCGGGGATCGCGGCGATCCGGGCCAAGCTGGCGCAGAGCGCGCGCAGCGGCGACGTGCGCCGCGTCACCCGGCGCAACCACCTGGGCGAGACCTCGCTGGCCGAGGAGCGCTGGGCCCAGCTGTACGTGGTGGACGTGAAGCCGGGCGCGAAGCCCGCGCGCCTCACCCGCACGGCCTTCCCCAGCGGGGCGCCGTCGTGGTCTCCGGACGGGCGCTCGCTGGTGTACTCGGCCACGCGCCCGGAGGAGGGCGTTCACCCCGACTACGCCGAGGACTCGGACGTGTTCGTCCTCCCGGCCGCGGGCGGCGAGCCGCGCCGCATCGCGGAGCCGCGCTTCACCGCCGGCAACGCGCGCTTCTCGCCGGACGGGCGCTGGATCGTCTACCAGCGGCAGCCGTACGACACCGTGTTCAGCAGCGCCGTCAACAACGAGTTGGTGGTGATGCGGGCGGACGGGACGGAGCGCCGCAGCGTCACCGGGCCCATGGACCGGAGCGTGGGCTCGTACGCGCTCACCGACGACGGGTGGCTGTACTTCACGGTGCAGTCGGAGGGCGCCATCCCGCTGTACCGCACGCGGCTGGACCGCATCCAGCCGCGGCGCGTGGTGTCCGGGCCGCGCGGCGTCACCTCGTTCGACGCGGCGGGCGGCACCGTGGCCTGGTCGCAGATGCAGCCGCAGCGCCCCAGCGACGTGTTCGCCGCCCGCGCGGACGGCTCCGGCGAGCGCCGCCTCACCGCGCTCAACGACTCGCTGCTGGCCGGCGTGTACGTGGGCGACTACGAGGAGTTCTGGTACCCGTCGTTCGACGGGCGGCGCATCCAGGGGTGGTTCATCCGCCCCCTTGCCGTCCCCGCGACCGGGCGCCCGCCGCTGGCGGTGGAGATGCACGGCGGTCCGCACGCCATGTGGGGCCCCGGCGAGGCCAGCATGTGGCTGGAGTACCAGACGCTGGCGGGTGCGGGGTACACGGTGTTCTTCGCCAACCCGCGCGGCTCGGGCGGCTACGGCAACGAGACGCTCCAGAGCATCCACCGCAGCTGGGGGACGCCGCCGGCCCGCGACGTCCTGGTCGGCGCGGACAGCGTGATCGCCCGCGGCCTGGCCGACCCGCAGCGCCAGGCCATCACCGGCGGCAGCTACGCCGGCTACCTGGCGGCGTGGATCATCGCGAAGGAGGCGCCGGAGCGCTTCGACGCCGCGGTGGCGCAGCGCGGCGTGTACGACCTCGGCATCTGGTGGGGCGCCTCCAACACCTACGACCTGTTCGAGGCCGAGTTCGGCGCCCGCCCCTGGGAGGACCCGCAGATCGTCCGCGAGCAGTCGCCCATCACCTACGTGGAGAACGTCCGCACCCCGCTGCTGATGCTGCACGGCGAGCAGGACTACCGCACCACCATCGCCAGCGCGGACGCCATGTACCGGGCGCTCACGGCGCTCAACAAGACCGTCGAGATGGTGCGCTACCCGCGCGAGGGGCACGAGCTGACGCGCTCCGGCGAGCCCGCGCACCGGGTGGACCACATGCTGCGCATCCTGGAGTGGTTCGAGCGGCACACCAGATAGGGGACAGGGAACAGGGGACAGGGGACAGGGGACAGCCTGCAACTGCGACGGCGCCCCCGCCGGGAGATCCCGGCGGGGGCGCTTTCGTCGGCGGCTCCGGCGCGCGAGCGCGTCCGGGTCAACCCCAGGCGTCGTCGTCCTCCCAGCGGCGGGCCTCCTCGGCGGCGACGATGCGGCGCAGCGCCTCCTCGAACGTCTCGCGCTCGCTCATGGCGAAGGCCTGCGCCTCGATCCAGATGCCGCGCATCACCACCTCCATGATGCTCACCCCCAGCCCCTCGCGCGTGCGGCGCAGCTCCGCGGCGCGGCGGGCCAGGGGGAGCAGCTCGGCCGGGATGTCGGCCTCGGCGGGGACGTAGGCGGCGCCGGCGGTCTCCGGGGTGCGGCCGTCCGTGGGGTCGGGCTTCGGCCGGGGCGCGGGGGCGAACATGGCCGGGTCGCCGGAGATGCGCAGCGCGATGCTCCCCGGGCCGAAGGGCTGCCACCAGTCCAGCAGCTTGCCGCGCAGCTCGGTGAGCATCGCCTCCACGGCCACGCGCACCGGGCTCTTGCGGTGCGCCTCGCTGCGCCGGCCGCGCTCCAGCACCAGCAGCAGCTCGGCGCCGGGCTGCTCGTGCGCGAAGGTCTGGATCCAGCGGAGGGCGCGGTCGCGCGCGGTGGCCGGCCCCTCGCCCTGGAGGTCCAGCCTCCGGGTGGGCGGGTAGTGCCGCGCCTCGTACTCGCGGAACAGGTCGTTGAGGTGTGCCACGGCGCCTCCGCTGCGGAAAACGGGTGCGTCCGCGAACCGCCTCCCGCGGCGGCGCGGACGCGCGGGCCCCCTGCTACACCCGCGGCCCGCCAGGGAGCCGCCGGGGCCGCAAGCGCCCGCGGGAACACGCCTTGCAGACTTCGCGCCGGTACGCTGGGCGCGCCCCGCGCGCCCGCGCCGAGACTCCGACCACGGGACGACGCCATGGCACGCTACGATCGCAGCTACGACTACGGCCTCCGCGGCTGGCGGGAGACGACCGACACCGGCCGCGGCGCCCGGCCGCGCGCCTGGGGCAACCAGGACGTCGACTACCCGCGCCGCCCGGCCGGCGGGTACTCCAACCGGGTGACCGCCAACTACAACCGCGACTACACCTACGACCGCCCGTACCGCGGGTTCGAGCGCAACTTCAACCCGTACGGCGGCGACCGCATCGGGCGCATCGGCGACATGGACGACTACCTGCACATGTACCAGACCCGGGCCGGCACGCGCACCTCGCGCGGCGGGTTCCGGCCGCAGCACGAGGTGCCGCGGGATCCGCTCGAGGACAACATGCGCTTCGGGTACGACTGGGACCTGCGGAACCGGCGCAACTTCTAGGGTTTGTTGCGGGGGCGGGGCCGCTCCGGAGCCGGACGATACTGCCGTCCGTCTCCTGCGCGGGCTTCGGGAGCCAGGCCAAACTGCGGCCTGTCTCCCTGCGCACGGGAGGAGCCTCGCCAAACAGCCGGCGAGTCTCCTCCCGTACGGATTTTGGGGGGTACTGCGGGAACGGCAACGGCGAACGGCGAGTTCGTCAGGGGAACAGGTCGTTCACTTCGATCGGCACCTGCTCGGCCAGCGCGGCGGCCACCAGGGTGCGGTGGCAGTGCGCGGGGGCGGCTTCCAGGCACATCAGGCACACCCGGCGGCCGGCGCGCACCAGGCCGGCCAGCGTTTCCAGCTCGGCCTGCGCCTCCGGCGTCTCCAGGTGCTCCGTGAACACCCGGCGAAGCTCGGCGTGGTCCCCGGCGCGGGCGGCGGCGCGACCCTCGGCGGGGGTGCCGAGGGCGCGCAGGTGAAGGTACTCGATCCCGGCCTCGCCCAGGCTCGCGGCAAGCCGGTTCTTGGAGAACCCCGGCTTGCGCGAGTTGGCGACCGCGCGCACGTCCACCAGCAGCTCCACCCCGGCTCCCCGCAGCGTCTCCAGGAAGCCCGCCATGGTGGCGTCCTCGTAGCCGATGGTGGCGACCGGGGTCACGCCGCCCTCCCCCGGCGCGCCCCGCGGCCGCGCCGTCCGTCCACCCGCGTGCGGCGGCGGCGCGGCGCCCGCCTCCGCCAGCCGTCCAGCGACACCACGGCGGCGTCCTCCGGCTCCTCCTCGTCGTCGTCGAGGGTGAAGGGGTCGGCGGCGTCCAGGCGGTGCGGGCGCCGCAGCTCGCGGCCCAGCTCGTCGCCCACGCGCTCGGCGGCGACGTGCCAGACCACGGAGAGCAGGGTGACCAGGTGGGCCAGCAGCTCCTCGCACGAGCGCTCGATGCGGCCCGCCGCGCGCTCGTCCCGCCGCTCCGGGAGCAGACAGCTGGGCCCCTCGGGGTGTGATCCCCGCTCCCTCACCCGCTCCAGCCGCCCCTCCACCGCCAGGATCACCCGCCGGGCCGCGTAGCGCCGCCGGTGCAGGCGCCGGCCGCTGCACAGCCGCTCCGCGTGGGCGCGCCAGTCGCGGCCGTGCGCGGCGCACTCCCGCAGCAGCCAGAGCGCCGCGTACAGGTCGGCGAAGACGCGGCGGTCGATCTCCTGGACGGCTTCGGGGGGGAGGGTGGCGAGGTACTCGAGGAAGGCGGAGATCCGGCGGGGTCGGGCGAGGAGGAAGGGGACGATCTCCTGGCAGCCGCGCCGCTGGTTGCAGCGGGCGCAGGCGGGGACGATGATGCGGAGGTCTCTTCTTCGGCCCCCGCGCGCCCGGGGGATGACGTGTTCTCGGGTGAGGGGGTTGTCGGGGACCGCTTCGGCCCGACAGTACACGCACCGGCCGTTCTTGATGCGGTGCTCCAGCTCCCGGCGAAGGGCACCGCTGCGCTCATGCGTCCGCAACTGGCACTCTCTGGCTGAAGGAGGGCGGCCGGCCGTGACGCCCGCCGCCTGCGCGGGGCGCGGTTCCGGGACCTCGTCCGGGGCCGCGCCGGGTCACCTCCTGCGAGTCCGAGCTTTAGCGAGAACGGTGCCAGCGGGAGGGCTCCGCGGTCACGGTTCCGCACCGGCTCGGCGGCGTGCCTGCGTAGGGTTCCGCGGCCTCCGGGAGAGGGGTGGAGGAAGGGGTGCTTCGTGGCGCGCCGGGCGCGGGGGAGGACTCCGCGTGGCGCGGAGGTTGCGACCCGGCGGAGATCCCGAGGGGACCGCCCGCCACAAGTATGTGTGGCGAACCCGTGCAACGCCAGGGATACGAACATGGCACAATTCCGCGCAGGATACGAGGCAGACTACGGGCTCCGCGACTTCGACTCGCGCCGCCCGCGCTTCGACGTGGGGAGCCGCGGCTACGACCGCGGCTACCGCCGCCGGCTGGACACCTTCGGCTCGGGGTACACGCGCCCCTGGACCGGCGGCTACCACGAGGGCTACCAGGGCGGCTCCGAGGGGATCGCCATGAACACCGCCCCCACCGGCGGCGCCTGGGTGCGCGGCGAGGGCGCCCCCTGGACCTCCGGCTACGACCGCGACTTCCGCGCGGGCCGCCGGTTCGGCGGCAGGGCCCGGGGCTACGGCGAGGGCGGCGACCGCGGCCCCGGCCTGAACACCGGCGCCTACGACCGCGACGTGCGCCGCGGCGCCCCGGACCGCGGCGGCTGGACCCGCGCCGGCAGCCAGCGCGGCTTCGACCAGGGCGACCAGGGCTACGCCGGCGGCGGCGGCGAGTACGACCCGCGCTACGCCCGCGGCCGAGGGTATGATCGGGGGTTCGGCCGCTGAGGCGGGACGGGAGTGCGAGAGTGCGAGAGTGCGAGAGTGCGAGAGTGCGAGAGTGCGAGAGTGCGAGAGTGAACGGCGCCCCCGCCTCGATGCCGAGGCGGGGGCGCCGTCTTGCCGTTCCTGCAGTACCCACATGATCCGTTGCGGAGGGAGACCCGCCGGCAGTTTGGCGGGGCTCACTCCGGCGGAGGGAAACCCGCCGGCTGTTTGGCGGGGTTCCCGGAGCCCGCGTAGGAAACAGGCCGGCAGTTTGGCCTGGTTCCGGAGCGGTCCGCCAAAGCAGAGGGACCGCCCCGAAGCTCCGGAGCGGTCCCTCGAACGACTTCAGATCGGATCGAAAACGCTCAGTAGCGCGCGACCAGCTCGATCCCCCGGTAGTAGTGCTTGAGGATCTGGTCGAAGGTGTGCCCCTTCTGCGCCATGCCGACGGCGCCGGTCTGCGACAGCCCCACGCCGTGGCCGAACCCTCCGCCGTACGCCTTGAAGCCGACCGTCGCCTTGGTCTTGGAGTCGGTCACCGGCTCGATGTAGAAGAGCGTGCTCAGCAGGTTGGTGGGCGTGCCGCCGGCGTTGATGAACTTCAGCGAGGAGCGGATCCGGTCCTTGGTGTCGGTGAAGGTCCCGGCCTCGGTGACGTACTCGATCGTCAGCACGCGCCCGGAGGGCCCGCGCTCCGTGACGTTGATCGCCAGCACCTTCCCCACGGGCTGCCCGGCGTAGGCGGAGATCACCTGCGTGATCTCGGGCATGGTCCACTCGAAGACCCAGCGGTGATAGCGGGCCCAGTCGGACTCGAAGTCGCCCTCGCGGGCGGCGCGCAGCGAGGTGGGGTTGGCGTGGTTGCGGAACACGTCCAGCGTGGGCACGTGGTCGTACGCCTGCCCGCGCTCCGCGTCCGGGGTCCCGCGGAGGTAGGCGATGGGAGCGGAGTTGAACACCTCCTCGTTGTTGGCGGTGAAGCCGCCGGACGTGGAGGAGTACAGCGTGCCGATCAGGCGCCCCTCGTGGGTGGCGACCAGCCCGGCCGTCGCGTCCACGGCCGCCGAGGAGACCGGGTGCTCCGCCGCGTAGCCGCCGTAGACCTGGTCGGTCGTGGTGGCGAGGAGGTCGTACCCGTCGATCGCGCGCTTCCCGAGCCCGGAGATGGCGTAGGTGCGCGCCGCCACGGCCTGCGCCTTCTGCGCCTCGACCTCCGGGTACGCGACGGGGCCCAGCTCCCGCGGGACCACGCCGTACAGGTACGGCTCCATGCCGAGCTCGTTGATCCCGGCCATGGTCCCCGCGCTGTTCCTGCGGGCCTCGGCGACGTCGCGGTAGGAGGCCCCGGCGATGGTGACGATCCCGCCGGAGGAGGTGAGGACCACCGGGTTCACCGTCTCCACCACGGTGGTGCCGCGGGTGATCCGGTACATCTGCTGGCCGCCCACCGCCAGCAGCCGGTAGAAGGAGTCCGTTCCGGCGAGCCCCTTTCCGATCAGCTCGTTCCGCAGGACGGTGCGCTGGGTGAAGGTGCTGGTGGAGGGGAGCTGGCCCAGGTAGAGGCGCGTGCAGTTGGCGGCGGGGACGAACTCCGTGAGCGTGGGGTACCCTTCCGCCTCGGCGGCGGCCTTGCGCGCGTTCACCGCCGCGACGCTGCCGCACATCACCTGCAGGCGGTAGTACGAGACCGACACGCCGACCGAGGTGACGGTCACGGTGCCGCCGCTGCCGCTCATCAGGTCCACCCCGGTGCCCTTGTCGCGCAGCACGTAGTCGCCGGCGCTCCCCAGCGCCACCGAGCCCGCGGCCGGCACCACGCCGATGCGGATGCGCGGGCCGGGCGCGGCGGCGGAGGAGATCGAGAAGCTCGCGGAGCCGTTCAGGGACGCGGTCTCCCCGCCGTCGCTCGGCCAGATCGTGTGCTCGCCGGAGTCCGGGGCCTCCTCGGTGTTGAACAGGCCCGGGCCCGTCGGCGCGACCAGCTCCCGGTCCGAGCAGGCGGCGGCGGCGACAAGCGTGAGCAGGAGTCCCGCGCGAAGCGGGACACGGGGGATGCGCAGGCGCATAGCGTCTCCGATGTGGGTGGGAGGATACGCGACAGGTGTTGCCGGAGGTGGTGTGGGATCTTGGCCCTTAAACGCATGTTTGTCAAGGGGAAAGGGCCTTTTCCGGCCCCCGGCGCGCGGAAGCGGCCGGACCTCGGGAGGGGACGCGGCGCCCTTGACACCGGGCGCCCGCCGGCCGCACGCTTAGGGACGTCGCGAGCGGAACGCCCCACCGCGGGAGCCGGCGCGCGCCGATCCGCCCACCCTCGACCCGGCAACCCGGACATGAGACCACGCAAGCTCGTCCTCCTGGCGCTGCTCCTCCTGGCCGGGTGCGGCGGCTCCGAGCCCACGCGCGCCGTGCCGGAGCCGGAGATGAGCGCGGCGGCGCGCGCGTACCTGGACGCGGCGCTGGACGTCATGCAGGCCAACTCCCTGCACCGGGCGCGCATCGAGTGGCCCGACCTGCGGGCGCGCGCCTACGACACGGCGGCCGCGGCGCGGACGCCGGCGGAAACGTACCCCGCCATCCGGGCGGCGCTGCGCGACCTGGGGGACCGGCACAGCTACTTCGCGGCGCCTCCCGCGTCCACGGGCGGCGGCGGCACCCCGCCGCCGGCCCCGCCGCCCCCGGCGGGCCGCTCGCTGGAGGGCGGGATCGCCTACGTGTACATGCCCGCCTTCACGCACCCCGCGTCGTCCGAGCACGCCGACGCCTACCACGCGGTGCTCCGCGACCTGGACGCCGCTTCGCCGTGCGGCTGGGTGGTGGACGTGCGGCTCAACCCCGGCGGCAACATGTGGCCCATGCTGGCGGGGATCGGACCGGTGCTCGGCGAGGGGGAGGTGGGGAGGTTCGTGGCCCCGGACGGCGCCGTCACGCGCTGGTGGACCCGGGACGGCCAGGCGGGGAGCGTGTCGCCGGGCGGCACCGTCTCCGTGCTGGCCCGGGTGTCCGTGGCGCCGTACCGGCTGAAGCGCCCGATGCCCCCGGTGGCGGTGCTCACCGGCCCCGTCACCGCCAGCTCCGGCGAGGCCGTGGCCACGGCGTTCCGCGGCCGCCCCGACACGCGCAGCTTCGGCCGCAGCACCGCCGGCCTCTCCACCGCCAACCTGGCGTTCCGGCTGAGCGACGGGGCGGTGATCTACCTGACGGTCAGCACCTTCGGCGACCGCACGGGGCGGGTCTACGGCGAGTCCCTTGCCCCGGACGAGGTGATCCCGGTGAGCAGCACCACCCGCGACCCGGCCACCGACCTGACGCTGCGGGCCGCGGTGGAGTGGCTGCGGGAGCAGCCGCCGTGCAGGGGGTGAGGGGAACGGAAGTGCGAAAGTGCGGGAGTGCGGAAGTGCGAAAGTGCGGGGCGGCGCCTTCACCGGAGATCCCGGCGGGGGCGCCGTTCGCCGCTGGGGCGGCGATTGACGCGGCCGCGATCACGTAATAGCATCCGTTACATGAGACGAGACGAACGGCTCTCGGTCGCGCTGCACGCGCTGCTGCACATGGCGGAGCGGTCCGGCCGGCCGATGACCTCGGCGGAGCTGGCGGAGTGCGCCGGCACCAACCCCGTCGTGATCCGGCGCACCTTCGCGGGGCTGCGGGAGCGCGGCATCGTCTCGTCCTCCAAGGGGCACGGCGGCGGGTGGAGCCTCGCCCGCGCCCCGGAGGCGATCACGCTCGGGCAGATCCAGGATGCGCTCGCCCAGCGCGTGGTCACCGTCGGCATGCCGGAGGAAAGCCACGGCTGCCTGGTGGAGCGGGCGGTGGGCGAGGCGCTGGACGGCGCGGTGCGCGAGGCGACGCGGGTGCTGGACGCGCGCCTCGACACCATCACCGTGGCCGACCTCCTGGCGGACGTCCTCCGGCTGGACCGGGCGCGCTGGGAAAGCAAAGCGGCCGGCCGGGGAGCCGGCGGGGGGGCGGATGGCCGATGACCCCCGCGGCATCCGGGCTTGCGGCCTCCCCGCTCCCGGCCTATCGTGGCCTTTCGCGAGCGCGGCGGCTGCGGCCGCCGCGCCGCGCGCCGCAATCCCTCCTCTCTCTCCAGGTGATCCCATGCAGCCACGGTCCCACCCGCGCGGCACGCTCCGTCCATGGCGCGCCGTCCTCCCCGCCGTCGCCACCCTGCTCATGGCTTCCTGCGCCGAGCAGGGCGCCACCCTCCCCGAGGACCGCGCCCGGCCGGACGTGGCGGCCGCGCCCTTCACCGGCGAGGTGATCGTCAACGACGAGGAGTGGCGCGGCCCCGGCGAGGACGGGGAGACGGCGGAGATCGCCGGCGCCGGGGCGGACGCGGCCGACGCGGGCGCGCTGTCGTTCTCCGCGGCGGCCCTGGCGCCGGAGCCCCGCATCCGCGTGGGGATCCTGTACGCGGAGCTGACGCCGACGGTGACCGGCTTCCGCATGAGCGGGCGCGACGCGGCGGACCCGTACGAGCTGCGCAGCGGGAGCGCCGCGGGCCCGGTGCTGGCCTCCGGCCTCGCCGGGGACGTGGTCGTGGGGATCGCGGGGAGCGGGAGCACGGCGCAGCTGCGGCTGACGCTGCCGGGCGGCGCGACGCTGCTCCACACCGGGCCGGTGGTGCTGGTGTCGCAGTCCGGCTCCATCCGCATGGCGCGCTCCACGCTGACCGCCAGCACGGTCTACCGGGGCACGGCGGAGGCGCGCGTCCACTCGTCCGGGGCGCGGCTGATCGGCATCAACGAGCTCCCCATCGAGCAGTACCTGTACGGCGTGGTGCCGCGCGAGCTGGGCCCCATCGCCTTCCCGGAGGTCGAGGCGCTCAAGACGCAGGCCGTGGCCGCCCGCACCTACGCGCGGCGCCGGCTCCAGTTCTGCCCCGTGGCGCGCTGCTCCAACGGGTACCACATCATCCCCACCACCGGGGACCAGGTGTACGGCTCGTCCAGCGGCGAGCACCCGCTCTCCACCGCCGCCGTGGACGGCACCCGCGGCGTCGTCGCCACGTACAACGGCGGGCTGATCGACGCGCTGTACAGCTCCACCACCGGCGGGTGGACGGCCAACAGCGAGGACGTGTACGCCAACCCGTTCGCGTACCTGCGCGGCGTGCCGGACCACGAGCGCGGCAAGGCGCTGGACCACGTCCCCACCCTGGACGTGTTCCGCAACCACGGCAACCCCACCAACCTGCGCAACCACGCCAACGGCGACTTCGAGGCCGACTGGTCCGCCTACCACCGCTGGTACGTGGACTGGACCGCGGAGGAGATGCGCCAGGTGGCCGGCCGCGTGGGGAGCGCCACCTTCATCGACCCCGGCAAGGTGTACTCGGTGGAGGTGGTGAGCCGGTCCTCGTCCGGGCGGGTGTTCGAGCTCCGGATCGTGACGGAGAAGCGCGGGACGCTGGTCGCCCGCAAGGACGCCGTGCGCTCGGCGCTCCGCTACGTCACGTACAACGCCTCCGGGGCGATGGTGCTCAACTCGCTGCGCAGCATCCTGGTGTACGTGGAGCCCGTCGTGGACCCCAAGACCAAGGAAGTGGTCGGCTGGGAGGCGTGGGGCGGCGGCTGGGGCCACGGCGTCGGCATGTCGCAGACGGGCGCGGTGGGGATGGCCGAGAAGGGGCACACCTTCGAGCAGATCGTCCGGCACTACTACCAGGGCGTGGTGCTGGAGAAGCGCTGGGAGTAGCCCGGCGGGCGGTCTTCGCCCGGTGACGTCGAGGGGCCCGCGGCCGTTCAGGCCGCGGG
>JBFMFL010000520.1:0-2995 GCA_040752145.1 Gemmatimonadota bacterium
GAGCCCGGCGCGGGCGAGGACGCCGCGCGGGTGCGCGCCCTCGCCGACCGCGGCGCGCTGGACGAGGCCGCGGCCGCCTGCGCGGCCGCGCTGCGCAGGCACGCCGAGTCCGCCGAGCTGCTGGTGCTGCACTCCACGCTGCACTTCGCGGGGCGCCGCTACGCGGACGCCGCGGCGGCGGCGCGCCGGGCGCTGTACCTGGACCGGGGCTGCTCCGTCGCGCACCTGGCGCTGGGGAGTGCGCTGGGGCGCGTCGGCGACGCGGGCGCGGCCCGCCGCGCCTTCCGCAACGCCGCGGAGCTGCTCCGGGCCTGCCCGGGCGACGCCGTCGTCCCCGCCTCCGGCGGCGAGCCCGCCGCGCGGCTCCTGGCCGTCGCCGAGGCGCAGCTCCACGTGCTGGGCGAGGTCGCGTGACGCCGCCGCGCGCCGCGGAGAGCGACCGCCGGGTGCTGGAGGAGCGCGCCCGGCTGCTGGCCCGCCCGGAGGCGCCGCAGCCGGACGGGTTCGAGCTGGAGCTGGTGACCTTCACGCTGGCCGGCGAGCGCTTCGCCATCGACGCGCAGTACCTGCTGGCCGTCGCCCGGGTGGAGCGCGTCACCACCGTGCCGGGCACCGACCCCACGGTCTACGGCGTCATGGCCTGGCGCGGCGAGCTGCTGCTGATCCGCGACTACCGCTCGCTCCTGGGGCTCGCCGCCGACGCGGAGCGGGCGCCCGGGTGCGTGCTGGTCGCCGGCGAGGACCGCCCCGCCTTCGGCATCCTGGCCGACGAGCCGGGGGAGTTCGTGAAGATCCCCGCCTCCCAGGTGCACCCCGCACCGGGGCGGGACGACGTGGGGCTGAACATCGTGCGCGGCGTCACCGGCGGGATGCTGATGGTGCTGGACGCCGTGGAGCTGTGGAACCTGCATGGATGAGACAAGGAGGAGCCGGTGCAGAAGACGGTGAGCCGCCGCATCGCCTCGGGATTCGCGGTCGCGCTGGGACTGATGCTGGTGGTGGCGGTGGTGGCGGGGATCGCCCTGCACCAGGCCACCCGGGCGTACCGGGCCGCGCTGCACCAGCAGCGGATGAACGAGATCCCCGCGCTGCGGACCCGGCTGTCGTTCGCGGAGGCGAACCTCAACTTCGTCCGCTACCTGCTGGGCCCGTCCGACAACTGGACGCACCGCCGGGACGACGCGGTCCGGAGCGTGGTGGCCGAGCTCTCGGTCCTGCAGCGCACCGCCCACACCCCCGAGGCCCGCGCGCTCTGGCAGGACGCGCTGGCGTCCATGGCCGACTGGAACGACGCGTCGCGCGACGCCATGGCCGCCGCGCGCGACGGGCGCGTGGCCGACGCGCTGCGCATCCGCGACACCCGCACCTTCCCCAGCGGCACGGCGTTCATCCGCGCGGTGGCCAACGGCGCCCAGGCCGAGCTCCGCGAGACCGAGGCCCGGGTCGCCGCCGCCGAGAAGGCGGCCCTGTGGACCATGTGGGGGCTGGCCGGCGCCGCGCTGCTGGCGCTGGTGGTGGGCGTGGCCGCGGCGCGCCGGCTGTACCGCGAGGTGAGCGACCCGCTGCGCGAGTCCACCGGCGTGCTCGCCTCCAGCGCCAGCGAGATCCTGGCCGCCAGCCGGCAGCAGGCCGCCGGTGCCAGCCAGTCCATGGCCGCGGTGGCGCAGACCGCCGCCACGGTGGACCAGGTGGCGCAGACCGCCGAGCAGGCCGCGCAGCGGGCCCGCATGGTGGCCGAGTCCGCCCAGCGCACCGCCGAGATCGGCAAGTCCGGGCGGCGCGCGGTGGAGGAGTCGCAGGCCTCCATGGCGGGCGTCCGCGAGCAGGTGGAGTCCATCGCCACCAGCATCCTGGCGCTCGCCGAGCAGGCCCAGGCCATCGGCGAGATCATCGCCACGGTGGACGACATCGCCGGGCAGACCAACCTCCTCGCCCTGAACGCCGCCATCGAGGCGTCACGCGCCGGCGAGTACGGGCGCGGCTTCGCCGTGGTCGCGCAGGAGATCCGCAGCCTGGCCGAGCAGTCGCGCGGCGCCACCGTGCAGGTGCGGCAGCTCCTGGGCGAGATCCAGCGCGCCACCACCACCGCGGTGATGACCACCGAGGAGGGGACCAAGCAGGCCGCGGTGGGCGCCCGCCAGGTGGCCGAGGCCGGCGACACCATCCGCCTCCTCTCCGAGACCGCCTCCGACGCCGCCCAGGCCGCCGCGCAGATCGTGGCCTCGGTGGGGCAGCAGGCCGCGGGGATGGGGCAGATCCGCCAGGCCATGCGCGACATCCAGTCGGCCACGCAGCAGAACCTGTCCGCCACCCAGCAGACCGAGCGCGCCGCCCAGGACCTGAGCCGCATCGGCCTCTCGCTGATGGAGCTGGTGGGGAGCGACGGGCGGGGGCCGCGCGGGGGATGAGCCGCGGCTCCCTGGCCGCGCGGCTCCTGGCCGCGTTCCTGGAGGACCTGGACGAGCAGCTCCGCGCCATGGACGCCGACCTGCTCGCGCTGGAGGCGCACCCCGCCGACGGGGAGCGCCTCCGCTCGCTGTTCCGGGTCGCCCACACCGTCAAGGGCGCGGCCCGGGCCGCGGCGGTGCCGCTGGTGGAGGAGGCCTGCCACGCGCTGGAGGCGCGCCTGGCCGAGGTCCGCGACGGCGCGAGGGCGCTGGACGCGGGCGCCTTCCGGGCGCTGTTCTTCGCCGCGGACGCCCTGCGCGACGCCGGCTCGCGGCTGTCCGCCGGCGAGTCGCTGGAGGGCACCGCCGTGGAGCGGCTGGCGGCGCTGCTGCGCGAGCGCGGCCTGGACCTCCCCGAGGAGGCGGCCCCCGCCGCTCCCGCGGAGGCGCCGGCGCCCGAGCGGGGCGACGGACGGGTGCGGGTGGAGGAGGAGAAGCTGGACGCGCTGCTCGCCTCCGCCGTGCAGCTGGTGTCCTCGCGCGGGCGCATCGCCGCGCGCGTGGCCGAGGCCGCCGCGCTCCGCGACGCCTGCGCCCGCGCCGAGTCG
>JBFMFL010000521.1:0-2979 GCA_040752145.1 Gemmatimonadota bacterium
GCAAGCGAGGGAGGGGACAACTGCACGGATCTGCCGTGCTCCCCCTTCCCTCGCTTGCGGGGGAAGGGGGCCGGGGGGATGGGGGGCCGCTCCTCGCGGCAAACTCCTTGCGGACCGAAACTTCCGGTGCGCCGTCCGGCGCGCCGGGACTCTTTTTGCCGAGAACCGGACGCACGACGATGTCGCGAGCCTTCGTGAAGGAAGACGCCGGGGAGCACGTGCCGCCGGGGCTGTTCGGGCTCCCGCCGCGGGACGATTCCGGCTTCGACGCCGCGGCGGCGCGGGCGCTCCTCGAGGCGGCGCGCGACGCCAACACGCCGAGCGCCGAGGCGGCCACGGGGTACCGCTGGGGCGAGCCGCGGCTGCACCGGCACGTGCGGCGGCTGCTCCAGCAGGCCGAGGCGCTCCCCGAGGAGGAGCAGGACACGCGCTACATCCGCGTGGCGCGGCGCTTCCTGGCCATGCAGTAGGAACCGAGAAGGGACTCAGGTGAAGGGACGATGCCGATGGACGACGTGATCATTCCCCGGGAGGAGGTCGCCAGCGCGCTCACGCACGGGCTGGGCGCGGTGGCGAGCGTGGCGGGCGGCGCGGTGCTGGTGACGCTGGCCGTGATCTTCGGGGACGCGTGGCAGGTGGTGGGCGCGTCGGTGTTCTGCGCGTCGCTGGTGCTGCTCTACACCGCCTCCACCCTGTACCACGCGGTGTGGCACCGGGCGGCCCGGCCGCGGCTGCAGGTGTTCGACCACTGCGCCATCTACGTGCTGATCGCCGGCACCTACACGCCGTTCACGCTGGTGGGGCTGCGCGGCGGCTGGGGGTGGACGCTCTTCGGGGTGGTGTGGGGGCTGGCGGCGGCGGGGGTGGTGTTCAAGCTGTTCTGCACGGGGAAGTTCAGGCGGCTCTCCACCTTCATCTACCTGGGGATGGGGTGGATGGCCGTGGTCGCCACCGGGCCGCTGGTGAGCGCGCTCCCCGTGTCGGCGCTGCTCTGGCTGGTGGCGGGGGGCTTGAGCTACACCGCGGGCACGTACTTCTACCTGAACCAGCGCATCCCGTACGCGCACGCCATCTGGCACCTGTTCGTGCTGGGCGGCAGTGCGTGCCACTTCGTCGCCGTGCTGTCCCAGGTAGTTCCTTCGGGCGCGAGCTGAGAACGGCTTTGAACGGCGGGGTCGGGCGTGCCCCTCGCTGACGCTCGGGTCGGGCTGCGCGCTGCGTAGGCGAGCAAACAACGCTCGCCAACGCAGCCGAGCCCCGCAAACTGCGCGGGTCTCGGCCCTGCCGGGCGCGCATCCCTCACGCGGTCCCTGCCGCGTTCCCGACTGGCACGACAGGGCCCCACACCCGCCGGGCGGCGGGTGGGGCCCTGTCGTGTTCGCGCTTCCGGCGTCGCTCCGGCGCTCAGCCGCCGCCGTAGAGCAGCGCGCCGACGGCGGCGCGGCTGGCGACGCCCAGCTTGGCGAGCACCTGCTCCGTGTGCGAGCGCACGGTGAAGTAGCTCACGCCCAGCTTCTCCGCGATCTCGTGGTTGGTGTGGCCCTCGCCCAGCAGGCGGGCCACGTCCACCTGGCGCGCCGTCAGGCCGAAGCGCTCCCGCAGCGCCTCGTCGGCGAGGGCGGCGGAGGCGGGCGCCTCCGCGGCGTCCGCGGGGGGGGCGAAGCGGGAGGCGCGGCGCAGCAGCGCGGCGATCCGCGCGAACAATTCCGCCCCGCCGAAGGGCTTGGTCACGTAGTCGTCGGCGCCCAGGCGGAAGCCGCGCACCTTGTCCGCCTCCTGCCCCCGCGCCGAAAGGATCAGCACCGGCACCTGGTCGCCGCGGGCGCGCAGCAGCTCCACCACGTCGTAGCCGTCGCGGTCCGGCAGGCCCAGGTCCAGCACCACCAGCTCGGGGCGGAAGCTGGACGCCAGCGCCAGCGCCTGGGCCACCTTGGTGGCGAGCGCCACCTCGTGTCCCTGCTCCTCCAGGTGCTGCTGGAGCCCCTCGGCGATCTCCAGGGTGTCTTCCACGACCAGGATGCGGCTCATACTGCGGCGGGCTCCGGGTGCGAATCGGTTGCGGGGGCGCCGGGCGCGACGCGGGGCGGCGCGGCCGGCAGGGTGAACACGAACGTGGTGCCGCGGCCGGGCTCGCTCTCCACCCAGATGCGGCCGCCGTGGGCCTCCACGATGCCCCGGGCGATCACCAGCCCCAGGCCCAGGCCGCGGCGGTCGGCGTTGCGCGCCTGCCAGAACGCGCCGAACACGTGGGGCACCTGCTCCGGGGGGATGCCGGGACCGGTGTCGGCCACCGAGACGCGGACGCCGTCCTCCCAGGCGCGGCAGGCCAGCGTCACCGTGCCGCCCGCGGGGGTGAACTTGACGGCGTTCCCCACCAGGTTGGAGACCACCTGCACCAGCCGCGCGCCGTCCGCGCGGACCGGGGGCGCGTCCCCGGCGGGCTCCCAGCGGAACTCCAGCCCGTGCGCGGCGGCCAGCGGGCGGAGCATCTCCGCGGCGTCGGCGAGCAGCGCGTCCGCGTCCGTCTCCTCCGGGCTCAGGGCCAGGACCCCGCCGTCCATCCGCGCCACGTCCAGCAGGTCCTCGATCAGCCCGTCCATGCGCGCCGCCGCCTGGTCCACGCGGGCCGCCATGCGGGCCTCCGCCTCGCCGCCCTGGGCGCGCAGGCGCTCGTGCAGCATCTCCGCGTCGAAGCGGATGGCGCACAGCGGGCTGCGGAGGTCGTGCGCCACCACCGCGAGGATGCGCTCCCGCGCCTCCGTGGCGGCGCGAGCCTCCCGGAACAGGCGCGCGTTCTCCACCGCGAGCGCGGCGCGGTGCGCCACCTCCGCCGCGAGCGCCAGGTCGTCGGCGTGCACCGGCCGCCCCGCGTCCGCCCACCCCAGCGCCAGCCGTCCCACCGGGGCGCCGCCCGCCGCCAGCGGCGCGACCACCGCGGCGCCCGGCACTGCCTCACCGAAGAGCGCGCGGAGCTCGCCC
>JBFMFL010000522.1:0-2969 GCA_040752145.1 Gemmatimonadota bacterium
CCCCCAATTCTGGGGGAGGGCTTCCCGAAGGTCACGGTGTGTTGCAGTTCCCTTGGATCTGCGCAGGGAGGTCGGGGGAGGCTGCGCAGGGGGAACGTCATGTTCGAAGCCAGCGTGATCTCGCCCTCGCTCCAATGGTGGGCGAGTTCGGCTCCCCCGGAGCAGAATCCCCCGGCCGACCCCAAACACCGGAGTCCGGTCGGAGCGCGGAGCCGTTCACCCCCAGCCGTCGCGCTCCACCTCGGCGGTGTGCTCGCCCAGGGCGGGCGGCGGGCGGCGCAGGCCGGCGGGCGTGCGCGAGAAGCGCATCGGCGAGCCCACGCCGGCGGTTCGCCCGAAGCTGGGGCCCTCCATCTCCCACAGGCCGCCGCGCTCCGTGAAGGCGGGATCGTGCAGCGCCTCGCGCACGGGCTGCACGGGCGCGCAGGGGACGCCCGCCGCCTGCAGCGCGGCCAGCCACTCGGCGGCGGGGCGCTCGCGCAGGCGCTCGTCCAGCATCGCCACGAGAACCTCGCGGTGCTCCACGCGCGCGGGGTTGGTCGCGAAGCGGGGGTCGGCGGCGAGCGCGTCCAGGCCCAGCGCGGAGCAGCAGCGGCGCCACTGGGGGTCGTTGCCCACGGCGATCACGAAGGGGGCGTCCGCCCCGTGGAAGGCCTGGTACGGGACGATGGTGGCGTGGGCGTTGCCCCAGCGGCGCGGCTCGCGGCCGGTGACCAGCGCGGCCTGGCCCACGTTCACCAGCCCCGCCAGCGCCGAGTCGAAGAGCGCCACCTCCACGCGCTGGCCGCGGCCCGAGCGCTCCCGCTCGCGGAGCGCGGCGAGGATCGCCACCGCGGCGTTCTGGCCGGTGAGCACGTCGGCCAGCGCCATCCCGGCCTTCATCGGCTCGCCGTCCGGCTCGCCGGTGACCGCCATCCAGCCGGCGCGGGCCTGCACCGCGAAGTCGTAGCCGGGGCGCCCCGCCTCCGGACCCTCCGAGCCGTAGCCCGTCACCGAGCAGAACACCAGGCGCGGGTTCTCCTCCGCCAGGCGCTCGTAGCCCAGCCCCCAGCGCTCCATCGTCCCCGGGAAGAAGTTCTCGATCAGCACGTCGGCGTCCCGGGCCAGGCGGCGCACCAGCTCGCGGCCGGGCTCGGTCTTCAGGTCCGCCGCCGCCGAGCGCTTGTTGCGGTTGGCGCACAGGTAGTACGCGCTCTCGCGGCCCTCCGGGCCCTCCGCCCAGGGCGGGCCCCAGGTGCGCGTGTCGTCGCCCTCGCCGGGACGCTCCACCTTGATCACCTCCGCCCCCAGGTCCCCCAGCATCATGGTGCAGAGCGGGGCCGCCAGCACGCGGCCCAGGTCCAGCACGCGCAGGCCGGCCAGGGGGCCGGGGGGAGCGGGGACGGGCGGGTCGGTGGGCATCGCGGGTCGGCGCAGGGGGTGGACGACGGGCCGCCAGCATAGCGGCGGCCCCGGGGAGCGTCAAGCAGCCGCGGCGGGGCGCCGCCACTGCTCCGTCCACGGAGCGCCCTGTAGGCAAGGGACTTGCGAGCGCGTATATTGGCGCCTCTGCAAGACGGCACGGTACTGACACACACGGACGGAATACATGGCCTCGTTCGACGACTTCGGACTCCGCGAACCCCTTCTCGCCGCCCTCGAGGACGAGGACATCGAGATCCCCACGGCCCTGCAGGAGGCCGTGATCCCGGTGCTCCGGCGCGAGGGGAACCTGGTGGCGCGGGCCGGATCGGGATCCGGGAAGACGCTGGCGTACGCGCTGGGCGTCCTGGACCGCCTCCGCCCCCGCGCGCCCGAGGCCGCGGCCGACACGGACGACGACGCCGACGCGGACGGGGACGAGGGAGCAGGCGAGGGCGGCGGCGAGGCGGAGCCCACGGCGCGCGGCACCCGCATGCTGGTGCTGGTCCCCACCGCCGAGGCCGCGGAGCGCGTCGCGCTGACGCTGGTCCCGTACGCCGCGGCCGTGGAGCTGGGCGTCACCGTGGCGGGCGGGAGCTGGGGGACCGCGCCGTCGCTGGCCGAGGTGCTGGTGGGCGCGCCGGCCGACGTGCTGGACGGGGTGCGCGGCTCCGAGCTCAAGCTGGACGAGCTGGAGGCCGTGGTGCTGGACGGCGCCGCGGAGATCCGCGAGCTGGGCGGGTGGGAGGCGGTGGAGATGCTGATGGACCACGTGCCGCGCGAGGCGCAGCGGGTGGTGATCTCCGGGGCGTTCCCGCCCGAGGTGGACGACCTGGTGGACCGCCGCGTCAAGCGCGCGCTGCGCTTCCCGGCCGAGCCCGCCATCCCCGACGCCGAGCAGCCCGCGCTGGAGGGGAGCGTGGCGTACGGGCTGGTGCCCGAGGGGCGCAAGACCGACACCCTGGCCCGGCTCCTGGCGGAGCGGCGCGAGGGCGGCGCGCCGCCCATCCTGTTCTGCCGCACCGACGAGCGCGCCGCCGAGGTGGCCGAGGCGCTCACCCTGCGCGGCTTCCTGGTGGGCGAGGCCGACGACGAGGAGGCCGACATCGCCGTGGTGACCGCCGGCACCACCCGCGAGGAGCTGGCCGCCGACGCCGAGGGGCCGCTGGGGCGCACCATCAGCTTCGACGTCCCCGCCGACGAGCGCTCGCTCGTGGCCCGCCACGGCGGCGACGCCGCGGCGCTGGTGTTCCTGGAGCCGCGCGAGATGGCGCACCTGCGCGAGATCTCCCGGCGCGCCAGGCTGCGCCCCGTGCCCATGGGCCTCCCCGAGGCGCCCGCCGCCACCGCGGCCGAGCTGGCGGCCTTCCGCCGCGAACTGCGCCGCGCCCTGCGCGAGGACGACCTGGCCGCGCAGATGCTGGTGCTGGAGCCGCTGTTCGAGGAGTTCAGCGCCGTGGAGGTCGCGGCGGCCGCCGCCGCGCTGCTGCGCCGCCGCGGCGTGGCCCCGGCGCCCGCGCAGGGCGCCCCCGCGCCGCGCGCGGAGGCGGCCATGCGCACGCCGGCCG
>JBFMFL010000523.1:0-2958 GCA_040752145.1 Gemmatimonadota bacterium
GCGCGACTCGCCGCCCCGCTCCGCCCCCGCCGCCGCGGGCGGCGGAGCGGGGGCGGGGCGGTGCCGTCGGCGGGTCCCTGAAGTGCCTTGCATCTCCGATCCGGTGGGCAGGGGGTTTGCGTCCGGCTCTCCCCCTGCAAACCCGGCGCCCGCGTCCCCCGTCCGTCCGCCCCATGAGCGAGATCCCCTGCCCCGGCTGCGGCCGCGCCTACCCCGCCGCCGGCCGCTTCGCCCTGGGGCGCACGCTGGTCTGCGCCTGCGGGGCGCGCGTGGGCCGGCCGGCGCGCGTGGAGTGGCGGCAGGACGGCGCCCCCCGCTTCTTCGCCGATTCCATGCTCGCCGGGCTGGCCCGCTGGCTCCGCGTGCTGGGGTACGACGCCGCCCACGAGGACGCCATCGACGACGCCGAGCTGGTGCGCCGCGCCGCGGAGGAGCGGCGGCTGGTGCTCACCCGCGACCGCGGGCTGGCGGAGGGGTGGTGGACCGACGGCATGCTCCTGCTGCGCTCAGACCGCCCGCTGGAGCAGCTGCGCGAGGTGGCGGAGGCGACGGGGATCGGCCCGGAGGCGCCGTTCAGCCGCTGCACCCGCTGCAACCTGCCGCTGGGCGACCCTCCCGCCGACGCCGTGGAGGCGCGCGTCCCGGAGGAGGTGCGGGCCGGCGGGCGGCCGCTGCGCGGGTGCGCCGGGTGCGGGCGGGTGTACTGGGAGGGCTCCCACACGGAGCGGATGCGGCGCGCCGTGGAGCGGGCGCTGGGGAGCGGCTGAGGCGGCGCGCGCCGTCCACGCCCGTGCGGCCGGTGTCCACCCCGGAGGGCAGGGGACGCGGCTCCGATGGAGGCGCGGGCGGCGCAAGCCGAACCGCCCCACGGAGATGCGCGAAGCCGCCGCGTCCGGAACGGGCCTTGCCGTGTGGCCGCCCCTGCGGTCCGTCCCGCCACCCCAGCCCCGACCCGACATGCGCACCGTCCGCCGCGGTCTCGCCCTCGCCTGTCTCCTGGCGCTGCTCGCCGCGCCCGCCCTCCGGGCCCAGCAGCCCGCCGCCCCGGCCTCCGTCAGCGTCAGCGGCGAGGTGCTGGACGCGCTGAGCGGCGCCCCCGTCCGCGACGCGGCGATCACCCTCCCCGACCTGGGGCGCAGCGTGTTCACCGACGAGCGCGGCCGGTTCTCGCTGCGCGGCATTCCGGGGGGGCCGCAGCGCTGGGTGGTCACCCGGCTGGGCTACGCCGCCTGGGAGCAGGAGGTGGACGTGCGGCAGGACGGGGCCTCCTTCACGGCGCGCATCCTCCCCCGGCCCGAGGTGCTGGAGGGGATCACGGTGATGGTGGACCGCTTCGAGACCCGCCGGCGCTCCGCCGCCACCTCGGTGCGGGTCGCCGAGCGGCGCGACATCCTCACCAGCGCCGCCGCCAACGCCATGGAGCTGATCCCCAGCCGCGTGGGGGTCACCCTCACCCCCTGCTCCACGACCGAGCCCGACATGGTGTGCGCCTGGGTGCGCGGGCGGCTGACCCGCCCGCGGGTGTACGTGGACGAGCAGGCCCCCGGCTACCTGGAGCACCTGCTCACCTACCAGCCCCACGAGCTGCACGTCATCGAGTCGTACTACGGCGGCGCGGTGATCTTCGCCTACACCACGGCCTTCGTGGAGCGCATGGCCCGCAGCCGGCGCCCGCTCGCGCCGCTCCCCAACGCCGGCCAGCGCGCCGCCGGGTACCCGTCCATGCAGGTGGGGGCCCCGCGCACCCCGTAGGCGGAGGCGGCCGGAGCGGGGCGCGCCGACGGAATTCCTGTCGCGCGCGGGGGCGTGCACGTACCTTGCGGAAGGTTTCTCGGCTCGGGCAGCTCCCCGCCCCTGCCGCGCCCCACCCTCCCGCTCCCGGAGGCGAGCCATGCCTGTCCATCGTCTTCCGCCGCTCCTGCCCGCGCTCCTGGCGCTGGCGCTCGCAGCCCCCGTGGCCGCCCAGGACGCCAGGCCGCGCATCACCGTCCGCGGCGAGGTCCGCGACGTGTCCACCGGGGCGCCGCTGCGCGACGCGGTCGTCGCCCTGCCGGCACTGGGCCGCACCGTGCCCACCGACGAGCAGGGCCGCTTCGTGCTCCGCGAGATCCCCGCCGGCACGCAGCGGTGGATCGTCAGCCGCATGGGCTACGCCTCGTGGGACCAGGAGGTGGACGCCACCGAGGACGGCGCCGCCTACACCGCCGGCCTGCTCCCCCGGCCGGAGGTGCTGGAGGGGATCACCGTGGTGGCCGACCGCTTCGAGACCCGCCGCCGCTCGGCGGGGACCAGCGCGTACGCGGTGGAGCGCACCGAGATCCTGTCCAGCGCCGCGCCCAACGCGCTGGAGGTGATCCCCATCCGCATCGGCCTGCAGGTGCTCCCATGCAACACCAGCAACACCGACCTGGGGTGCGCCATGATCCGCGGCCGCCTCACCCGCGTGGCCGTGTACATCGACGAGGAGTACGCGCCGGCCGGCCTGGAGCAGCTGCGCAGCTACCAGCCGCACGAGCTGTACATGATCGAGTCGTACTTCGGCGGCGAGGTGGTGTACGCCTACACCACCACCTTCGTGGAGACGCTCGCCCGGACGCGCCGCAGCCTGGCCGCCATCGCCAAGGTGCGGATGCGCGGCTCCGAGTACCCGGGGATGGGCCAGGGCGTCGCGGAGGACAGCGGTCCGGCCCGGGCGCGGGCGGCGCGCGAGCGCGAGCGGCAGCGGCAGCGCGAGAACCCGAACCAGACGCCCTGATTTTTCGAACGGCTGGTTACGGCGGGTTCGGGCGTGCCCCCGGCTGGCGCCGGGGTCGGGCTTCGGCTCCGTAACGCACGATACAACCGTGCGTAACGGAGTCGAGCCCCGGCGGAAACTGCCCCGCCGGGTCTCGCCCCTTCGGGCCGAAATCCCTCACGCAGCTGCGAAAAGCGCCCCCACCTCGGCATCGAGGTGGGGGC
>JBFMFL010000524.1:0-2940 GCA_040752145.1 Gemmatimonadota bacterium
CCCCGGCCCCCTCTCCCAATGCTGGGAGAGGGGGAGCACGACAGCGTGTCGGTCGAGCACACTGCCGAGGGTCGGGAAGCCCTCCCCCAGAATTGGGGGAGGGTGGCGAGCCTAAGCGAGCCGGGTGGGGGCCCCCGCGGACGCCAGCACCAGCCCCGCGTGAGGGATGCCGGCCCGAAGGGGCGAGACCCCAACTGCTGTATCGTTGGGGGCTCGACTCCGTTGGGCTGCGTCGTTTGCAGCCCTACGGAGCCGCAGCCCGACCCGAGCGCCAGCGAGGGGCACGCCCGAACCCGGTAGTTCAAAGCAGTAGCAGTTCGATGACCAGGCAACCCGAACGTCACGAGCAAACATGAGCAGCCAGCCGCCGCAGGACGCGTACACCCCCCGCCCGGAGCACCACTTCACCTTCGGCCTGTGGACCGTGGCGAACCCGGGGCGCGACCCGTTCGGGGAGCCGGTGCGCGACGCCGTCACGCCCGTGCGGATCGTGGAGAAGCTGGGCGAGCTGGGGGCGTACGGGGTCAACTTCCACGACGAGGACCTGGTCCCCCGCGACGCCCCGGCGGCGGAGCGCGACCGCATCGTCCGGGAGTTCCGGGCGGCGCTGGAGGCGAGCGGCGTGCGGGTGCCCATGGCCACCACCAACCTGTTCGCCGACCCGGCCTTCCGCGACGGCGCGTTCACCAGCAACGACCCGCGGGTGCGCGCCTACGCGCTTCAAAAGACCATGCGCTCCATGGACCTGGGCGCGGAGTTCGGGGCGGAGACGTACGTGTTCTGGGGCGGGCGCGAGGGCACGGAGACCAACGCGGCCAAGGACCCGCGCGACGCCATGAAGTGGTTCCGCGACGCGCTCGACTTCCTCTGCGAGTACAGCATCTCGCAGGGCTACGGCTACCGCTTTGCGCTGGAGCCCAAGCCCAACGAGCCGCGGGGCGACATCTACCTCCCCACCATCGGGCACGCGCTGGCCTTCATCCACACGCTGGCCCGGCCGGAGATGGTGGGGCTGAACCCCGAGGTGGCGCACGACACCATGGCCGGGCTGGACTTCACCCACGGGGTGGGGCAGGCGCTGGACGCGGGGAAGCTGTTCCACATCGACCTCAACGCCCAGAAGCCGGGGCGCTACGACCAGGACCACCGCTTCGGGAGCGAGGACCCCAAGGGGACCTTCTTCCTGGTGAAGCTGCTGGAGGACGCGGGCTACGACGGCATGAAGCACTTCGACGCGCACGCCTACCGCACCGAGGACCAGGACGGGGTGTGGGATTTCGCGGCCGGGTGCATGCGGACCTACCTGATCTTCCGGGAGAAGGCCCGCCGCTTCGCCGAGGACGCGGAGATCCGGCAGATCCTGGCCGACCTGCGCGGCCGCGGCGGCGGGGCGGGGGAGGCGCCCGTGTTCAGCGCGGAGTCGGCGCGGGAACTCAGGGAGCGCCGCTTCGACCTCCCGGCCATCCGCCGGCAGGGGTACGGCTACGAGCGGCTGGACCAGCTGACCATGGAGATCATCCTGGGGGTCCGCTGAGGTGGCGGAGTCCCTGTTCCTGGGCCTGGACGTAGGCACCAGCGGCGTGAAGGCGATCCTGGTGACTTCGGCGGGCGACGTCGTGGCCTCGGCCACCACGCCGCTCGCCCTGGCGACGCCGCGCCCCGGGTGGGCGGAGCAGGACCCGGAGGCGTGGTGGGCGGCGGGCGCGGCGGCGATCCGCGCGGTGCTGGGGGCGCGTCCCGGCGCCGCGGTGGCGGCGGTGGGGATCTCCGGGCAGATGCACTCGTCGGTGTTCCTGGACCGGGCGGGGGAGGTGATCCGCCCGGCGCTGCTCTGGTGCGACGGCCGCACCACGGCGGAGTGCGCGGAGGTCACGGCGCGCGTGGGCGGCGAGGCGCGGCTGCGCGACCTGGTCTCCAACCCGGCGCTGGAGGGGTTCACCCTCCCCAAGGTGCTCTGGCTCAGGAACCACGAGCCGGCGGCGTTCGCGCGGCTGGCGACGGTGCTCCTCCCCAAGGACTACCTGCGCTTCCGGCTCACGGGGGCCCTGGCCACCGAGCCCTCGGACGCCAGCGCCACGCTGATGTACGACACGGCGCGGCTGCGCTGGAGCGCGGAGGTGATGGAGGCGCTGGAGCTCCCCGCGGCGATCCTCCCGGAGGTGGGCGGCTCGGCGGAGGTCCTGGGCCGCGTCGGGCGCGAGGCGGCGGCGCTCACCGGCCTGGCGGAGGGGACGCCGGTGGTGGGCGGCGGGGCGGACAACGCCTGCGGCGCGGCCGGGGTGGGGGTGGTGGCGCCGGGGGAGGCGGTGGCGAGCTGGGGGACCAGCGGCACCGTGCTGGCGCCCACGGCCGAGCCGCGGGTGGACCCGGGGCTGCGCGCCCACACCTTCTGCCACGTGGTGCCGGGGACCTGGTACCTGATGGGGGTGGTGCTCAGCGCGGGCGGCGCCTTCGCCTGGTACCGCGACCAGCTCGCCCGCGACCTGGCCGGGGCCGCGGACGCCGACCCGCGGCTCGACCGGGAGGCCGCCGCCGTGCCGCCGGGCGCGGACGGCGTCACCTTCCTCCCGTACCTGCAGGGGGAGCGCACGCCGCACCGCGACGCGGCCGCGCGCGGCGCCTTCCTGGGGGTGAGCCTGGCCCACGGGCGCGCCCACCTGACGCGGGCGGTGCTGGAGGGGATCTGCTTCGCCCTGCGGGACTCGGTCTCCATCCTGCGCGAGCTGGGGATGGCGCCGGACCGGCTGCTGCTGACCGGCGGCGGCGCGCGGAGCCCCTTCGTGCGGCGGCTGCAGGCGGAGGTGTTCGGCCTGCCGGTGAGCACCGTGAACCGCGAGGAGGGCCCCGCCTACGGCGCGGCGCTGCTGGCCGCCGTGGGGGCGGGCGCCTTCCCGGACCTCCCCGCCGCCGCGCGCGCCACCCTGTCGCGGAGCCCCGCGG
>JBFMFL010000525.1:0-2931 GCA_040752145.1 Gemmatimonadota bacterium
GGGAGGGGAGCACGACAGCGTGTCGGTCGGAGCTTGATGCCGAGGGTCAGGAAGCCCGCCCCCAGAATTGGGGGAGGGTGGCGGCTCTCAGGCCGCCGGGTGGGGGCCCCCGCCGACGCAGCCCATGGCCGGTTCACGCACGAGCAAAGCCCCCTCTCCCAGGACCGGGGAGAGGGTGGCGAGCCTCAAGCGAGCCGGGTGAGGGCCGTCAGCGGTTGAGGTGCGTGATGTCCTCCAGCACGGTGCCGTCCGGCGCCGTGATCGCGCGGCGGATGGCCTTGGGGATGGGGGTGCCGTCCTTGAGCGTGGGCGGCGTGGCGTCGTAGACGGGCTCCACCTGCACGGTGACGTGGCCGTACCTGACGGCCCACTGGATGGCGCGCTCCTCCGAGGCGCGCCAGGGCGAGCCGGCGCCGCGGTTCAGCGCCTCGGTCATGGGGACCACGCCGGTCCACTGGTCGGCGGCGCGCTCCACGGCGGCGTCGCCGCGCACGGCCTCGCGCTGCACCAGGTGCCCGCGCTCGTACCCGGACTTGTTGTAGCCCTTGTCGCTGGACTGCGCCGCGTCCACCGTCTCGTTGCGGGTGAAGGCGCGGTCGGTCTGCGCGGTGCGGTCGGCCACGTCGGCGTCGATGCGGAAGCCGACGCTCTTCGGGCGCCCGCCCCCGTCGTAGTCCACGCGGACGCCGTAGGCGACCTCGGCCGCGTCGTACTGCCGGTAGTGCATCCCCTTGCCCCGCCCCGTCCCCTCCAGCTCGCCCGTGGGCGCCCCGAACCTGGGCTTCCGCTTCTTCCACCGCTTGAACTTGGGGATGGGGCCGCCGGGGTCGATCTCCCGGTGCTGCACCGGGCGCGTGGGCCGGGGGCCGGTGTCCAGCTCCAGCGCGGGGCCCGTGTCGGGGGGCAGCTCGACCTCCCCGTGCTGCACGTGGCGCGTGGGCTGCGGACCGGGGTCCAGCTCCGGCGCGGGGCCGGTGTCCGGCTCCAGCTCCACCTCGCCGTAGTCCAGGCGCCGCCCGCCGCGGGCGTCGCCGGCCATGGTCCGCTCCCCCTCGGCGGGGGCCTGGCGGCGGCCGGCCAGGTACGCGTCCACGTCCGCCCGCAGCGCGGCATCCAGCTCCGATCCCGGCGCCGCCGCCACGTGGTGGCTCTCCCAGTAGCCGCGGAACTCGTCCACGTCGCGGAAGCGCACCGTGTGGGTGGTCCCGTCCGGGTGGTGGGTGGTGACGTAGAAGGGCCGGTCGCCGGAGGGGTCGGCGCCGTACTCGGCCCTCCCCCGCCCCACGCCGGGAACGTGGAACTCGATGAACTCGCGCGCCGTGCGCCCGCCGTCGCCGCGGCGGGCGGCGACGTCCTGGAAGTCGGCGGGCGCGGGGAGGAAGAAGCGCTCGGCGGCGGTGCGGTTGGGGTGGAAGTGGAGCACCGCCGTCCACCCGTCGCCCGAGGGCGAGCGCACCGAGCCGTGGTCGCCCACGCGCACGGTGTAGCCGCCGTCGCGCTCGCTGCGGAAGATGGCGACCTCCTGCTTCCCGCCGGCCTCGCCCAGCGCCCGGTTGTACAGCGCGTACGCCTCCGCCGGGTCGCCGACGCCGCGGGCGTAGTCCGTGTGCGGGCGCAGCCCGGGGCCGTCGGCGGCGGGCTCGGCCAGGTCGCGGCGGATCCCCTCGCGGGCCATCATCTCGTGCAGCGGCTCGGACTCCGCGCCGCCCGTGGTCGACCGGGGGCGCGGCGCCACGTCGCTCCCGGCCATGGTGCGGGAGGCGGGCTCCGGGCCGGCGGCGGCGAGGGCCGCGGGGGCGTCCGGAGCCGGGGCGTCGGGCGCGCGGAGGGCGGCGGACTCCATCTCCGGGGGCGGGGGGGTGGCGGCGCCGCGGCGGGCGGCGCGGCTCGCCTCGGCGCGCCCGTGCAGCTTGCGCTGCACGTGCCCCAGGAGAAGGTCGTAGAACATGCTCCTGGGGTCGGTGAGGTGCGCGCCCAGCTGCTCCAGGAACTGCCCCACGGTGACCGGCGCCCCCGCGCCGCGCAGGTTGTCGAACACGGTGCGCGCGGCCATGTGCAGCGACGCGATCGCCTGCCCGGAGAGCAGCTCGCTCAGCGACTCGGCCAGGACGCGGCGGCCCAGCGAGGCCACCTCGGGGCGGGCCAGGAGCCGCTTGAGGATGGATTCGCCCAGCTTGCCGCCCAGCTTGGACGTCACCAGCGAGAACAGGGCGTCGAACGTCACCCCCGCCCAGTCGATGCGGTCGCGCATCCCCAGCGACAGCTCGCTTCCCTGCCGGGCCACGGTCTGCGTGGCGGCGTACGCCGTGCCCAGCAGCAGCCCGCTCGCCGCGCCGCCCGTCACCAGCGACGCGGCCACCCCGCCCAGCACCGCCGTCACCTCCAGCACCACCTCGGCGCGCCCGGCGCCGGAGATGGTCCCCTCGGTGTACTCCGTGACGAGGTCCTGCGCCTTCCGCCACCCCGCGGCGGCCTGCTTGAGCAGCCGGGCCCCGGCCGCCACGTCGCCCTCGGCGAGCGCCGCGTCGGCCAGGGCCAGCGAGGTGAGCGGCTCCTGCCAGATCTCCATGCCGGGGAGCGACCTGAAGCCGCCCAGCACGTCCGACACCAGGCCCACCACGTACTGGTCCTCGCGCACGCGGGTCATGTAGCGGTGCCCCTCGCGCCCGCCCTCCACCAGCGAGAGCACCTGCCTGCGGAAGCCGCGCAGCGCCTCCAGCGCGGCCTCGCGAGAGACGGCCCGGTGCTGCTCCGGCTCCCGCCCGGGGATACCCAGGACCAGGTTGTAGTCCGTCGGCTCGGCGGCGGGGGCCTCGGCCTGGCGCTGCACGGCGCCGCCCGGCGCGACGAGCGCGCGCTGCACGCGGGCGTTGCCCACGGCGCGCTGCAGGCGCAGCACGGACGCCGCCCCCGCGCCGCGGGGCGGCGGGG
>JBFMFL010000526.1:0-2927 GCA_040752145.1 Gemmatimonadota bacterium
ACCGCCTCGGGTCCCGCCGCGTAGACGGCCAGTATCTCGTCGCGTGTCAACATGCAGCCTCCGCTCTCGACCAGGGCCTTGCTCCCGAGACCCGCTGCATCAACTATGCTCAGGCTGAGTAGTTACCTTCATTCTACATTCTTCATTCATCCCGACGCCTTCTCCAGCTTCAGCTTGATGTTGACGAAGTTGTACGGCGGCCAGGGGCCCGTGTACTTGAAGGTCAGCATCTGCTCGTACTTGCGGGAGATCTCCTTGACCCGCTCGTCGAACGAGCTCTCGCGGTCGCGCTCCACCAGGAAGGCCGCGTTCATGATCATGCGGTCCCCGATGGGCTTGTTGGCGCGCGACGCCACCGCCGCCGGCTTCAGCGCCTCGTGGATCTCGCGGACGAAGGCGTTGCCCGCCTCCTCCAGCGCCGACTCCACCAGCCGCCCCAGCTGCATGCGGGCGAAGTAGGTGGAGCTCTGCGCGCTGCGGCCGATCTCGTCGCGCAGGCGGCGGATCTCCTCGTGCTCCTGCTCCAGGGTGGCGATCACCCGGTCGCGGTCCCACAGCACCTTGAGCCCGAACTCAATCTTGTCCGCCATCTTCTCCAGCACGTCGTCGAACGCCTGGTAGGTGGACTTGAGCAGCTCCACGATGTCGCTCTCGGTGCGGAACAGCGTCCCGAAGCTCATGGGGATCACGGTGTGCTCGCGCATCACCGTCTCGTTCACGAACTCGTGCGCCAGGACGTTCTCGCGCGTGGGGTCGTAGATGCGCAGCGGCGTGTCGCTCACCACCGCCGCCAGCTCACCGAACTGCACCGTGTACACCGGGCTGGCCCCCTCCCCGATGCCGATGTTCCCGAACTCGCGGCTCCGCGGGCTTTTGATGATGCAGTACACGTACTTCCCGGCGTCCGCCGGGGCCATGTCTTCGCTCATCGCTCTCCGTGCTGGTGCGTCGCGCCCGCGGCGGCGGGCGGCAAGAAGGGGACCACCGGCCGCCCTAGCGGAGCGCGGAGAGGAGCACGAGCGCGGCCACCGCAACCCCGATCCCCGCCTTGGCGGCCGTGGCCGCAAGCCGCCCCAGCAGCGCCCCCCACCCGGTCCGCAGCGCCGGCTGCAGGCCCCCCGCGTGCTTCCTCATCCACAGCACCTCGAAGAGCACCGCCCCGGCGAACGACCCCACGAACGACCCGACGATGCTCCCCACCAGGAAGATGGGCACCCCCACCACCGCGCCCACGATCCCGCCCAGGATGGCGCCCCACCCCGCGGCCCGGCTCCCGCCGTAGCGCCGCGCGAAGTGCCCGCCCAGCCAGAACTCGATCGCCTCCGCGACCACCGCCAGCACCACCGCCGCGGCGATCACCGGCACGCCCACCGTGGCGAAGTCCGTGAGGAACCCGTACCCCACCAGCGCCGCGATCTGCACCCAGAGCCCCGGGAAGCCGAAGGGGATCAGGAGCAGGCCGACGACCTGCAGGACGACGAGGACGGCGTAGGGCATCGGAGTGCGAGAGTGCGAGAGTGCGTGAGTGCGAAAGCGGCCGGCGGCCCGGAGTACCGAGTACGCGTCGGGCGGCGGCCGTGTTTCGCGCTCCCCCGTCAGAAGCCGTAGCCGGAGGTCATCTCGCCCAGCACCGACGAGGACGACGAGGCCGCGGCGGGGACGCCGCCGCCGCCGGAGAGCATGTTCATCTTCAGCTCGAAGTCGCCCGGGTTGGTGGCGGCGGCCTTGGCCACCTGGTAGTCCACGCGGCCGTCCTGCACCAGCTCCATCAGGCACTGGTCGAAGGTCTGCGAGCCGTAGGTGGTGCGCCCCTCGGCGATCAGCTCGCGGATCTCCTCCAGCCGCTCCGGGTCCAGGATGGCGTCGCGGATGGTGCCCGTCACCACCATCACCTCGGCGGCCAGCACGCGGCCGGAGCCGTCGGCGCGGGGGAGGAGCCGCTGCGAGACCACCGCCTGCAGCTGCTCCGAGAGGCGGATCCTCACCATCTGCTGCTCGTGCGTGGGGAACACCGCCACCAGGCGCGAGATGGTGGAGGCCGCGTCGCGGGTGTGTACGGTGGAGATCACCAGGTGCCCCGTCTCGGCCGACTTGAGGGCGATGTCGATGCTCTCCGTGTCGCGCATCTCGCCGATCAGGATCACGTCCGGGTCCTGCCGCAGCGCGGCCCGCAGCCCCACCTGGAAGGAGTCGGTGTCCATCCCGATCTCCCGCTGGGTGATGGACGAGTTGACGTCGCGGTGCAGGAACTCGATGGGGTTCTCCAGCGTGACGATGTGCCGCCGCATGTGCTGGTTCATGTAGCCCAGCATGGCCGCCTGCGAGCTGCTCTTCCCCGAGCCGGTGACGCCGGTGACCAGCACCAGCCCGCGCTCCAGCTCCGCGATGCTCCGCATCACCGGCGGCAGCCCCAGCTGCTCGAAGGTGGGGATCTCGATGGGGATCACCCGCATCACGATCATGAAGCTCCCCCGCTGGCGGAGGATGTTCACGCGGAACCGGCCCACCCCCGGGAGGCCCCAGGAGCAGTCGTAGTCCTGCATGTCGTCGATGCGCTGCCGGTCGCGCTCGTTGGGGATGAGCTGCAGCGCGATCTGGCGCGTCTGCTCCGGGGTGACGCGCTGCTTGGTGAGCGGCACCAGCGCGCCGTTGATGCGGGCCCGGAACACGTCGCCCGACTTGATGTGCAGGTCGCTGGCGCCGCGCTCCACCGCGGCCTGGATGATCTTTTCCATGTGGATCGCTCCGGCCGCGGGGCCGGCAGGGGAGGTTCGGGGACGCGGGGGCGGCGACGGGGCCGCTAGAAGGCTGTTGAAGAAGTCGCTCGATTGAGCCGGGTTCGGAGTCGGCGGGGCGCCGACCGTCTCCACATGGGGGCAGAAGAGCGAGCCGGGCGAAGAAACCGGCCGGCAGAAGAGGGGGTGCGG
>JBFMFL010000527.1:0-2912 GCA_040752145.1 Gemmatimonadota bacterium
GCGCGCGCGGGGCCGGGGCTCAGTCCGGCAGCTCGGCGAGCCTGCGCCGCAGGAAGCGGCGCTCCGGCTCCTGCAGGGCGAGCTCCAGGGCGCGCGCGTACGCGGCGCGGGCCTCGGCGGTCCTCCCCAGCCGCCGGCACAGGTCGGCGCGGGCGGCGTGCGCCAGGTGGTAGCCGGCCAGCTCGCCGCGCCCCAGGACGGCGTCCACCAGGGCGAGCCCGACGGCGGGGCCGTCGCGCATCGCCACGGCGACGGCCCGGTTCAGCTCCACCACGGGCGAGGGGTCGGCGCGCAGGAGCACGTCGTAGAGTCCCACCACCTGCGCCCAGTCGGTGGCCGCGGCGTCGGGCGCCTCGGCGTGTACCGCGGCGACGGCGGCCTGCAGGGTGTACGGGCCGAAGCGGCGCGAGCGGAGCGCGCGCTCCACCAGTGCGCACCCCTCGGCGATCAGGGCGCGGTCCCAGAGCGAGCGGTCCTGCTCCTCCAGCAGCACCAGGTCGCCCCCGGGCGAGGCGCGGGCGGCGCGGCGCGACTCGTGGAGGAGCAGCAGCGCCAGCAGCCCCGTCACCTCCGGCTCGGGGAGCAGCCCGGCGAGGAGCCGGGCCAGGCGGATGGCCTCGCCGGAAAGGTCTGGGCGGGTCAGCGACTCCCCGGACGAGGCCGAGTACCCCTCGTTGAACACCAGGTAGACGACGTGGAGCACGGCGTCCAGCCGCTCCGGGAGGTCGGCGGGCGCGGGGAGCCGGTAGGGGATGCGGGCGTCGCGGATCTTGGCCTTGGCGCGGACGATCCGCTGGGCCAGGGTGGAGGGCGCGGCCAGGAAGGCGCGGGCGATCTCCTCGGTGGTGAGGCCGCAGACCTCGCGCAGCGTGAGCGCGACGCGGGCGTCGGGGGAGAGCGCGGGGTGGCAGCAGGTGAAGACCAGCCGCAGCCGGTCGTCCTCCACCGCGCTGGGGTCGTCGGGCTCCTCCGCGCCGCGGAGCGCGGCCTCCAGGTGCTCGGCGAGCCGGCCCTGGCGGGCGTCGAAGCGGGCGCGGCGGCGCAGGGCGTCGATGGCCCTGAAGCGCCCGGCGGAGACCAGCCAGCCGCGCGGGT
Organism: Gemmatimonadota bacterium; assembly: GCA_040752145.1. GTDB lineage: Bacteria > Gemmatimonadota > Gemmatimonadetes > Longimicrobiales > Longimicrobiaceae > JAFAYN01. Next base: position 1,096 of record JBFMFL010000527.1, read on the forward strand.
TGGCGGGGACGCCCGTCTGCGGCCAGCGCTCCATGGCCGCCACGAAGGCGTCGTGCAGCGCCTCCTCGGCGAGGTCGAAGTCGCCGAGGAGGCGGATCAGGGTGGCGAGCACGCGGCGCGACTCGGCCCGGTAGACGGCGTCCACCGCCTCCCGCACCGCGCCGGCCGCGTCCCCGGCGGACACGGCTACTGCGGCATCTCGTCGAAGTCCACCACCGGGCGCACCTCGACGCTCCCGGTGCGGGCCGACGGGATCCTGGACGCCACCTGGATGGCGTCGTTGAGGTCGCGCGCCTCGATCAGGTAGAAGCCGCCCAGCTGCTCCTTGGTCTCGGCGAAGGGCCCGTCGGTGGTGGACACGCGGCCGCCGCGGATGCGCACGGTGGTCGCCGTCTCCACGGGGTGCAGCGCCTCCCCGGCGAGGTAGTGCCCGCTCTCGCGGACCCCCTCGGTGAAGGCGAAGTACTCGCCCATGAACGCGTCGCTCTCGTCCTTGGGCATCGCGGCCAGCTGCTTCTCGTCGTCGTAGATCAGGCACAGGTACTTCATGGCTCCCTCCGGATGGGGTGGTGAAGACCGCCGTGGACACCCTTGGTCGCTCGGGGGAGCCCGGAATCGACATCGCCCCCGCGGGCGCGGCGAAGAGTTCAATGGTAAGAGCGCCGCGGCACGCGCGCAGCCCCCGCGGGAGGCGGACCGGCCCCGCTCTACTTCCAGTGCGTGACGACGTAGAGCACGTAGAACGCGAACAGCGCCGCCGCGAACGCCGCGCCGATCAGGGTGCGGGCGGGCTCCGGCCCGAAGTGGCGGCGGACCGCGCCACGCAGGCCGCCGGTGATCGAGGGCAGGTGGTGGGTGCGGCTCATCTTTGCCTCCGTTGCGTGTAGGGTGGCGCCCGACGCCGTGCGCACGATGCTGCTCCCTGGAGAAAAGCTGGGGTCGGAGGAATGACTCAGGTGTAGGGGGAAGGCCGCCGGGCGTGTCGGACGGCGGCGGATTCCGGCGGCGCGGGCGCGCTTGCGGCCGGCGGAGGCGGCGTCCAGATTGCGCCGCGCCCTCCCCGACCCCGTCTCCCCTCGCCCGGACCGACACGTGCCCCTCCCCTCCCCCGAGACCCTGCGCGCCGCGCTGGACGCCTACCCCGAGGTGGTGGAGCGCCAGGGCGTGGCGAAGCTCCCCGGGCTGGACCGCTGGTACCGGGAGGAGTTCCCGGGGCTGGTGGCCGGCCGCGAGCCGGCGCACGCGACGCTCCCCGAGCTGGTGCGGGTGACCGAGTGGAAGATGGCCCGCGGGGTGTGGCGCGCGCCCAACCTGGCGCTGGTGCGCGGCAACGACCCGGCGGCGGTGGAGGAGGCCAGCGCCGCGGCCCTCGCGCTGGCGCCGCACCCCACCGCCCCCGTCGCGCGGCTGGCGAAGCTCAGGGGCGTGGGCCCGGCCACGGCGTCGGCGGTGCTGGCGGCGGCGCGGCCGGACGTGTACCCGTTCTTCGACGAGATCGTGGCGGCCCGGCTCCCGGGGCTGGGCGAGGTGGCGTGGACCCTCGGGTACTACGGGCGCTACGCGGAGGCGCTGCGGGGCGAGGCCGAGCGGCTGGGCGGGGAGTGGACGCCGGCGGCGCTGGAGCGGGCGCTCTGGTCGCTGGCGGGCGGCAAGGCGGGGACCTCCGGGAGCTGACGGGCGCCTCCCGTCGGGAAGCCGGCAGAATGACCGCGGGGCGGGAGGCATCGTGCCCCCCGCCCCGCTCTCCGTCCCGTCCGCCGTCAGGTCAGAAGGCGACCGAGCCCTCCACCACGAAGCCGTCGAACTTGCCGCCGCTG
>JBFMFL010000528.1:0-2898 GCA_040752145.1 Gemmatimonadota bacterium
ACCGCCGCGTCGCCCGCCCCGGCCCTCGGGGGGCCGCGGGGGCGGGCCCCCCCCGCGCCCCCCGCGCAGGATCAGCCGGCGACGGCGGCGAGCACGCCCTGCTGGATCAGGAACGCCACCACGATGGCGAACAGGGTCGCGCCCTCGACGAAGGCCGCCAGGATCAGCGCCGCCGTCTGGATGTTGCCGGCGATCTCGGGCTGACGGGCCATGCCGTCCATCGCCCGCGAGCCGATGAGGCCGATGCCCAGGCCGGCGCCGATGACGGCGAGGCCGGCGCCGATGGCGGCGCCCAGGAGGCCGTTGTTCAGGAACGCGTTCGCGACTTCAGCCTGCATTGTGGTATCTCCGTAGCTGGAGAGAAACGGTTGTCGGGCACCGCTCCGTGCGGCCCTCACCGGGCCGCGGGCGCCAGCCGGCGTCGCCGCCGCGCGCCCTCCCCGGAAGCCCATCTCCGGGTACTGTACGACGGAGGGGAGCAGTCTCCGCCGGCGCGGGCACGGGGCCCCGCGCTGCCCTGCTGCGATCCTTCCGCCGCGCTCAGTGCGCGTGCTGCATCAGCCCGATGAAGACGCTGGTGAGCATGGCGAAGATGTACGCCTGGAGCAGCGACACGAAGATCTCCAGGAAGGTGATCGCCACGGCCATCAGCACCGGCGCCACCGCGACGGCGAAGCTGCCGAACACGAAGATCAGCGAGATGATGGCGAGCAGCACGATGTGCCCGGCCGTCATGTTGGCCATGAGACGGATGGCGAGCGCGATGGGCTTGGTGAACTTGCCCATCAGCTCCACCGGCGCCAGCGCGACCGCCATGGTCCACGCCGCCACCGGGTTCATCCCCTTGGGGACGAAGAAGATGGTGCCCAGGTACCCCTTGGGCCCCAGCGCCACCATGCCGCCCACCTCCACCACGACGAAGGCCATCAGCGCCAGCGCGGCGGTGACGGAGATGTTGGCGGTGGCGGTGGAGCCCCAGGGGACCAGCCCCAGCAGGTTGGCGAACAGGATGAAGAAGAACAGCGTGATCACGAACGGGGCGAACTTCTCGCCGCCGTGCCCGATGTTGGGCATCACCACCTGGTCGCGGATGAAGAGCACCACCGCCTCGACGGCGTTGTGGCGCCGGCCGCTGGTGCGCCCCTCGCGCGCCCGCCCGGCCAGGGCCGCGGCCGGGAGCAGCACCAGGAGCGACAGGATCGCCGCGAGCCCCAGGAAGACGACGTGCTTGGTGGGCGTCATGTCGATGGGCCCCACCATCCACGACCCGGCCGCGGGGAGGTGCACCGTGGTCCCCGGGAGCTCGATCTCGCGCGCGTCCAGGATGTGGTGCATGAAGTCGATCCCCTCGCCGTGCCCCTCCTCCAGGTGCGGCTCGGCGGCGTGCTCCACGCGGGGCGAAGCGGGCTGGGCCGAGCCTCCGGGCTCGGCGCCGTGCTGGGCCGCCGCCGGGGTCGCGGCCGCGAGGGCCAGCAGGAGTGCGATTCTACCGATCATGAAGGCTTGTTCCGTTTGTCGGCCGCAAGAAGAACCGGTTCCACCAGCGTCGTACCGAACAGCGTCCCCACCAGCGCGAAGAGCAGCGGCGCGGCCGGGAGCCCCGTGAGGCGCAGCAGCACCAGGGCGGTGAACGCCACCAGCGCGAACCGGCCGATCATCCCGATCCCGAAGGCCACCAGGCGCCGGTCCCGCAGCAGCAGTTCCGTGAGGGCGAAGAACGCGAGCTGGAACGCGACCCCGATCCCCACCCCCGCCGCCACCGCCGTGCGCGCCGCCCCCTCCGCCGCCGCCCACCCGATCCCGAGCACCAGCAGCCCGACCACCAGGACGGCCGCGGGGAACGCCAGCCGGCTCACTTCCCCTCCCCGCGCCTGCGGCGGTGCTCCTCCTCGCGGGGGAGCACCACCATCTTCCGGTACATGGCCCAGAAGCCCAGCCCGAACCCCACGAACACCCCCAGCAGGAGGAGCCAGGGCCCGGTGCCCAGGCGGCGGTCCAGCCACTGCCCCACGAACAGGAACAGCAGGATGGAGGCGGCGAGCTGGAGCCCCACCCCCGCGAACTCGGCCCCGCGGTTCACGGACGGGCGGCCTTCCTGCGGACCACGGTCCTGCTTCGCCATCGCGGCTCCTTGCCGGGGTGCTGTAGACCGGCAATATAGGAGCTTGTGAATTTTTTCGCAAGCTTCCGGAAACGGTCCGGCGACGGGGCTGCTTGACGCTCCCGGAGCGCGGCTTCTATCTTGCGGTCCCGGGCGGAACCGGGCGCTTTCGCGCCCGCTCCGGCCCACCGCCGCACGGTCCGGGCGCGTGGGATCCGCACCTCCGCCCTGGCGCCCCAGACGTACCGAATGCTCCGTCCGCTCACCCGCCCGCTGCCCGCGCTCGCCGTGGCCCTGTGCGCCGCCTGCGCGGCCGCCGGGACCTCCGCCGCCGGCCGCGGCGCCGACCCGCTGGTCTCCTCGCTGCAGGTGGCGACGTTCGCCGACAGCGTCCGCTTCGCCCTGCAGGTGACCAACGCCGGCGGCGCGCCCGTGGAGCTGGAGTTCCCCTCCGGGCAGACGCACGACTTCGTGGTCTCGCGCGCGGGCGCGGAGCTGTGGCGCTGGTCGCAGGGCCGCATGTTCACGCAGGCGCTCCAGCAGGTGACGCTGGCCCCGGGCGAGACGCGCGCCTTCGAGGGCACCTGGCGCGTCCCCCCGGGCACATCGGGCGAGCTGGCCGCCCGCGGCTTCCTGACGGCCCGCGGCAGGTCCGCGGAGCAGCGGGCCGCGTTCCGGCTCCCCTGACCCCGCCCCACCCCGTGGACACCGGCCCGCTACGCCGCCCTCCCCGCGGCTCGCCTCCCCACCCCACCGCACCCCCCGCCCCGGCGGGCGCGCCCCCGCCGCGAGACGCG
>JBFMFL010000529.1:0-2892 GCA_040752145.1 Gemmatimonadota bacterium
CGCCCGCCGCGGTCGTGGAGGCCGCCGCCGTCTTGGTGGCCCCGCCGGCCGCCTTGCGCGCGGAGCCCGCCGTGCGGCTCTTCGCGGTCGCGCCCTTCCCCCCGCTCGCGCCGCCGGACATGGTCTCGCGGAACCCCTTGCCCGGCGAGAAGCTGACCGTGGTGCGCTCCGGGATCTGGATCACGGTGCCGGTGCGCGGGTTGCGCCCCTCGCGGGCCGCGCGGGTCTTGCTGCTGAACTTGCCGAACCCGGGGATGGAGAGCTGCCCGGCGGTCCTGACCGCCTCGGAGATCGCCCCGCCCGCCGTGTCGAAGATCGCATCCACCACGCGCGCTGCGGCCGCCTTGCTCATCTCGGCCCTTTCGGCAACCAGCTCGATGAATTGCGACTTTTTCATGATGGGCCTCCCGGGGGGCGGTGGGGTGAAGCGGCGTTTCCGCCTCGCCCGAAGACAGATGCAATCTCGGTTCCACTTTTTCCGCGCCAGCACTGGATTCGCGCGGGGTTCCGCCGTCCACTCCCCGCCCGAAAGTCCAGGAGCCGCCCCGATTCCGTCGGAGCGGCTCCCTTTGAACTGCTGTCAAGTCTTTGCACCGGCTTTGCTTACGCCTGCGCCGGGGCGGTTCCGGTCAGCGGCGGTTGAAGCCGGTGCGGAACGAGTCCATCACCTTGCGCGCGCCCTCCGCGGCCTGCCCCATGGTGTCGCCGAAGGTCTCGCGGGCGCTCTCCCGGTAGGCGCGGGCGGCCTCGGCCAGGTCGTCGCGGTACGGGGCCTCGGCGTCGCCGCGGCGCCGGTACTCGCCGCGCAGGATGCGGTCGTAGTCGCCGCTCTCGAACCAGCTGCGCATCTCGGCGACGCGGATGACGGGGAAGGGGTGCGTCAGGTCCAGCGTGTTGAGCACCTTGAACACCTGGTCCACCAAGTCGCCCTGCTGCCGGTAGTCGTCGGCCTGCCGGATGAACTCGGCCAGGTTGGTCTGCCCGTCGCGCCCGCCGCCGGCGAACTTGAGCATGGTGTTCATGGCCGCCTCGGGGTCCTGAACGGCAAGCAGCCCCGCCCGGTCGCACGACAGCTCGGCCTTGCGGTACCACTCCGAGAGCGCGGCCAGCACCGCGCGCGCCGCCAGCCCCACGATGGGGAATCCCATCTGGGCGAGCTGGACCAGGATGTACATCATGGTGCGGTACAGCGAGTGCCCGCTCATGACATGCCCCAGCTCGTGCCCCAGGATGAAGGTGAGCTCGCGGTCGCTGAGCAGCCCCAGCGTCCCGGAGTTGACGGTGATGAACGGCTTCTCCATCCCCCACGCCCCGGCGTTGACCATGGGGGTCTGGGTGACGTAGAGCGGGTACTCGGCCGGGGCGTCCAGGACGCGGGCGGCGTCCTGGTAGAGGCGGTGGACGTGGGGGAACTGGGTGGGCGAGACGCGCACGGCGTTGGCCTGGAACGCCAGGCGGATGGGGCGCTCGCCGAAGAAGCCGAAGATCTTCTTGAGCACCTCGTCGAAGCCGGGGACGCGGCGCAGGGCGTTGAGCGCGGCGCGGTCTGCCGGGTGCTCCCAGCTGCGCGAATCGATGTCGGTGAGCACCCGCGGGGTGCGGCTCAGCTGCTCGGACATGGGAACTCCTGGTGGGGTGAGGGGCGCCCGCGTGGGGCGGCGCTCGCGGAACTACGCGCGGTCCGTCCGTCCGGTTTCGGCGTGCGCGCACGCTCCGCATAGTGCGGCGGCGGGGCGCGGCGGGCAAGCGCGGCGCCGGGGGGCGGGCCTGTCGCGAGCGGAACTTTTGGTGTAGCTTGCCGGTATCTCGTCTGCGCGCCGTCCGCCCGCCGGACGCCGCACCGACCCACCAGCCGGTCTGCACGCCGTCTCGCTTCCTTTCCAACCGGAGACATCCATGCGCCAACGGATCTCGGCACTCTTCGCGGCCCTCTTCGCCCTCGTGCTGGTCGCCCCGGCCCCGGGGAGCGCCCAGGCCAACGCCTCGCTGGAAGGCAGCTACACCTACAACGCGTCCGCCAGCGACAACATCAACGCGGCCATCGACGCGGCGGTGCGCGACATGAACTTCGCGCTGCGCCCCATCGCCCGCGGGCGCCTGCGCAAGACCAACGCGCCGTACCAGCGGCTCCAGATCGCCCACACGCCGCAGCAGGTGACGGTGACCACCGACGGCCGCCGCCCCATCGTCTCCCCGGCCAACGGCACGCCGGTGGACTGGACGCGCGAGGACGGCGAGAAGCTCAAGGTGAGCACGGAGTGGGAGAACGGCACCCTGGAGCAGACCTTCAAGGCCGAGGACGGCCAGCGGGTGAACGTCTACTCGGTGAGCCCCGACGGGCGCACGCTGACCATGGGCGTGACCATCACCAGCCCGCGCCTGAAGAAGCCGCTGACCTACAAGCTGGTCTACAACCGCGCGTAGCCGGACGCAGCCCCGGCAGTCGAACGAGAACGGCCCTGCCACGCGGTGGGGCCGTTCTCGTTTTCTGGAAGTTTCGTGTGGGCCTGGCCGAACGGAACGACTTCGCGCTCCGACGGGGCTCCGGTGTTTGGGGTCGGCCGGGGGATGCTGCTCCGGGGGAGCCGAACTCGCCGGCGCTCCGCCTGCGCTTTCGGGATCACGCTGGCTTCGAACATGACGTTCCCCCTGCGCAGCCTCCCCCGACCTCCCTGCGCAGATCCAAGGGAACTGCAACACACCGTGACCTTCGGGAAGCCCTCCCCCAGAATTGGGGGAGGGTGGCGAGCCTCAAGCGAGCCGGGTGGGGGCCCGCGGACGCAGCCCATCGCCTGCCACACGCACGAGAAAAGCCCCTCCCCTGCTTGCGGGGGAGGGGTTGGGGAGGGGGCCCCCGCGGACGCCAGCGCGAACCCTGCGTGAGGGATGCGA
>JBFMFL010000053.1:0-30267 GCA_040752145.1 Gemmatimonadota bacterium
GCCCCCGGCCCCCGGGCCCCCGCCGCCGCCGCGGTCTCCGCGTCGGGCGCCGGCGCGAGGACCGCGGGCGAGTCCGCCCCGCCGGCGCACCCGGCGAGGAGGAGGGAGAAGACCGTTGCTGCCGCGCGGGAGCGGCGGAGGAGCGTGTCGAGCATGGGGGTCCCTCGGGCTGGGTTCCGTCCGCCCCGGCGCGGACGCGAAACCGTCTGTTTCCAGGGAAACGCCCTGGCAGGAAGCGGGCCGCAAGTCGTTGTGGGAGCAGTGTATCCGGGTGCGCTGGCGCTGCGCCCCGGAACGGGCTGGCTCGGGAAGTGCCTGTGCGGGCGGCGGCCTTTGCAGCTGCTCCCCCGCACCCCGCGGGGGAGCTTCCGGACCCCCGACGGACCCGGCCTTCATGCAGCAGCAGGTGTTCACGGCGGCGCCGCACCATGACGTGCTGGTGCTGGTCGTCCAGATCGCCCTCCTCCTCCTGGTCGCCCGCGCCCTGGGCGAGGTGGCGCAGCGGCTGGGGCAGCCGGCGGTGGTCGGCGAGATCCTGGCCGGCATCCTCCTGGGGCCGTCGCTGCTCGGCGGCCTGTTCCCGGCGCTGGGCCACTGGATCGTCCCGCAGACCCGGACGCAGGGCTACCTGCTGGAGGTGGTCAGCCTGTTCGGGGCCATGTTCCTGCTCCTCATCACCGGGCTGGAAACCGACCTGCGGCTGATCCGCCGGCAGGCGCGCACCGCCATGGGCGCCTCGCTGGGCGGGATCCTGGTCCCCTTCGCGCTGGGGTACGCGCTGGGGAGCTACCTCCCCGCCTCGCTGCTGGCCGACCCGGGGCGGCGGCTGGTGTTCGCGCTGTTCATCGCCACCGCCATGTCCATCTCGGCGATCCCGGTGATCGCCAAGGTGCTCATGGACCTCAAGCTGATGCGGCGCGACGTGGGGCAGGCGATCCTGGCCGCCGGCATGACCGACGACGCCATCGGGTGGATGCTGCTCTCGGTGGTGCTGGGGCTTGCCGGGGGCACGGCGGTCACCGCGCAGGGGGTGCTGCTCTCGGTGGGGAAGGTGGTGGGGTTCGTGGCGCTGAGCCTGGTGGTGGGGAGGTGGGTGGTGAGGCGGGCGCTGGCGTACGTGCAGGACCGGGCGGTGAGCCCCTTCCGGCTCCTTTCGCTGGTGGTGGTGCTCACCTTCGGGTGGGGGGCGGTGTCGCAGGGGCTGGGGCTGGAGGCGATGCTGGGGGCGTTCGTCATGGGGATCCTGCTGGGCCAGCTCCCGCGGCTCCCCGGCGAGGTGTACCACGACGTGGAGCGCATCGCCCTCGGCATCTTCGCGCCGGTGTTCTTCGCGGTCGCCGGGCTCAAGGTGAACCTGCGCAGCCTGGCGGACCCGTACCTCCTGCTCGTCGCGCTGCTGGTGATCGCCATCGCCACGCTGGGCAAGGTGGTGGGCGGCTACGCGGGGGCGCGGCTCCTGGGCGGGCGCGACCACTGGACGGCGCTCAGCTTCGGGGTGGGGATGAACGCGCGCGGGGCCATGGAGATCATCATCGCCACCATCGGCCTGTCCATGGGGATCCTGACGCAGGAGATGTTCTCCATCATCGTGCTGATGGCGATCTCCACCTCGCTCATGGCCCCGCCCGCGCTGCGCTGGACGCTGCGCCACATCCGGCCGGAGCAGCAGGAGCTGGAGCGGCTGAAGCGCGAGGAGCTGGAGGAGCACAGCCTGATCGCCGGGGTGCGGCGGGTGCTGATCCCGGTGCGCTGCCGCGAGGAGGAGCGCCGCTCCATCCTGGAGCTGGAGAGCCACCTGGTGGCGCGCATGGTGGAGCGCGGCCCGGTGGCGGTCACCCTGCTCACGGTGATCGAGGCGTGCGACCGCGAGCTGAGCGCGCGCTTCCTGGACCGCGCCGCGGAGCGCTTCCCGGGGGTGGAGCTCACCCGCCGGGTGGTGGAGGGGCGCGACGTGGGGGAGGCGGTGCTGGACGAGGCGCACAAGGACTACGACCTGATGATCCTGGGCGCGCCGGGGAGCGACGGAAAGGCGGAGGTGTTCGACCCCATGGTGGACTACCTGGTGAGGATGGCCCCGTGCCCCACCATGGTCACCCAGGGCCGGGTGAGCGAGCGGCACTGGCCGCCGCAGCGGATCCTGGTGCCCACCAACGGCTCCGCGGCCTCGCGCAACGCGGCGGACGTGGCCTTCAACCTGGCGGGCGAGGACGACGCCGAGGTGACGGTGCTCAACGTGGTGGGCCGGAGCGAGGCGGGCCGCCGCCTGGACCGGGGCGGCGGGGTGCACCGCCGGCAGATGGCGGCGGCGCGGGCCATCGTGGACGAGCTGTGCAGGGTGGGCGAGGCCATGGGCGTGCGCACCCGCACCTGCGTGCGCGAGGGGGTGGCGCCGGAGGCCGCGCTGCTGGAGCTGGCCGCCAGGGAGGAGGCCGACCTGGTCCTCGTGGGCACCGACCTGCGCCCCGGCTCCGACCGCCTCTTCCTGGGACCGCGGGTGGAGCGGATCCTGGGGAGCGCCCCCTGCCCGGTGGTGGTGGTCAACGGCGGCTGAACTTCTCTGAACTGCTTCGAACTGCGGGTGTGGGCGTGCCCCTCGCTGGCGCTCGGGTCGGGCTACGCGCTGCGGAGGGAACGATACGACCGTTCCCAACGCAGCCGAGCCCCGACGATACTGCTGTCGGGTCTCGGCCCTCCGGGCGCGTATCCCTCACGCGGGTGCCGGGGGATGCCTCGGGGATCAACCGCGCCGGGGCAGCTCGGTCCCGGCGGGTGCGGGGGGGGAAGCCAGGCGTCACGGCGGGAGCAGGCGGCCGCCGGAACCGATGCCTGCTCCCGCGGAAAACCGAGAAACATCCATTTCCGACACCCGCCAGGAGCTGGCACCCCGCTTGCGTTTTCCGGCTCCTCCAGACGTTGTCCTTCCCAGTTTTCCGGACGTGTGCATGTCACCTTCCCCCGAGGCGTCCGTGGACGGCGCGCCCGCCGGCCCCGTGTCCCCCTTCCGCGCGGAGGCGGAGCGGCACCGCCGCTTCCTGGCCGGGCGCACGCAGCTCCGCCCCTCCCCGGTCGTGGAGGGCGCCGGACCGGAGGGGCCGCTGGTGCTGGTGGTGGAGGACGACGAAGGCACCCGCACGGCGCTGGAGGCGCTGCTCGGACGCAGCGGCTACCGGGTGGCGGCCACCTGCCTGGGGGAGGAGGCGGTGCGCCTGGTGGCGGAGCTCCGGCCGGTCGTGGTGCTGCTGGACCTGGTGCTCCCCGGCAGCAGCGGGCTGGACACGGTGCGCGAGCTCAAGGAGCAGGACGGCGCCGGCGGCCTCCCCGTGATCGCCATGACCGGCCTCTGGCTGGGGGACCAGCCCGGCCTGCTGGCCTCCGTGGGGTTCGACGGCTCGCTGCGCAAGCCGTACACGGCGGGGGAGCTGCTCGCCGAAATGGAACGGGTGCTCGCGCCCGCGGCGGAGGAGGGAAGGGGCGCGGCGTAGCCCGCTCCGCCCTCCTCGTCTCCCGTCCGCCGCGTACGGCGGAGCCGCCGTCCCCGGCGGCCTTGCGCGCCGGCTCGCGCTCCCCGCATATCTTTTCCGTCCCGCCGGCGCCTCCCCCGTCCGCTCCCCGCGCGAGCAGCTTCCGGCGTGGACGCGCGGGGCTCTCCACGCCGCTCGCCCGGGCCGGCCCTCCCCTTCGCACCGGATCCCCCATGGAAGCCCTTTCCGCGGTCGCCTTCGGCGTGGTGCTCGCCGCCAGCGCCGGGCTGCGCGCCTTTCTCCCGGCCTTCGCCGCCAGCCTGGGCGCGCGCGTGTTCGACCTGCCGCTCCCCGAGTACCTGGCCTGGCTGGAGCGCCCGGAGGCGCTGCTCCTGTTCGGCGTCGCCACGCTGCTGGAGCTGCTGGGCGACAAGATCCCCGTGGTGGACCACCTCCTCGACTCGGTGCAGGTGTTCACCAAACCGGCGCTCGCCGCGCTTGCGGCCACGCCCTTCTTGTACCAGCTGGCCCCGGAGCACGCGGTCGCCATCGGCATTACGCTGGGGGCTCCGCTGGCGCTGGGGGTGCACGCCACCAAGGCCACCGTGCGCGTGGGGAGCACCGCCGCAACCGGCGGGGTCGCCAACCCGTTCCTCAGCGTCATGGAGGACGTGGCCGCCTTCTGCGCCGTGGCGATCGCGTTCGTCGCTCCCGTGCTCGCGCTCCTCGTCACGGCCGCGCTGCTCTTCGTGCTGTTCCGCATCGCCGTCCGCGTCCGCCGCGCCACGACGCGGCGTCGCGCGCCGGTTTGACGTACTGCAACGGATTTCGACAGCGGGGTCGGGCGTGCCCCCGGCTGCGCCGGGGTCGGGCTGCGGCTCCGTAGCGGACGAAACAACCGTCCGCAACGGAGTCGAGCCCCGGCGGAAACAGCCCCGCCGGGTCTCGCCCCTTCGGGCCGGCATCCCTCACGCGACGGCAGGCCCCCTCCCCCCGACCCCCTCCCCCGCAAGCGGGAGAGGGGGAGCACTGCCCGGCAGCCCCACGGTTCGTAGCGTACTCCGTACTGCCGTGACGCTTCACGCTGCGCGTGAACCGGATGAACACTTTCGCACTCCCGCACTCCCGCACTTTCGCACTTTCGCACTTCCGTTCTCTCCGCCGCCGCCCTACACCCGCGTCGAGATTCTCCCTATCCCCCCGCCCGTGAGCCGGGTTCATCTTGGTCCGTGACCATCGCGGCGCCCGCCGGCGCCGTGCAGGCAGGACCGCGGGACCGCGACACTGGAGGGGCCCATGAACGCCGTCGAGAAGCAGGAGCTCGCCGCACGCGCCGCCCTCGGGGGGGCGGGCCTCTCCCCGCTCCCCGGCTCGCCGGAGGAGCGGGCGCGGTTCGCGGAACTGCAGCGGCGGCTGGCGCCGCTCTTCCGGCGGGCGTTCCCGGACCGGCTCTCGCCGCAGACCATCGTGGTGGTCCCCAGCATGACGCTGGACCCGGCGGAGCTGCGCAAGCTGGCCGGGGCGCCGCACTACGAGGAGCGGCTGCTGTGCATGCTCATGCTGCTGCGCCGGCCCAACAACCGCGTGGTGTACCTCACCAGCCAGCCCATCCCCGAGACGCTGGTGGACTACTACCTGCACCTCCTCCCCGGCATCCCCTTCAGCCACGCGCGCCGCCGGCTGACGCTGCTCGCCTGCCACGACGCCTCCGCGGCGCCGCTCACGCACAAGGTGCTGGCGCGGCCGCTCCTGCTGGAGCGCATCCGCGCGGCCATCTCCGACCCGCGCACGGCGCACGTCACCTGCTTCAACGCCACGCCGCTGGAGCGCACGCTGGCCGTGCAGCTGGGCGTGCCGCTGTACGCCTGCGACCCGGCGCTCGCGGACCTGGGCTCCAAGAGCGGGGGGCGCGAGGTGTTCCGCCGCGCGGGGGTGGCGCTCCCGGACGGCTTCGAGCGGCTGCGCGACTCGGGCGACGTGGCCGGCGCGCTCGCGGCGCTGCGGAGGCGCCGGCCGGGGATGCGCCGGGCGGTGGTCAAGCTGGAGGAGGGGTTCTCCGGCGAGGGGAACGCAACGTTCGCCTTCGAGGGGGCGCCGGAGGGCGCGGGGCTGGAGCGCTGGGTGCGCGACGAGCTCCCCGGGCGGCTCCGCTTCGAGGCGGAGGGCGAGGGGTGGGAGTCGTACGCGGGGAAGCTGGCGGAGATGGGCGGGGTGGTGGAGGAGTGGGTGGAGGGGGCCGAGTCGCGCTCGCCGTCGGTGCAGTGCCGCATCGACCCGCTGGGGCGCAGCGCGGTGATCTCCACGCACGACCAGGTGCTGGGCGGCCCCACCGGGCAGGTGTTCCAGGGGTGTACCTTCCCCGCCGACCCGGAGTACACGCCCGCCGTCCAGGACGCGGCGCTGCGGGTGTCCGGGGTGCTGGCGGGGGAGGGGGCGCTGGGACGCTTCGGCGTGGACTTCGTTGCGGTGAAGCGCGACGGGCGGTGGGAGCCGCTGGCCATCGAGATCAACCTGCGCAAGGGCGGGACGACGCACCCGTACCTGATGCTCCAGTACCTCACCGACGGCGCGTACGACCCGGAGAGCGGCCTGTACCGCACCCCCGCCGGGCGCCTCTGCTACTACCACGCCACCGACAACCTGCGCGACCCGTCGTACGCCGGCCTCACCCCGGACGACCTGATCGACCTGGCGGTGACGCACGAGCTGCACTTCCACGCCGCCTCGCAGACGGGGGTGGTGTTCCACATGATCGGCGCGCTGTCCGAGCACGGCAAGCTGGGGGTGGTGTGCATCGCCGGGAGCCCCGCCGGGGCCGCCCGCCTGCACGCCGAGACCGTCGCCACGCTGGACCGCGCGGCGCGGCGCCAGGGACGCGGGCCGGCCGCGCCCTTCGCGCCCCGCAGGCGCGTCCCTGTCCGCCGGGCGCGGACGCTCCGCTCCCCGGCGTGAGCCCACGCCCGCGCGGGGCCGGGCCGGACCCGCGCGGGGCCATCCTCCCGGCCCCGGAGCACGCAGCCATGTTGACGTTCGAGCACCCCACCACCGGCTTCACCGGCCGCGGCGCGAGCCGCCGGTACGGCGAGGTCCCGGAGATGTGCCCGCTCTGCCGCCACCACGTGGACCCGCGCCGCCTCACGGCGCACTCCACCTCGTCGGACGACGCGCGGGTGGACTTCACCTTCCAGTGCCCCCGCGCGGAGTGCCGCCGCGTGTTCGTGGGCGAGTACCGGCTGGGGCCGGACGGCGAGTACGACCTGCTCGCCGTGGCGCCGCGCACCGCGGTGGGCGAGACGCTCCCCGACGCGGTGACCGCCATCGCCCCCGCCTTCGTGGAGCTGTACGGCGAGGCGCGCGAGGCCGAGGCCCGCGGGCTGCACCAGCTCGCCGGGGTGGGCATGCGGCGCGCGCTGGACCTGCTGGTGAGGGAGTTCGCGGCCCGCGAGCACCCGGACCGGGCCGAGGAGGTCCGCGCCCTCCCGGCCGGCGAGTGCATCCGCCGGTACGTGGCCGACCCGCTGGTGAGGGACTACGCGGCGGGGCTGCCGGGGCTGCCGGGGCTGGACGGCGACGAGGCCCCGTTCGGCGGGGCGGGGGAGCCGGACCCGGAGCGCCTGCGGGTGCTGGTGCGCCTGCTGGTGAACTGGCTGGAGAACGTGACCCTGGTGCGGGAGCACGCGGCTGAGCCCGCGGGCGCGGCGTAGCGCGGCCGGCGCCGCCGGCCCCGGGCGGCCCAATGGCGAGGGGGGCGCGGGGCCGCCCCCCGGCCCCGCCTCGTGTTCTCGCATCGCCCGGCCTACAGGCGCTCCCAGAGTCCGCGCACCAGCAGCACCGCGAGCGCGATCGCGCCCGCGAAGAGCAGCGCCAGCCCCAGGAGCAGCATCAGCACGAAGCCGCGGCTGGCGCGCTCCGCCGTCGCCGGGTGCTCCAGGTGGGTGTTGATCAGGGCCACGTTGCGGGCGTTGGCCTTCCAGCCGGCGTCGAACAGGTCGCCCAGGAAGGGGATGGCGCCCACCACCGCCTCGATCCCCACGTTGGCGGCCATGCGCAGCAGCACCGCCCTGGGCACGCCCATCCGCGCCGCCTGCGCGAGGATGTAGGCCGAGAGCACGGCGCCGGCCGTGTCGCCGATCCCCGGCACCAGCCCGATCACGGCGTCCAGCCCCACCCGGAACCCGCCCGGGAGGGGGATGGAGTTGTCCAGCAGGTGCGCCAGCCCGCGCACCCGCCGCACCGCGGGGTCGTCGTCCCGGAGCGGGGCGGGCGTGGCGGGGGCCGTGCCGGTGCGGGGGCGTGTCGCCATGGTCGGGTACGCGTGGAAGCGTGGGCGTTCCGGGAGCCTGCCTGCGGGCCCGGGGATTCAAGGATGGGGCCAGACCGCGGTCCGCAGCCCCGGCCAGCGCTCCCGCAGCAGCCTCGCCAGCTCCCGCAGCCCCCACTCCTCGGCGCGGCGGTGCCCCGTCGCCACCACGCCGATCCCCGTCTCCGCGACCGCCGCGCGCGCCGGCGCCCGCAGCTGTCCCGTGAGGTAGACGTCCGCCCCGCGCCCCGCCGCTGCCGCACCAGCGCGTCCGTCATGGCGTTCGCCGCCACCACCCGCGCCACCTCGCCGCCCCGCGGCGGCCCGGCCGCCTCCACGCCGCCGAACTCGGCCCGTACGCGCGCCAGGAACTCCGCGAACGCCTGCCGCTCCACCGCGCCCGCCATCCCCGGCGGCCGCCCGGCGCGCTCCCCGAACGGCTCCAGCCCGGTCATCCCCAGCCGCGCCGCGAGCGCCGGGTTCGTCCCGGTGGTCAGCCGCTCGTCGAACGGGCGGTGGCTGGCGAGCAGCCCGGTTCCCGGCGGCAGCGCCCCGGGCGCCAGCCCCCAGGGACGGTGCAGGAACACGGCGTCCAGCCGCTCCTCCCGCGCCCACGCCGCGAGCCCGTCCCACGGCTCCAGCGCCAGCCCCAGGCGCGCGACGGGGCGCACCGGATTCCGGTGCGCCCCGTGGATCTCCGGGATCTCCTCGGGGCCGAGGATCTCCTCCAGGAACGCGGCGACCTCGCCTGCGGAGGGCAGCGCCGTCAGCGGGCCGCCGCCACCGGCCGGCCGGCCGCGGCGTACCCCGGCCCGGCGTGGCCGCGGCGCCGGGTGAGCATGCGGTCCACCGACCAGCGCCCGCTCCCGCCCACCAGGAGGGCGGCGACCATGCCGAAGACCAGGAGGTGGAACTCGAAGCCCTCGCCACGCGGCTGGCCGTACCAGTTCATGAAGAAGCCCCACCGGCCCGTGACGAAGACGATTGCCCCCGCCATCACCAGCCCGATGCCGAGCGCCGCGAAGCGCCCCAGGAACCCGGCCAGCAGCAGCACCGGCCCCACGAACTCCGCGAGCATCACCAGCACGGTGACGAACGGCGGGATCCCCCACGCCCCGTTGAACAACTCGATGGTCTTGGCGGGCCCTTCGCCGTGGAACCACCCCAGCACCTTCTGCGCGCCGTGCGGCCAGATCACGACGGCGAGCGCCAGGCGTACGAAGAACCGGGACAGGTCGTCGTCCGTGCGGATGAGTCTGTCGAGCATCGCGGCCTCCGTCATGAGGATGGGAACAGGCGGCGTCGCCAATTATGCTGCCGGCGGGGTGAAGGTAATCGGCGGCGCGTGGGCGGGACAAGGGGAGGGACGGCAGGTTACAGGGGACAGGTTACAGGGGACAGCCTGCGACGGCAGGCCCTCACCCGGCTCGCTTGAGGCTCGCCACCCTCTCCCAATCCTGGGAGAGGGGACAACTGCAAGTAGGGCAAGCGGTTCTCCCCTCCCCTGCTTGCGGGGGAGGGGCCGGGGGAGGGGGCCCGGGGGCACGCCCGAGCCCGCGTCGGAAAGCAGTTGCAGTTACGAACCCCAGACCTGCCTGAGCGGAAACCCCGGCGTGGAGCGGTCGCGCGGATAGCGGAGCGCGTTCTGCACGTAGCGGACGCCGTCGATCTCGCGGTCGCAGTCGATGTGCGTGTGCCCGAAGACGTGCGCCCGCGACCCCACCCGGCGCAGCTGCGCCTCCAGCTCCGCGCACCCGGCCACCAGCGGCAGTCCCTGGAAGCGCAGGTACTTGGCCGGCGGGAGCAGGTCGCGGCGGGGGAGGAAGTGCGAGAAGGTGACCACGGGGGCGTCGTAGTCGCGCAGGTGCGGCCGGTTCATCCCCAGGAACCACTCGCACGGGCGCCCCACCCGCTCCGGCCAGCGGCAGAAGTGGAAGTCGGCCCAGGCCTCCAGCTCCTTTTCCTCGGCGTCGCCGTACGTGTCGAACTCGGGCTCGTACCAGGCGAAGAGCGGCACCACCCACACCCCGCCGGGGAGCCGCGCGGGGCGCGTCCGCACGCCCAGGGCGTCGCACAGGCGCAGGATGCGCTCGAACTTGTCGGCGGAGTCGCCCGTTTCGGCGCGCACCCACAGCTCGTGGTTGCCGGGGACGAAGAACACCTCGCGGAAGCGGGAGCGCAGCAGCGCCAGCGTGGCCTCGATCCGGTCCAGCGAGTCGGCGATGTCCCCGGCCACGATCAGGGCGTCCCCGGCGTGCTCCCCCAGGGGGAGCCCCTCCACCAGGGCGTGGTTCTCGGCGAAGTCGGTGTGCAGGTCGGAGACCGCGAACACGCGCATGCGCTCAGTCCGTCCCCGGGGCGGGCTCCCCCGGGAAGATCAGGCTCCTCACCGTCCGGCCGTCGCGCACGGCCACCTCGTGGCAGGGGTGCCGCACCGCCTCCAGCGAGTGGTCGGGGTGGTACACCACGCCGCCGCCCGCGGGGATGCCGATCCCCTGCACGCTCTCGCCCAGCAGCCGCACGGCGCGGCCCAGCTGCTCCCACTCCTCGCGCTCGGCGTGGGCGTCCACCACGTAGGGGACGATCTTGAAGGTGTCCACCAGGTCCTCGCTCCCGGTGGGCCCCTCGGGCGGCCACCCCACCAGCCCCAGCTGCACCGCCCCGGCCGAGACGCCCATCAGCACGGCGCCGGCGTAGTAGCGGCGCAGCACGGCGTCCTTGACCCCGCCGGCCTCGAAGGCGCGCCACCCCCGCTCCACGTCGCCGCCGGCCAGCAGGAGCAGGTCGGCCTCCTCCAGGAAGGCCAGGTCCTCCGCGGAGGGCGAGGTGGGGATCATGCGCGTGTCGAACACCGACACCGAGTCCATGGCCGCCACGAAGATGTCGTAGAACTCGGGCTCGTCGCCGTTGGAGGCGCCCAGGTACGCGGCCCTGGGGGTGGGCTTGTCGAGCTGCGCCCGCACGTCGCCCAGGAAGTGCGCGTCGCCCTCGCGCCAGAAGAGGAGCTGGCTGTCGGCCAGCAGGTACACCGGGCGGGTGTCGCCGCGCGGCGTGGCGAAGCTCCCGGCGAGCGATTCCTCCTCGGGGAGCTCCGGGTCGGGGTAGAAGCTCATGTCTCCTGCGAAGATCTTTTCCACGGGACTGGGGGGCGGCTCCGCACGGTTACCGCCACAGGTTCACGAACACGGTAATGATAACCGCGTTGGTGAAGTCGATGAAGAAGGCGCCCACCATGGGCACCACCAGGAAGGCGCGCGGGGCGGCGCCGTAGCGCTCCACCAGCGAGCGCATGTTGGCCATGGCGTTGGCGGTGGTCCCCAGCATGAAGCCGCAGAAGCCGCCGCTCATCACCGCCGCGTCGTAGTCGCGCCCCATCATGCGGAAGATGAGCCAGAAGCTCGCCACGATCAGCGCGATCTGCGCCGCCAGGATGGCGAAGAGCGGGCCGGCCAGCGCGGCGATCTCCCACAGCTTGAGCGTCATCAGCGCCAGCACGATGAAGAGCGAGAGCGCGGCGTTGCCCAGGTCGTCGAGGGTGCGCTGCGAAAGCCCGATCCAGCCGGTGAAGTCGTCCAGGTTGCGGAACAGGGCGGCCACCAGCATGGCGCCGATGTAGCCGGGGAGGGTGAGCCCCAGCGAGGTGAACCAGCCGCTCAGCCACGAGCCCACCCACATGGCCAGCAGGATGGCGACCAGGCTCTTGAGCAGCACGTACGATTCCTCGTCCTCGTTGGCCGGGGCGCTGGAGGCGGGCTCGGGGAGGTGGTGCTCCACCACGTGGGCCGCCACCCGGGTGCCCAACTCCTTCTCGGCCACCACGGCGGCGGCCATGCCGCGCGGGCCGTGCAGCCCGTGCTTCTCGATGAGCCGGGTGGCGATGGGGGCGCCGATGATCCCGCCCGCCACGATCCCCACCATGGCGGCGGCCACCGCCACCGTCGCCGCCCCCTGCACCCCCGCCTCCTCGAAGAGCGGCGCGAACGCCAGCCCCGTGGCCGGCCCCCCGGTGAGCGTCACCGAGCCGGCGAGCACCCCCAGCAGCGGGTTCACCCCGAAGGGGAGCGCCGCCAGGTATCCCACCACGTTCTGGAGCACCGCGAACACCGTGGCCACCCCGAAGAAGAGCAGCACCTGCGGCCCCCCCACGCGCAGCAGCGACAGCGACGCCCCGAACCCGATGCTGGTGAAGAAGGCGATCATCAGCGGGCTCTGCAGCGTGGTGTCGAACTCGAAGAGCGTCACCCCCCGCCCGCGGGCGAACAGGATGGCGAACGACACCAGCAGCCCGCCGATCACCGGCGCGGGGATGTTGTAGCGCGCCAGCGGCGGGATCGCCCGCCGGATGCCGTACCCCACGAACAGCAGGAGCCCGGCGAAGGCCACGGTGTGGACGAGGTCGAGCTTGAGCATGCGGGGAGAGAGAGAGGGAGAGGGAACAGGGAACAGGGAACAGGGAACAGGGAACAGCCTGCACGACGGCCCTCACCCGGCTCGCTTGAGGCTCGCCACCCTCTCCCAATTCTGGGAGAGGGGGCAACTACAGGCACGGCAAGCTTTTCTCCCCTCCCTCGCTTGCGGGGGAGGGGCGGCGCGCAGCGCCGGGGTGGGGGGCCCCCGCGGACGCCAGCGCGAACACCCCGCGTGAGGGATGCGAGCGCGAAGCGGCGAGACCCGCCGGCAGTTTGGCGGGGCTCGACTCCGTTAGCGAGCGTTGTTTGCTCGCTTACGGAGCCGCAGCCCGACCCCGCGCCAGCGGGGGCACGCCCAAACCCGCCGTACAAAGCTGTCGCAAACTGAGACGACGGTATGATAACCCGCCCGGAGCCGGGCGAAAGGGCATCAGTCCGGCAGGGAAGGGAGGCGCACCTCGAAGGTGCTGCCCTGTCCGGGGGCGCTGCGCACCGAGATCTCGCCGCCGAGCAGCCCGGCCAGGTCGCGCGCGACGGTGAGGCCCAGCCCGGTGCCCTCGGCGATGCGGGTGGCGCTCTGCTCCACCTGCCAGAACGGCTCCCAGATGCGGTCCAGGTGCTCCGGGGCGATCCCCACCCCGGTGTCGCGCACCCGCAGCACGGCGCCGTCGCCGTTCAGCTCGCCGCTCAGCTCCACCTCGCCGTGGGCGGTGAACTTGACCGCGTTGGAGAGCAGGTTGAGCAGGATCTGCCGCACCTTGGCCGCGTCGGTCCGCAGGGTGGCGCCGGTGCCGGGGCCGCGCACCGTCAGCGAGATCCGCTTGGCCCCGGCCAGCGGCTCGGCCAGCGATCCGGCCTCGCGCAGCAGGGCGTCCAGGTCGGCCTCCTCGGCGCGGACGCGCTCCTGGTGCGCCTCGATGCGGGAAAAGGTGAGGATCTCCTCGATGAGCTGCAGGAGGTGGGCGGAGCTGCTCTTGATGCGGCCCAGCTGCTCGCGCTGGCGGTCGTTGACGGGGCCGGTGATCCCGGTCTGGAGCAGGTCGGCGTAGCCGATGACGGCGTTGAGCGGGGTCCTCAGCTCGTGGCTCATCACCGCCAGGAACTCGCTCTTGGCGCGGTTGGCGGCCTGCGCCTGCTCGTACAGGCGGGCGTTCTCCACGGCGGTGGCGGCGCGCCGGGCCAGGTCCTCGGCCAGCGACAGGTCGGCCTCGCCGTAGCGCCGCCCGGAGACCGAGGTGGCCAGCGTGAGCGCGCCGAACGTCCGCCCGTGCGCGGAGAGCGGCACGGTCATGTACGACACCGGGCCCAGCGCCAAAAAGATCCCGCGGGTCTCGCCCTCCGGGGCCAGGCGCTCGGCCGCGTCCGCCGGGACCTGGGGGACCAGCAGGGGGCGCCCGCTGCGGATCACCTGCGGCACCGGGGTGCGCGGGCTGGCCGGGTCCACCCGGTACACCTCCGCCAGCCGCGCCAGCTGGGCGTCGCCCTGGGGGTCGCGGTGCGCGGCGGCCACCTGGGGGATCTCGCCGTCGTCGCCCTGCACGTGCACCAGGCAGTAGTCGGCCAGGAAGGGGACGGCGAGCCGGGCCACGCGGGCGAGCGTGGTCCGGTAGTCCAGCGACGAGCCCAGGATCGCCCCGGCGTCGGCCAGGAAGGCGACCTTGCGCGCCGCCGCCTCGGCCTCCTCGCGGGCGGCCTCGGCGCGGAAGCGCTCCCGCTCGGCCTCCTCGGCGCGGCGCCGGTCGGTGACGTCGCGGAGCGCCACCAGGCAGGTGCTCTCGCCCTCCCAGCTCACCCGCGCCACCCGCAGCTCCGCCTGCACCAGCCCCCCGCCGCGCCGCACGATCTCCACCTCGGTCCCCTCGCCCGCGGCCACCGGGAAGCCGAACTCCTGGCCCAGCAGTTCCTCCTCGCTGCGGCCGAAGAGCGCGGCGGCGGCGGGGTTGAGGAAGCGGATGCGCCCGCCGCCGTCCACGACGACGATCCCGTCCGCGTTCAGCTCCACGATGGCGCGGAGGTCCGCCATGGACCCGTCCCTCATGCCGCCCTCATACGGCGTCGTCACCGTCCCATTCCGCCCGCCCGTCCCCGTCCCCCTCGGCGTCGTGGGAGACGGCGCCGGTGAGGATCCCGCTGATGTCGTGGAACGGCTCGCGGATGTGCAGGCCGGACCCGTCGATGGTGAACTCGCGGATGCTCCGCTCGTGCGTGGAGCCGCGCATCTTGAGCACGATCACGCCCCGGCGCAGCTCGCCGCCGCTCTCCACGTAGCGCAGCAGGATGATGGTGTCGGTGAGCGTGGAGATGTGCTTTTCCGTCACCGAGTCGCCGCCGGACAGCTTGCTCGCGGTGGAGGTGAACATCCCCGCGATCTCCCGGTGCTTGATGAACGAGGTCAGGTTGATGATGAACTCGCGGAAGCTGCGGAGCGAGGTGACGCGCTCCAGCGCCGAGAGCGAGTCCACGATCACCCGCCGGGGCCGGAACTCGTCGATCAGGTCGCGCATGCGCAGGAGGTGGTCCTCGATGGGCATGGCGTGCGGGTACACGGGGACCACGCGCAGCATGTCTTCGGCGATCATCCGCTCGAAGTCCACCCCCCAGCTGCGGGCGTTGCGGGCCAGCTGCTCGCGGCTCTCCTCGAAGGCGAAGAGCAGGCTCCGCTCCCCCGAGCGGTAGCCGCCGTCCACGAAGTGGGTCACCGAGAGCGTCTTCCCCGTGCCGGTGGCGCCGGAAAGGAGGATCACGCTGTCGCGGAAGTAGCCGCCGCCCACCATCCGGTCCAGCTCGGGAAGGCCGGAGGTGATGCGCGTGTCGGACGAGCTCTGGGTGAGCTCCATCGCCGAGAGGGGGAGCACCGTGATCCCGCGCTCGGGCGACACGGTGAAGGGGAACTCCCCCCGCTGGTGCGAGGTCCCCCGGAACTTGAGGATCTCCACCGTGCGGCGGCGCTTCTCCTCCTGGAGCAGGTTGCGGAGGATGAGCACGTTGTCGGCGACGAACTCCTCCACCCCGTAGCGCGACACCTCGCCGTACTCGTCGACGCGCTCCGCGGTCAGCACCGTGGTGGCGCCCAGCTCCTTGAGGGCGGCGGAGATGCGGTACAGCTCGGCGCGCAGCGTGCCGTGGTCCCCGAAGCGGGCGAAGAGCGCGTTGACCGAGTCCAGCGAGACGCGCCGGGCCCCCGTCCGCCGCACCGCGTGCTCCACCCGGGCCAGCAGCGCGCCCAGGTCGTAGTCGCCCACCACGGTGGCCTGGTCGTCGGCGCGCAGGGCGGCGTCCACGAAGGCCCAGCGGCCCTCGGCCTCCCACCCGGCGATGTCCCACCCGAAGCCCAGCATGTTGCGCCGGATGTCCTCGGGCGTGTCCTCGAAGGTGACGAACACCCCCGCCTCGCCCGCGTCGCGGATCCCCGAGGCCAGGAAGTGGGTGGCGAAAACCGTTTTGGCGCTCCCCGCCGTACCCGCGATCAGGGTGGTGCGTCCGCGCGGCAGCCCCCCCTCGGCCACGGTGTCGAAGCCGGGGATCCCGGTGCGGAGCTTGGTGATCGGCTCGGGGGCCGGGGCGGCGGTCTGGTTCATCCTTGCTCCTGGCTGTCCGGCCGCCGCAGCCCCAGCGCGGCGACGACCGTCCGCAGGTCGGAAAGGTCGCCGGTCACCCGCCGGGCGGGAGCGGGGGCCTCCCGGACCACGGTGGGGGTGGTGAGGATGCGGGCGGCCTCGGCCCGCTCGGGGTGCTGCAGCACGTCCACCACCGCCACCTCGGCCTCGCCCTCCACCCCGGCCGCGACGATGCGGCGCAGGTTGGCGACCGCCTGCTCGGAGCGCAGCGAGTCGCCGGCGACGTACAGGGTGAGGCGGACCGGGGCCATGTTCCTCCCGGAGGGGGACGGGCCCGGAGGGGGATCCCCCGGGCAGCAGCAGCAATGTAGCCGGGATCAGTCCGGCGAGACAGACCCGGCTGCGTACCTCACCGCGCCGCCGCGGCGCGCTCGCGCAGCACCGGCTCCAGCGTGCTCCACACCGTCTGCGCCACCCGGCGGTGCCCCTGCTCGTTGGGGTGCACGCCGTCCGGCAGGTTCATCGCCGGCTCGCCGCCCACCCCCTCCAGCAGGAAGGGGACGAGGGGGAGGCGGTACTCCCGGGCCAGATCGGGGTAGATGGCCTGGAACTCCGTGCCGTAGTCGCGCCCCAGGTTGGGGAGCGCCATCATCCCGGCCAGCACGATGCGGGTCTGCGGGCGCTCGGCGCGCACCCGCTCCACGATGCGGCGCAGGTTGGCGCGGGTGGAGTCGGGGGCGGCGCCGCGCAGCATGTCGTTGGCGCCGGTCTCCACCACCAGCACGTCGAAGGGCTGGCGCATCAGCCAGTCCAGCCGGCGCAGCGCCCCGGCCGAGGTCTCGCCGCTGGAGCCGGCGTTGACCACCCGGAAGGGGAGCCCGGCCGAGTCCACCTTGGCCTGCACCAGGGCGGGGTAGGCGTCGTCCGGGTCCACGCCCAGCCCCGCGGTGAGGCTGGTGCCCAGAAAGAGCACGACGGGCGCGTCCGCGGCGGGCGCGGCCGCGGAGCCCGCCGCCCCTTCGGCGGGCTGCTGCGCGGCGGGTGCGGAGTTGCCTTCCTCCCCCCCGCACCCGATGATCAGGGGAAGGAACCCAATCGCCAATACAAGGACCGGTCTGCGGATGCTCATCGTTCAGGATCTCCAGAAGTCGTACCGCAGCGGCGGCCGCGAGCTGACCGTGCTGCGGGACGTGAATTTTTCGGTGTCCCCCGGCGAGTTCGTCGCCGTGGTGGGCCCCTCCGGGAGCGGCAAGACGACGCTCCTGGGCCTCATGGCCGGGCTGGACCGCCCCAGCCGCGGCTCGGTGACGCTGGACGGCACCGACCTGGCGGCGCTCTCCGAGGACGGGCGCGCCCGGCTGCGCCGCGAGCGCATCGGCTTCGTGTTCCAGGCGTTCCAGCTCATCCCCACCCTCACCGCCAGCGAGAACGTGCGGGTGCCCATGGAGCTGGGCGGCCGGGACGGCGCCGCCGCCCGCGCCGACGAGCTGCTGGAGCGCGTGGGGCTGGGCGGGCGCGGGCACCACTACCCCACCCAGCTCTCCGGCGGCGAGCAGCAGCGCGTGGCGGTGGCCAGGGCCTTCGTACACTCGCCGAGCATTCTGTTCGCCGACGAGCCCACCGGCAACCTCGATGCCGCCACCGGCCACCGCATCGTGGAGCTGCTCACCGAGCTGAACCGCGAGCTGGGGACCACGCTGATCCTGGTGACGCACGACCCCGACCTGGCGGCGCAGGCCGGGCGCGTCATCCGCCTTGCCGACGGCCGGGTGGTCTCCGACGGGGCGCCCGGCTCGTGAAGGGCTTCCGCTACCTGGCCGCGCTGGCCTGGCGCGAGAGCCGCTTCGCCCGCCGGCGGCTCTTCCTGTTCCTGTCCTCCATCTCGCTGGGGGTGGCCGCGCTGGTGGCCACGCAGTCGTTCGCCGCGAGCATGGCGGCGGGGGTGCGCGACCAGGCCCGCATCCTCATGGGCGCCGACCTGGCTCTCTCCAGCACGCGCGCCTTCGGGCCGCGCACCCGGGCGCTGGTGGACTCGCTGGCCCGCGCCGGCAACCCGGTGTCCCGCACCACGTCGTTCGCGTCCATGGCGACGCTGCCGCGCACGGGCGCCACCCGTCTGGCGCAGGTGAGGGCGGTGGAGGGGGGCTGGCCGTTCTACGGGACCATCGAGACGGAGCCCGCCGGGCGCTGGGGCGAGCTGCGGCGCGGCCGCGCCCTGCTGGCCGACCCGGCGCTGCTGGTGGCGCTGGGCGCCCGCGTGGGCGACACGCTGCGCATCGGCGAGGCCGGCTTCCGGATCGCCGGGACGCTCCGCAAGGTGCCGGGCGAGACGGGGATCTCCACCTCGTTCGCGCCGCGCCTGTACATCCCCGCCTCGGCGCTGGAGGCCACCGGGCTGCTGGGGACGGGGAGTCGGGTGGAGTACGAGGCCCACCTGCGCCTCCGCGACCCGGCCTCCGCCGCCCTCATCGACCAGGGGTACCAGCCGCGGCTGCGCGCCGAGCGGGTGTCGGTCCGCACGGCGGAGGGGCAGCAGCGGCGGCTGAGCGACGCGCTGGGGCGGCTGGGGCGCTACCTGGGGCTGATCGGCACCTTCGCGCTGCTGCTGGGCGGCATCGGGGTGGCGAGCGCCATGGGCGCCTACATGGCCGAGAAGCGCGAGAGCATCGCCACGCTGCGCTGCCTGGGCGCCACGGCGCCGCAGGTGCTCGCCATCTACCTGCTCCAGGCCGCGGCCATGGGCGTGGTGGGCTCGCTGCTGGGGGCCGCGCTGGGGGTGGCGGTGCAGTGGGTGCTGCCGCGCCTGTTGGCCGACTTCCTCCCGGTGGACGTGGCGATCCGGGCGTCGCCCGCGGCGGTGCTCACCGGGGTGGGCGTGGGGATGTGGGTGGCAACGGTGTTCGCGCTGCTGCCGCTGCTTGCGGTGCGGCGCATCTCCCCGCTGGAGACGCTGCGCCGCCGCGTGGCGACGGAGCCGGAGCCGGCCGGGCGCGACGCCTGGGGCTGGGGCGCCCGCGCGCTGCTGGCGGGCAGCGTGGCGGCGCTGGTGGTGCTCCAGGCGGGGGAGTGGAGGATGGGGCTCCAGTTCGCCGGGGGGATCGCGGCGACGCTGCTGGGGCTGGGGCTGGCCGCGTGGGCGGCGGTGCGCGGGGTGCGGCGGCTGCGGGCCGGCGGCCTCCCCTACCCGGTGCGGCAGGGGATCTCCAACCTGTACCGCCCCGGCAACCAGACGAGCACCGTGGTGCTGGCGCTGGGCTTCGGCGTGTTCCTGCTGGCGGTGCTCTACCTGGTGCAGGACAACCTGCTCCGCCCGCTGCGGGTGGGGCCGGTGGATTCGCGCGCCAGCCTGGTGTTCTTCGACGTGCAGGAGGACCAGGAGCCGGGCGTGCGCCGGGCGCTGGAGGGGGGCGGGATCCGCGTCCTGCAGCGCGCCCCCATCGTCCCCATGCGGGTGGCGGCCATCAACGGCGTCCCCGTGTCGCGCATCGCCCCGCCGGACGACGTGGACGGGCCGGAGGGGCGCGAGCGGGACGACGAGCGCGGCCCCGGCGGCGAGGGCGGCCGGCCGGAGGGGTGGGCCGTGCGGCGCGAGTACCGCTCCACCTACCGCGATAGCGTGGTGGGGTCGGAGAAGCTGGTGGAGGGCCGCTTCTGGCGGCCGGGGGAGGCGCGCCGCCCCGGCGAGCCCGCGCCGGTGTCGCTGGAGCGGGGGATCGCGGAGGACCTGCGGGTGGGCGTGGGCGACCTAGTCACCTGGGACGTGCAGGGGGTGCAGGTCCCCACCCGCATCACCTCGCTGCGCGAGGTGGACTGGGCGCGGCTGGAGCCCAACTTCTTCGCCGTGTTCCCCAGCGACGCGCTGGCCGGCGCCCCGCAGACCTGGGTGCTGATGGCCGCCGCCGCCGACCCGGCCGCCCGCGCCCGCGCCCAGCGCGACGTGGTGGCCGCGTACCCCAACGTGGCCTCCGTGGACCTCACCGAGGTGCAGGCCGCCCTGGACGACGTGCTGGGCCGCATCTCGCTGGTGATCCGCTTCCTGGCCGGCTTCAGCATCGCCACCGGGTTCGTGGTGCTGCTGGGCGCGGTGTCGGTGAGCCGGCTCCAGCGCATCCGCGAGAGCGTGCTGCTGCGCACCCTGGGCGCCACGCGCGGCCAGATCGGGGGGATCCTGCTGGTGGAGTACGCGCTCCTCGGGCTGCTGGCCGGCGTGGTCGGCACCGGGCTGGCGGTGGCGGGGGGCTGGGCGCTCGGCAGGTACGTGTTCGAGATGGACACGTTCGCGGTGCCGGCCGCGGGGCTCGTCGGGCTGATGCTGGGCATGGCGCTGCTGGCGACGGTCACCGGGTGGTGGGGGAGCCGGGAAACGTTCCGGCGGACGCCGCTGGAGGCGCTGCGGGACGAGTGAAAGGCAGTGCGAAAGTGCGGGAGTGCGGGAGTGCGAAAGTGTTCATCCGGTTCACGCGCAGCGTGAAGCGTCACGGCAGTACGAAGTACGAAGTACGCTGAAAGGCTTCGCCCCTGCCGGGATCTCCCGGCGGGGGCGTCGTACGTGTGTCCTTCACATTTTCAGGGAGGCTTCTCGTCTGGTTGTCACCAAAAATGTGCAGAGCGCCGCGGCGCATTTTGGTGAGACGTGATGTAAGCTGCTGTTGTGTATGTGCTTGCGCTGCGGCGGCGGTGGCGACCCGGAGTTTGCGATGGGGGCGGCACAGGTGAAGTCGCGTTTCCACTCCGATGCGGAGGTGCTGCCATGCGTCGCATGCTGGTGTTGCTCACGGTCGCGGGCCTGGCGGCCTGCAACGACTCCTCGCAGCCGGTCGCGCCCGGCGAGTCCGCCCCGCGCGCGTCGCTCCTCCCCACCGTCTCCGACGGGAGCATCCCGGGGAGCTTCGTGGTGTCGGTGGACTGGGCGGCGGACGCTGGCTCCGTCGCCGCGGAGTACGGGCTCAAGCCCAGGTACGTGTACGAGCACCTGCTCAACGGGTTCGCGGGCGAGATCCCGCAGCCGACCGTGGACCGGCTCCTGGCCGACCCGCGCGTCCTCAAGGTCTCGGTGCAGCGGCAGATGCGGGCGCTGGCGACGCAGGCCGGCGCCACCTGGGGGCTGGACCGCATCGACCAGCGCGCGCTCCCGCTGGACTCCGCCTACAGCTACACGGCCACGGGCGCGGGCGTCACCGCCTACGTGATCGACACGGGGATCCGCTACGGCCACGTGGAGTTCGAGGGGCGCGCCACCCTGGGGTGGGACGCCTACGCCGCCGACCCGGTGGACGCGCAGCTCTACGACGGCACCGGCGACTGCGACGGGCACGGCACGCACGTGGCGGGCACCGTGGGCGGCAGGACCTTCGGCGTGGCGAAGCAGGTGCGGCTGGTGGGCGTACGCGTGCTGAGCTGCGCCGGCTACGGCTCGGATGCGGACGTGATCGCGGGGATGGACTGGGTGGCCAGGACCGCCACGCTCCCGGCGGTGGTCAACATGTCGCTGGGCGACGTGGTCCCCGCCAAGACGCTGGGCACCAGCGGCCCCATCGACGACGCGGTGCGGGCGATGATCTCCTCGGGGCTCACCGTGGTGGTGGCGGCGGGGAACGGGTGGGGCAACGGGACCGTCGGCGCCGACGCCTGCATGTTCCCCATCTCCAACGTGCCGGAGGCCATTACCGTGGCCGCCAGCACCAGCGGCGACAAGCGGACCGGCTGGACCAACTACGGCGCCTGCATCGACCTGTTCGCGCCCGGCAACACCATCATGTCGTCCACGCTGGACAGCGACACCTCCACGGGCACCAAGAGCGGCACCTCCATGGCCGCGCCGCACGTGGCCGGGGCCGCGGCGCTGGTGCTGGAGCAGGCCCCCGGCGCCACCCCGCAGCAGGTGCGCGACGTGCTGGTGGAGGGCTCCACCAAGAACGTGATCCTGCCGGTGACGGGCAACGACGGGCACACCATGAACAGCCACCTGCTGTACACGCGGGCGCCGCTGCCGACGTGGCTGGTGGGCAAGAAGGGGCCGGCGGTTCCGTGCACGCCCAAGCGGAAGCGCTCCGGGCAGTGCTGAGGGACGGCTGAACGGCTTTTGACGGCTCGGACGGCGGGTTCGGGCGTGCCCCCGCTGGCGCGGGGTCGGGCTGCGGCTCCGTAGCGGACGATACGACCGTCCGCAACGGAGGCGAGCCCCGCGAAACTGCCCGCGGGTCTCGCCCCTTCGGGCCGACATCCCTCACGCGGGGCTGGTGCTGGCGTCCGCTGGGGCCCCCACCCGGCGGCCTGAGAGCCGCCACCCTCCCCCGTGCCGGGGGAGGGGAATCTCCGCGCTTCGATCCTCACGATCACGTTGTCGTTCTCCCCCTCCCCCTTGCGGGGAGGGGGCCGGGGGGAGGGGGTCCGGGACTCGGCAGGGTGCTCGAACGACCCACCGCCGTTCTCCCCCTCTCGCCTTTGTGGGAGAGGGGGCCGGGGGGTGAGGGGTGCCCCCGCCTTGTGGCCGCCCCGCGCGCTCCCGAGATTGCCCCGGAGGCGAGCGGCGGAGTCCACCGACAGGGCGGGGAGCATGAGCCGGATCCAGACGGGGCTGGCAGGGATGCCGGTCTATCGCGGCGGGACGGACGCGCCCGCGGGCGGCGCCCTGCCGCCGCGCCCGGCGTTCGCGGCGGGCCTTGTGCTCGCGCTTGCGGCGCTCAAGCTGGCGCTGCACGCGGCCGTGAACCTGTGGACCCCGTACGGCATCCACCGCGACGAGTTCCTGTACATGGCCATGGGCGAGCGGCTGCGCCTGTGGAGCATGGACTTCCCGCCGCTCGTCGCCCTGGTGTCGCTGCTCCAGCGCGGCCTGTTCGGCGACTCGCTGCCCGCCATCCGCCTGGTCCCCGCGCTGGCCGGCGCCGCGCTGCTGGTGCTGGCCGCCGTGATCGCGCGGGAGCTGGGCGGGGGCCGCCGGGCCCAGGGGCTGGCGGCGCTCGCCGTGCTCACGGGGCCGCTCTTCCTCCGCTCCGCCAACCTGTTCCAGCCGGTGGTGCTGGACCAGCTCTGGTGGACGCTGGGCCTGCTCGCCCTGGCCGTGCTCTGCCGCACCGGGAGCCCGCGCGCCTGGATCGGCTTCGGGGCGGCGTGCGGGCTGGGGCTGCTCACCAAGTTCAGCATCCTGTTCTTCGGGCTCGCGGTGCTCGGGGCGCTGCTCCTGACGCCGCACCGTCGCGCCCTCCGGACGCCCTGGCCCTGGGCCGCGCTGGTCACCGTGCTGCTCCTGGGGGCGCCGAGCCTCGTCGGGCAGGTGCGGCTGGGCTTCCCCGTCTCCGGGCAGATGTCCGACCTCCAGGAGTCGCAGCTCGCCCGCGTCGGCCCGGCCGAGTTCGTCCTGGGGCAGCCGCAGCTGCTCGGCCCGGCCATCCTGCTGGCGCTGGCCGGCGCCGTCGCGCTGCTGGCGTCGCGGCGGATGCGGCCGTTCCGGCTGGTGGGGTTGAGCTGCGTCCTGGCCTTCGCCCTGCTGCTCGTGCTGCGCGGCAAGCCGTACTACGTCGGCCCCATCTACCCCGCGCTCCTCGCCGCCGGGGCCGTGCAGCTGGAGCGCGTCCCCGGGCGCATCGTCGGCCCTGCGGCGCGCTGGGGCACGGCCGCGGTGATGGTCGCCTTCGGGCTGCTGGTGCTCCCCATGGGCGTCCCCATCCTCGCCCCCGCGCGCATGGCCGCGTACACCGAGCGCCTGGGCCTCGCCGAGGCCAACCGCACCAACACGGGCGAGCTGGAGCGGCTGCCGCAGGACTACGCCGACATGCTGGGCTGGCCGGAGCAGGCGGCGGCCGTCGCCCGCGTCTACCACGCGCTGCCGCCGGAGGAGCGGGCGCGCGCCGTGGTGCTCGCCGGCAACTACGGCGAGGCCGGCGCGCTCGACTTCTACGGCCCCCGCCTGGGGCTGCCGCGCACGGTGAGCCCCGCGGGGTCGTACTGGTTCTTCGGTCCGGGCGGGCTGCCGGGGGAGGTGCTGGTGACGCTGGGCGTGCCGGAGGAGGAGCTGCGGCCGCTGTTCCGCGAGGTGAGGCCGGCGGCGCGGGTGGCGAACCCGTGGGGGGTGGAGGAGGAGAGGGACGTGGCCGTGCTGGTGGCCGAGGGGCCCCGGCGCACGCTCCAGGAGGTGTGGCCGGGGCTGGCGGGGCGGAACTGAGCGCGGGCCGCCGCGGCGGGTGGGCCGGGCGCACGGCGGCGGTTCGCCTCAGCGGGGCGCCGCCGCGGGGTAGCCGAGGGGCGGCGGGGGAGCCGGGCCGCGGACGGAGTCCACGACGCTCCCCACCACGTAGCCGATGCACCCGCCCGCCAGTCCGCCGACGAAGAACGGAGCCCCGAAGTCGCCGTAGTACAGGGCGGTGCCGAGCGCGCCGGCCAGTCCGCCCACGACGATCCCGGTCACCGCGCCGCGGCCGGGGCGCTCGGAAACGGCGGGGCGGGGCGGGAACGGGTCCGGCGACGCCGGCCGCACCCGGCTCGACCACGCCGCGGACGGGACGTCGAACCCGGTGTCGGCGCGGCGCTGCGCCGCGGCCGGGGCGGCGAGCGGAGAGCAGACGAACAGCAGGAGCAGGAGCGCGCGGAGCATGGCTTCCGGCCGGGTGGGGGGGGTCACGGGCACCGCAGGGCGTAGGCGGCCTGGTGCGTCAGCAAGAAGATCCGGTCGCCGTGCACCGCGAACCCGGACGTCACCCGCTCGTCCCCGTCGAACATCCGGCCCAGCACGG
The DNA here is from genome assembly GCA_040752145.1 of Gemmatimonadota bacterium. Lineage (GTDB taxonomy): Bacteria > Gemmatimonadota > Gemmatimonadetes > Longimicrobiales > Longimicrobiaceae > JAFAYN01. The sequence continues at coordinate 24,460 of JBFMFL010000053.1, forward strand.
TGCCGCGCTGGCGGTCCAGGATCCCGAGCCCCTGGAAGTTGTTGAACACCGCGCCTCCGCACACCGCGTGGTACACGCTCCCGCCCATGGCGGGGCGCGTCCGCCAGAGCACCCGCCCGGTGGCGGGCTCCAGCGCGTACACGTACGCGTCGTTCCCGGAGGCGTACGCCACCCCGTCCGCCACCACCGGCGGCGAGTCCGGCCCGGCGAAGCCCGGCTCGGTGGGGGTGCGCCACACCTCTTCGCCCGTGAAGCGGTCCACGGCGTAGAAGGCGCTCCCCTTGTGGTCCGCCGCGAGCAGGAGCCGGCCGGCGACCGTGGGCGCGCGGATGATCCCCCGCGAGTCGGCCCCCGTGCCGTTCTGGTGCCGCCAGAGCTCCCGGCCGGTGGCGCGGTCCAGCGCCGCGATCACCCCCGCCGAGTAGAAGCCGTTGGGCGAGTAGTGGCGGTCGATGGCGGCGTAGACGGTGTCGCCGGCGGCCGCGATCCCCTTGACCGGGCTGTCGTGGGGCCAGTCCGCGCCCAGCCGGACCGTCCAGAGCGGCGCCCCGTCCGCGGCGGCCAGGGCGTACACCCGCCGCGAGCGCGTCCCGAAGTAGACCGCCCGGTCGTCCGCGGCGCTCTGGCCGAGCGAGGCGTCCGAGTCGGGCGCGTAGCGCCAGAGCTCCCGCCCCGTCGCCGCGTCGAAGGCCCACACCGTGGCCTCGGCGGCGAACACGCGCCCGCCGCGGACCGCCAGGTGGGTGGGGATCGACTCCGTGAAGCGGGGCGTCTGCCACGCCTTGGCTCCGCTCTGCACGTCGAACGCGGCCACGCCCGTGCCGGTCACGTACACCCGCTGGCCGTCCGTCTCGGGGACGCTGGTGGTCCCCGCGAAGCGCTCCTGCACGGGGGTCCGCCAGACCACCTCGGCGGGACCCCCGCGGGTCCCGCCGGTGACTTCCTGGCACCCCGCCCCGGTCAGCGCCAGGGAGCAGGCCAGGATGGCCGGGGCGCCGAAGCGCCCCGACCGGGTGGGAGAGGGATGTGCCACTACTGCCTCCGCGCGACGTTGAACCGGTTCGGCAGGAGGTAGTCCAGCCGATCCCGCGTCTTGGTGCTCTTGGTCTCGCCCACGTGCGACTCGCCCCGGTCGATGGGGAGCTGCTCCAGCGCGCCCGGGTACACCTGCGACGGCCCGTGCACGATCCCGTCGGACTTCATCCCCGGCGCGGTCATGCGGTCCCACCAGCGGTCGGTGGAGTCCATGGTGCGGTGCGCAGAGCCGCACGCCTGCGTCAGCCAGAACTGGCCGAAGAAGATGGAGGCGTAGTTGCAAACCCTGAGCCCCTGGTACGCCCACTCCGTGTAGCGCACCCAGTCCGGGCCCTTCACCTGGTCGCCCATGTCGCCCATGAGCCGCATGGGCATCCACCGCTTGGTGGGGTAGTGCTGGATCCCGTAGCGGGCGAAGCCCTCGGGCTGCGAGTTCAGGTGGCTCACCGAGGGGCTGCCGGGCTGCAGGTCCATGGTGGCCGGGGCGAGGGCGTTCATCATCCCCGAGATCCACCCGTCCAGCAGGCGCTGCGTGACGTGGGTGGCGATGTGGCACCCGGCGTCCAGGAACGCGGTGCCGCAGCGGCCCGCCGCGCCCAGCAGCGAGTACAGCCCGTCCACCCCGCCCTGCTTCATGTTCCTGGCGAGGATGGCGCCCTGGTGCGGGGTGCCCACCGAGACCACGCCCTCCACCATGTGGCTGCGTCCCTGGCCGGCGTAGCGCTGGGCCGTGTACCGGGAGACCAGCCCGCCCTGGCTGTGCCCGATGAAGACGAAGCCGCTCTGCCCCGTGGCGTCCACGCGGCCCATCTGGTCGTAGCTCTGGCTGGAGTGGCTGTCCAGCGACGCGAGGCTGGGGATCACCTCCGTGGCCGTCTGGTAGCGGCAGCGGAGCCAGGGCGCGGTGCTCTTCCAGGTGTCGGCGTTGCTGAGGATGCCGTGCTGGAGCACCACGTTCTGGCCGCCGGCCACGGGCGCGCACGGGTCGGTGTAGGTGCCGCCGCCGTCGTCCCCGTCCCCGGGATCCTGGCAGGGGTTGCCGTACTCGTCGATCAGGCAGTGGGGCTCGATGTACGCCCTGGGCCCCGCGGGGACCGCGGCCGTGGTGGGGGAGGCCTGCGCCTGGTCGCGCCGCGCCTTGCGCTTGGCGTCCTCGGACGGGTTCTCCTTCCACTTCACGTTGCTGAAGCGGACCTCCTGCCTGCCGCGGACCGTCGCCTTGTCCGTCTTCTCCTCCGTCTCGACCACCAGCTCCTCCAGCACGTACTTGCCGTCGCGCTTGTGGTAGGTGCGCACGATCCTGCCCTGGGGCTGCGGCGCCCCCGCGGCGGCGAAGCGCCTCGCCGCCGCGTGCCCGCTGGCTGCCGCGCGGGCCACCTCCGCGATGGTGGCGGTGATGCGGATGCGGTCCTGGCCCAGCTGCTCCACCGCGCCCGGCAGCCCCGAGACGCTGAAGCGCGCGCCGCGGCTGTAGGTCCGCACGAACTCGGTGGAGCTGGCGTCCAGCAGCACCCCTTCGGTCACCTGGGCCCCCTCGTAGGCAAGCCCCTCCATGGGGCTGTTGGCCGGCGCGCCCGCGGGGATCGCCACGGGGAGCTGGGAGCCGTAGCCGTCGTAGATGTTGTGCTGCGCCCCCAGCGTCTTGATGGTCCGCGCCTCGTCCGCCAGGTCGGTGACCGGGTCGGGAGTGGAGTTGAGCTCGTAGGTGTTGACGATGGAGCGGTCGTACGCGTCGTAGCCCGCCTCCAAGCGGACGCTCTCCTCGGGCGCGGCGAGAACCAGCTCGGTGGTGGACTGGCCGCTGACCGGGTCGGTGACCGGAACCGAGGTCTGCACGTAGGTGGTGTAGCGGAGCGTCGCGTCCGAGACGACGTAGGTGTCGTTGGGGTCGATCGCCTGGTCCTGCAGCATCAGGGACGCCGAGTACGGGGCGCCGCCGGGGACGCGCAGGCCGGGCCCGCCGGAGCGGTCCCCGGGGAGGGTGGCGTCGCCGCAGGCGGCGAGCGCGAGCAGCAGCCCGGCGGAAGCGGAGAGCCGGGCACCGAAGGCACGGAGTGACATTGGTTTCCTGAGGATTGTCTGGATGGTGCGGAGGTGGTGGAACGGGCGGTGCAGGATCGTGCGGGGGGACGCCTCCTTCGCGTGGGCGGGTGCGGTCCGCCGGACCGGGTGCGGCTTGTCCTGAAACGTATGTAGTGAACTGTAGGCCCAACTCACTGGAGTGTCAAGAGATGGCGCTATCGGAATTGAATTCGCGCGCCCGGCGGAGCCCGCGTGCCCCCCGCTGACCGCGAGCGGATCGAGCGCGCCTTCCGGCGGGCGCGCGAGGAGCTGGAGGTGCGGCCGGAGTTCCCGGCCGCGGCGCTGGAGGAGGCCGAGCGCGCCGCCCGCGGGCGCGACCCCGCCGCCGCCGAGGGCTACGCCGACCTGACCGGGGTCCCCTTCGTCACCATCGACCCGCCGGGGAGCCGCGACCTGGACCAGGCGCTGCACCTGGAGCGCGCCGGGGACGGGCTGCGCCTGCGCTACGCCATCGCCGACGTGGGCTTCTGGGTGGACCGGCGCGGCGCCGTGGAGCGCGAAGCCTGGCTGCGCGGCGTCACCTTCTACGCCCCCGACCTGCGCGTGCCGCTGTACCCGCCCGTGCTGGGGCAGCAGGCCGCCAGCCTGCTCCCGGACGGCGTCCGCCCCGCCGTGGTCTTCACCGTGGAGCTGGACGCCCGCGCCGTGCCGGTGTCGGTGCGGGTGGAGCGGGCCCGCGTCCGCTCCCGCGCGCAGCTCACCTACGCGCAGGCGCAGGAGCACGTGGAGGCCGGCGGCGCCGGCTCGGCCGAGCCGTGGAGCGGGTCGCTGCTCCTGCTTCGCGAGTTCGGCGAGGCGCGGCGGGCGCGCGAGGCCGAGCGCGGCGGCGTCTCCCTCCCCGCCGTGGACCAGCACGTCCAGGCCGACGCCGCCACCCGCCTGGGCTACGAGCTGGAATACGAGGTCCCCGCCGCCTCCGAGCAGTGGAACGAGCAGGTGTCGCTGCTGGCCGGCCACGTGGCCGCCGTGAAGATGCTGGAGGCCGGCGCCGGGCTGCTGCGCGTCATGCCCCCGCCCGATCCCGAGGCCGTGGAGAAGTTCCGCCGCGCCGCCCGGGCGCTGGGCTTCCCCTGGCCCGAGGGGACGGCGTACGCCGACTTCATCCGCTCGGCGGAGCTGGGCAATCCGCGCCTCCCCACCCTGGTCTGGCAGGCCCGGCGCGTCAACCGCGGCGCCGACTACGTCGCCTTCCAGGGGACGCCGCCCGAGCACGCGGAGCACGCCGCGCTCGCCATGCCCTACGCGCACGTCACCGCGCCGCTGCGCCGCCTGGCCGACCGCTACGTGCTGGACCTGCTGGTGGAGCTGGAGGCCGGCGGCCGCCCGGACCCGGCGGAACTGGACACGCTGGCCCGCGTGGCCGGGGTGATGAACGCCGCCGACTCGCGCGGGGCGAAGCTGGAGCGCAAGGCCGTGGACATCGCCGAGGCGTGGGCGCTGCGCGGCTGCGAGGGGCGCGAGTTCCCGGCCACGGTGCTGGGCTTCCGCGGCGGCGACGTGGAGGTGCAGGTGCAGGACCCTCCCGTGCGGGCCGCGGCCCGGCGCGAGGGCGGCCGGCCGCGCGTGGAGCCCGGCGACCGCGTGATCGTGCGCGTGGCCCGCGCCGACGTGGACGCCGGCGAGGTGGAGTTCGCGCTGGTCCGCTGAGCCCTGGCCGCGGCGCGTTTGTTGCCGGGGCTGGCCGCCGGGCCCGGACCCGCGCCGCGCCCGCCCCGTGCCCGTCCCGCAGCACCGAGGACCGACCCGTTCAGACCGGAGAATGCCGCGTGTGGAATCGTGAGTACCAGCGGTGGTACAGCCCCTCTCTCTCGCGCGACATGGAGCTCCTGGTGCTGGGGCACGCCGGCGCGCGCGTCCTGGTGTTCCCCACCTCCATGGGGCGGTTCTTCGAGTGGGAGGACCGCGGCATGCCGGACGTGCTGGGCGAGCACCTGCGGAACGGCTGGCTGCAGCTGTTCTGTGTGGACAGCGTGGACCAGGAGAGCTGGTACGCCACCTGGAAGTCGCCCGGGGACCGCGCCTGGCGCCACGTGCAGTACGAGAAGTACCTGCTGAACGAGGTGCTCCCCTTCACGCAGCACCGCAACCCCGACCCGTTCCTGATCGCCACCGGCGCCAGCTTCGGCGCCTACCACGCCGTCAACTTCGCCCTGCGCCACCCGCAGCTGGTGGGCCGCGTCGTCGGCATGAGCGGCCTGTACGACATCCGCCGCTTCACCGACGGGCAGGAGGACGCCAACGTCTTCGCCAACAACCCGTCGCACTTCGTGTCGCACCTGGCCGACGTGGGCCGGCTGGAGGCGCTGCGCCGCATGGACATCGTGCTCGCCACCGGCTCCGAGGACGCCTTCGTGGAGAACAACCGCTACCTGTCCGGGATCCTGTGGGACAAGGGGATCGGCAACGCCCTGCGGGTGTGGGACGGCTGGGCGCACGACTGGCCCTGGTGGAAGCAGATGGTCGTCAAGTACATCGGCGGCTCCGACTAAATCGTTCTTGCCGCTTCGGTGAGGCTGGCGGGCCGCTCCGGAGCCCGGCGATACTGCTGCCGGTCTCCTGCGCCGGCTCCGGGAGCCTCCTCGGTCGGGCGCAAACAGCCGCGCCCGACGCTGCGGGGTCTCCCTCCGCAGAAGCAGAAGATTTTAGGGATACAGCGGGAACGGCGAACGGCAACCACGAACGACAACGGCT
>JBFMFL010000530.1:0-2892 GCA_040752145.1 Gemmatimonadota bacterium
TTCTTCTGTCGCATCCGCGGCTACATCTCCACCCTGCGCAAACAGGGCCTGCAGGTCCTCTCGGGGCTGCAAAGCGTCTTCCTCGGCTCGCCCCTCATGCCCCAGCTACAGGGCTGAGTAGTTACGTCCCCTGTAACCTGTTCCCTGTCCCCTATTCCAGCGAGAACGTCACCCGCACCACCGCCGTGATGTCCTTTTCCAGCGACGACGTGTCGTTGATGCCGTAGTCGCTCACCTCGGTGGAGTTGCGCGGGGTGATCTGGAACACCCCCATCCGCGCGCTCCGCACCGGGCCGATCCCGCTCCCGGCGCTCTCCGCGATGGCGGCGGCGCGCTCCCGGGCGTCGCGGGTGGCCTCGGCCAGCATCTGCGTGCGCACCTCCGCCAGCCTGGTGTACAGGTACTCCGGCGGCTGCGAGACCAGCGGCACCCCCCGGTTGATCAGCTCGCCGGCGCGCTGGGTGAGCGCGGTGACCCCCTCCACGTCGGGCGAGCGGACCTCGTACGTCTGCGTCAGCCGGTACCCCACCAGGTCGCCCGTCTCCGTGCCGTTCTCCAGCAGCCGGTTCATCCGCACGGTCTCCAGTGGGCGCGCGGTGACCAGCGAGTCGGGGAGGCGCGAGGCGCGCAGGAAGGCGGCCACCTGCCCGGCGTCGGCGGCGACGGCGGCGTAGGCCTCCTGGAGCGTGGGCGCCTGGCTGGACACCGACAGCCGCCAGACCACGAAGTCGGAGCGGATGGCGCGGCGGGCGGAGCCGGTGACCTCCAGCTGGTCGCCGGCGCGCTTCGCGTCGCGGACGGCGGCGGCGCCCAGGGCGGCGGCCGCGACCAGGGCGAGGGCCAGGGCGATCAGCCCCCAGAAGAGCTGGGGAAAGCGTCGGGACATGGGCGGGCGGGGACGGGGGTGGGACCACGGGGGCCGGGAGGGCGCGGCGGATCCCCTTGCGCGGCAGCAACTTTGCAGCAGAGGAGCCCGGGCGCGGGCGGACCCTCGCCGCGCCGCGCCGGGTAATGTCTACCGATGGCCCCTCGCAACGTTCCCGGTGATGCCCCGCTCCCGCCTCGCCCTCGTCGTCGCCGCCGTGCTCGGCCTGCTGGCCGGGTGCGCCCGGCCGCCGCAGCCCGCCGCGCCCGACGCGGGGCGGGAGCTGCGGCGGGGGCGGCTGTGGGCGGCGGCGCTGATCCGGGAAACGCGCGCGGTGGCGAGCCCGGACTCGGTGGCGCCGGAGGCGGCGCTGGCGCTGGGCTACCTGGAGCGGCTGCGGCTGGGGATGGGGAGCCCGTTCCGGATGGCCGAGCAGGCCGCCGCGGACCCGCGCCTGCCGGACACGCTGCGGGCGCGGGTGGCGTGGGCGCTGCTGGCGCGCACGCTGGACGGGCGCGCCTACGAGGTGGACCCCGCCACGCTGGAGCCGCTGGGGATGCGAGCCTCCGGCCCGGTGCGCGGGGACGGCGGCTTCCACCTGGGGCTGGTGGCGCGGGCGGTGGAGGACGCGCGCGACCCGCGGGCCGGGGAGCTGGGAGTGCGGATGGCGTACGCCGTGGCCGCGGCGGGCGGGGACGCCGGGCGCGGAGCGCCGGCGCTGGCCGCGCGCGTGGCGGCGCAGCTGCGCGACCGGCGCCTGGCGCGCGAGGACGCGCGGACGCTGCTGCGCGCCGCCGACTCGGCGCGGGTGTCGCCGCTGGCGCTGCTCCCGGCGTGGCGCACCGGGCGCCGCTTCGCGGTGGAGGCGCCGCTGGTGCTCCCCCCCGCGGCCGACGCGGAGCGCGAGGCCATGGCCGTGGCGCTGGAGCTGGCGGAGGAGCTGCGCGAGGCGGCGGAGCGCCGGCCGGAGCGGCGCCCCGACCCGGCGCCCCGGCGCGCGGGGCTGCTGGGGCCGGGGGCGGCGGCGCGGCTGGCCGTGGCCGCCATGGCGGGGATGCCGCCGCAGTCGCAGGTGACGACCACCGTGCGCGCCTTCCGCGAGGTGCTGCTGGCGGGCGCCGAGGGCGAGGCGGCGGAGCCGCGGCGCCGCTTCCTGCGCCGCGCCACGGGCGAGGAGCGCTTCGTGGCGGAGCTGGCGCTGCTGCGCGGCGCGGCGGAGGGGCCGGGGACGGCGGGGGTGGCGCTGGCGGTGGGGGTATCGCTGCGCTCGCTGGCGCAGGAGCCGGTGTGGTTCCCGGGCTTCCCCGCCCCCACCGAGCGCGAGCTGCGCACCGCCTTCGGGCTGCGCTCCGTCACCTTCGCCGACAGCGTCCCGCAGGCGTGGCGCCCCTACTACCTGCGCATGCTGGAGCTTTCGCTGCGCGACCTGGCGCTGGTGTTCCCCGCGTTCACGGTGGAGGGGCTGCGGGTGAGGTTCGGCGAGACGGAGCGCGAGGAGGCGCTGGCCACCCACGACCCCGCCCGGCGCCGGCTCACGCTCCCCCCGGCCACCGCCGCGGGGACGCTGGCGCACGAGCTGGCCCACGACCTGGACTGGCAGGCGGCGCGGGCCCGCTCCGGGGTGCGCGGGGCGTACCGCACCGACCGCGCGGTGCGCCTGCGCGGCGACTACCTGGCCGCCGCGGTGCGGGCGCTCTCCGACGGGCCCCTGGAGCCGCCCGCCCCCGGCGACGAGGGGCGGCCGGACCCGGACCGCCGCCCGGCGGAGGTGTTCGCCCGCAGCGTGGACTGGTACGTGGCGGCCTCGCTGGCGCGGCGCGGGCTGTCCAGCGGCTATCTCAGCTCGGTGCAGGACGCCCGCCTCCCCGGGTACGCCGGGGCCCTGCCGCCCGACCCGGAGGGCCGGGCCGCCGCGGCCGTCGCCCGCATCCTGGCCGAGGTGGCGCCGGTGCCGGACGAGGAGCTGCACTGGTTCGTGGGGCGCTACGGGCCCGGGCGCCTCCCGCCCGTGGCGGAGGCGGTGCGGG
>JBFMFL010000531.1:0-2890 GCA_040752145.1 Gemmatimonadota bacterium
CTCCTCCGGCGCGCTCGCGGGCGCCCTGCTGGAGGGGGGGCAGGCGAGCGTGCGCGCGCTCCGCGGCTGGACGCCCGACCGCATGGCCGCCCTGCTCGCCCCCGGGGGCGCGGTGGCGGAGGCGCTCGCCCGGCGCGAGGAGTGGATCGACCGTCCCCTGCTCGTCCCGCCCGCGGGCGCGGCGCACGGGGGCGGGCCGGCGGCGCTCCTGGTGCTCCCGCTGCACGTGCGCGCCCTTGCCGCGGGGGCGATGGTACTCGCGCTCCCGGACGGCGCGGGCGAGGACGCGTGGGAGACGGCGCGCGGGTGCGCCGGGGTGGCGGCGCTGGTGCTGGAGCACGACCGCGCCTTCGAGGAGGCGCGCACCGCGCGGCAGATGCGCGACCACTTCCTCACCGCGCTCAACCACGAGATCCGCACCCCCGCCCTGGCGCTCACCCTGAACGCCGACGTGCTGCAGAGCTACGACGCCTCCGCCCTCCCCGCGCACGTCGCCAAGGTGGTGGACTCCACCCGCACGGCCGTGACCACCGTGGTGCGGGTGCTGGAGGGGATCCTCCAGCTCGGCGACCGCGAGGCCCCGGAAGCCGGCGCCGAGGTGGTGCAGCCGCGCGAAGCGGTGCTCCAGCTCCTGCGCCGCGTGGAGCCCGCCGCCGACCGCAAGGGGCTCCCCATCTCCCTGCGCGCCCGGCGGGACCTCCCCCCGCTGCAGACCGACCCGGCGCGCTTCTCCAAGGTCCTGCTGCACCTGCTCTCCAACGCCATCAAGTACACCTCCGAGGGGGGGATCGAGGTGCGCGTGGAGCAGACGGCGCGCTGGAGCGGCGGGCGGCGGCGGCCGTTCCTGGCCGTGCGCGTGCTGGACACCGGCCGCGGCATCGCGCGCGACGTGCTGGACCAGATGATGGAGCCCTTCACCCAGGTGGGCGACGCCGCCCGCACCGACTCGCACGTGAGGGGCGTGGGGCTGGGGCTGGCGCTCTCCCGGCGGCTGGCCCGGTCGCTGGGCGGCGACCTGCTCGTGGAGAGCGAGCCCGGCCGCGGCACCACGGCTTCGCTGTTCCTCCCCTACCATCGCTGACCGCCCGCCGCCTCCCCTGCTATACCAATCTGGTGCAGACCTCCCAAATCGGTGCAGTGCGCCGCGGCGGGGGCGGACCGCCCCCGCAGGCGCAATGAGATGCCGCGCAGACGGTTGCGGAGACCGCCGGCCGCCGGCGCGCGCGGGCCCCGCGTATGCACGCCGGGGCACCACCCCACCACGGTAGTGCCCCGGGGGAACCCGTCACCTGAACGGATGCTCATGCGAAACGTTCGTACCCTGGCCGTCGTCCTCGGCGCCGCGGCGGTCCTGGCCGCCTGCGACGCCCCCACCCCGCCCGTCCAGCCCGAGCAGCCGGCCGCCGCGGCTTCCCGGCTGGACCCCATGTTCGAACGCGCCGCGAGCGAGTTCGGGGTCCCGGCGGACCTGCTCAAGGCGGTCGCCCACACCGAGACCGGCTGGCAGTTCGCCCGCGGCGACGAGAGCGACATGGAGGGGCTTGCGCCCGCGTACGGCATCTTCGCGCTGCGGGGCGAGCGCCTGGAGCGGGGCGCCCGGCTGGCGGGGGTGAGCGAGGAGGCGGCCCGGACCGACGTGGAGGCCAGCATCCGCGCCGGCGCGGCGCTGCTGCGCGCCGAGGGCGAGGCGCTGCGCGTGGCCGGGGACGACCTGGGCGCCTGGGCGCCGGCGGTGGCGCGCTTCAGCGGCATCTCCAACGACCAGGCCACCGCGGGCTACGTGCACCAGGGCGTGTACGGCGCGCTGCGCCAGGGCGTGAGCGACATGCCCCAGCAGGCGACGCTCGCGGCCCACCCCGGCGTGAAGCCCACCACCCCGGCCCCCACGAGCCGCACGGCCCTCACCACCGAGTACGGCCCGGCCATCTGGACCGCGTCGCCCAACTACTCCTCCGGCCGCTCCGGGTACTCCCTCGCGCTGGTGGTGATCCACACCTGCGCCGGGAACTACAGCGGCTGCTGGAGCTGGCTCACCAACCCGTCCTCCGGCGTGTCGGCGCACTACGTGGTGGGGCAGACGGACATCGGCGGCGGCGTGACCGAGGTGCGCCAGCTGGTGGACGAGGACAACACCGCCTGGCACGTGGGCAAGTACTGGCAGGGCTACCCCACCAACCCCCGCTCCGTCGGCATCGAGCACGGCGGCTTCTCGTACGGCAGCAACGGCTACGGCCCGTGGCCCGCGGTGCAGTACAACACCTCCGTCAAGCTGACCTGCGACGTCGTCAAGAGCCGCGGCATCATCCGCGACCGCGACCACATCATCGGCCACTACCAGCCGGACCCGGTGAACCGCGCGCACGACCCCGGGCAGGGCTTCCCGTGGGCGGACTACATGAGCAAGATCAACAGCTGCGTGAGCGGCACCACGGGCACGGCCCTCACCGTGGACAGCCACACCAACGGCACCAGCACCCGCTTCTCGGCCTCGGCCAACTGGATCTCGTCCTCCGGCACGGCCGGCTACTACGGCTCGGGCTACTACTACGCGAGCACCGCCGCGGTGAGCGACCCCGCCAACTTCGAGTTCTACCTGCCGGCCGCCGCCACCAAGTCGGTGTCCGCGTACTGGACCTCCGGCACCAACCGCTCGGCCAGCGCGCCGTACATCATGTACAACGCCAGCGGCACCGAGGTCGGACGGCGCTCGGTGAACCAGCAGACGGGCGGCGGCGCCTGGCAGGCGCTGGGCAGCTACAACTTCTCGGCCGGCTGGAACCGCGTCTCGCTGTCGCGGTGGACCACCACGGGGTACGTGGTGATCGCCGACGCGGTGAGAATCCAGTAGCACCGCAGGTGACGGGAGCGCGGCCGGCCCGGACCGTCCGGG
>JBFMFL010000532.1:0-2867 GCA_040752145.1 Gemmatimonadota bacterium
CCCGCCCCCTCCCCCGCCAGCGAGGGAGGGGAGAACTGCTGTTGTGGTTGGCAGTTGGCTGTTCCGCAGTATCCCTCAAAGTCTGTTCGGAGGGAGACTCGCCGGCAGTTTGGCGAGGCTCACTCCGGCGGAGCGAGACCCCGCAGCGTCGGCACAGCAGTTCCGTGCCGACCGAGGAGGCTCGCGGAGCCCGCGCAGGAGACCGGACGGCAGTATCGTCCGGGCTCCGGAGCGGCCCGCGAAACCCGACGACGAATCCTCTACAGTCCGTACTCCTTGAGCTTCTGCCAGAGCGTAGTCCGCCCCATGCCTAAGAGTGCGGCGGCGCGGGTGCGGTTGCCGGCGGCGTCCTCCAGGGCCTTGCGGATGGCTTCGCGCTCGGCCTCGGGCCCGGCGGAGGCCTGGTAGCGGCGGCCGGTCTCGCCGTTGGCGGCGGCGGCGCGCTCCTCGGCGTCCGGCTTGCGCTCGGCGGAGGCGCCCTCGCGCACCTCGTCGGGGAGGTGGCAGGGGAGGATGCGGTTGCCGTCGCAGACGATGCAGGCGTGCTCCACGGACGCCATCAGCTCGCGGACGTTGCCGGGCCAGTCGTAGGCCTGCAGGGTCTCCATGGCGTCGTCCGAGAAGCCGGTGATGCGCCGGGTGGGGTTGGACACCCGCTCGTTCCAGCGCCCCACCGCCGCCGCGGCGAGGGCGGGGATGTCCTCGGGGCGGTCGCGCAGCTCCGGGATGCGGATCTGGAACACCTTGAGGCGGAAGTACAGGTCGGCGCGGAAGCGGCCCTCCTCCACCCGCGCCTCCAGGTCCTGGTGCGTAGCGGCGATCACCCGCACGTCCACCGGCACCGCGCGGGCCGTGCCCACCCGGGTCACCTCGCGCTCCTGGAGCACGCGGAGCAGGCGCGCCTGCATCCCCGGGCTCACGTCGCCGATCTCGTCCAGGAACAGCGTGCCGCCGCTGGCCTCCTCGAACAGCCCCTTGCGGTCGGCGACGGCGCCGGTGAAGGCGCCGCGCGCGTGCCCGAACAGCTCCGATTCCAGCAGCCCCTCCGCCAGCGCCGAGCAGTTCACCGCCACGAACGCCCTGCCGCGCCGCGGGCTCTCCTCGTGGATGGCGTGCGCCACCAGCTCCTTGCCCGTCCCGGTGGCGCCGCGCAGCAGCACGGTGCTCTCCGTGGGCGCCACCCGGGCGATGGAGCGCTGCACCTCCTTCATGCGGCTCCCCGTGGCCACGATGCGCGCCGCCCCCTCGCCCAGCACCGGCTGCCGGCGCGCCAGGATGGTGCGGATCTTGGAGCGCAGCACCGAGTTGTCGCACGGCTTGGTGACGTAGTCGTCGGCGCCCAGCTTGAGCGCCTGCACCGCGCTGTCCACCGTGGCGAAGCCGGTGAGCATCACCACCGGCACGTCGTTGCCGCCGCGGCGCAGCTCCTCCAGCACGGAGAGCCCGGTGCGCCCCTCCATCTTGAGGTCCAGCAGCACCAGGTCGAAGTCGTCGGAGCGCAGCCGGTCCAGCCCCTCGTCCCCGCCCGGCGCGGCGTCCACCCGGTAGCCCTCGTCGGTGAGCAGGGCGCCCGTGCCCACGCGGAAGGCGCGGTCGTCGTCTATGATCAGGATGCGCGGCGTGTCTGCCATGCGTTCGTTGGTCGCCTTACGTGGTTTACCTGCGTACAACTACGGTTTGGGCGTGCCCCCGGCTGCGCCGGGGTCGGGCTGCGGCTCCGTAGAGCAGCAAACTACGCTGCTCAACGGAGTCGAGCCCCGGCAAACTGCCGCCGGGTCTCGCCCCTTCGGGCCGACATCCCTCACGCAACCGCCGACGTACCCGCAAGATCCAGCAGTTGCCCCCTCTCCCAGAATTGGGAGAGGGTGGCGAGCCTCAAGCGAGCCGGGTGAGGGCCGCCGTTGCAGGCTGTCCCCTGTCCCCTGTCCCCTGTCCCCTGTCCCCGTCCCCTGCCGTTCACGCCACCGCCTCCGCCTCCTCCCGCTCCCCGGTCGCGATCGCCTCGTCCAGCGTCTCGCGGGGGAGGCGGATGGTGAAGCGGCTGCCGGCGCCGGGGCGGCTCTCCACGGAGATGCGGCCGCGGTGGCCGCGGATGATGCCCTCGGAGACGAACAGGCCCAGGCCCAGGCCGCGGACGCCGGGCTTGGTGGTGTAGAACGCCTCGAAGATGTGCGGGAGCTGGTCCTCGGCGATCCCGGAGCCGGTGTCCTCCACCGCCACCTCCACGGCGTCGGCTGCGGCGCGGGTGGAGATGCGCAGCGTGCCGCCCTCCGGCATGGCGTCCATGGCGTTGTTCACCAGGTTGGCGAGCACCTGCTGGATGGCGTCCGGGTGCGCCACCACCGACGGGAGGCCGCGCTCCAGCCAGGTGTCCACGCGGATCCCGCGCCCCGCCAGCTCGGGCCCGGCCAGGGCGAGCACCCGCTGCACCGTGCCGTTCAGGTTCAGCGGGGCGGCCGCGTCGGACATGGGGCGGCTGTGGTCCAGCATGCGCCGGGTGAGCGAGGCCATGCGCGACAGCTCCTCCTGCGCCAGCAGCAGGAACTCGCGGTTGGGGTCGCGGGGGTCGCCGCGCCGCTCCAGCGCCTCCAGGCAGTTCTGGATGTTGTAGATGGGGTTGTTGATCTCGTGCGAGAGCTGCGCCACCAGGCGGCCCATGGCGGCGAGCTTCTCCCGGTGGATCATCTCCGCCTGGGCGGAGCGCAGCCGCGCCTCGCGCTCGGCGATGGCGGAGCGCATCTCGGCGAAGGCGCGCGCCAGCTGCCCCACCTCGTCGCCGGAGGCGGGGGGGAGCGGGGCGCGGAAGTCGCCGCGGGCCAGCCGCGCCGACGCCACGGCGAGGACCAGCGCGGGGCGCGCCACCATGC
>JBFMFL010000533.1:0-2852 GCA_040752145.1 Gemmatimonadota bacterium
CCCCTCCCCCACCTCCCCCCCCACCCCACACCCGGCGCGGGGGGGGGGGGGGGGGGGGGGGCCGCCCCCCCCCCTGTCCAGGCTCGCACCGCACCCGACGTAACCTCGGGAACAAGCAGTTCTCCCCTCCCCCTTGCGGGGAGGGGCCGGGGGAGGGGGTCGCCGTTGCAGGTTCAGCGTACTTCGTACTTCGTACTCCGCACTGCTGTCGCCGTCGGCCTCACCGGCACGCCGGCCCCAGCCGCGTCAGCCGCAGGTGGTCCAGCAGGGCGGTGTTCACCCGCCGGTCCATGTTCTCGTCCAGCGGCGTGAAGGCAAGCGTCAGCACGTGCTCACCGGGGGCGAGCCGCACGCGCACCGGCGTGCTCCACCCCCAGTCCGTCCACGCCTCCACGCCGCGCTGCGGCATCACCAGCACGCCGGCCGGGCGGCCGTCCACCCGCAGCGTGCGGATGGCCGCCTTGGCCTCGGTGTTCACCGGGCCGCTGCCGTTGGCGTAGCGCGCGTCGATCTCGTACACGCCGCCGCACGCCACCCGCACGGGCACTTCCACGCGGGTGTTCGCTTCGCGCGTCAGGCGCACGTAGCCCGCGCCGGTGAAGCCCGCGTGCGCGCGCTCCAGCGGCGCGCCGCGGGGGCGGGCCGCCGTCACCGCGCCCGTGGGAACGACGCGCACCGGCTCGCTCAGGAACGACTCGGTCCCGGTTGAGTCCACCGCGGCCACCTGGTACTCGGCCACGGCGTCGTGGCGGCCCAGGGGCAGTCGCGTGTCGCGCGTGGTCACGGACGGCCTGCCGTCGCGGCGCACGGCGTAGCGCGCGGCGCCCGGCACCGGGGCCCACGCCAGCGTGTCGCCGCGGAGGGCGGCGACGGGCGTCTCCGGCGCCCAGCGGTTCTCCACCCGGTTGATGCGGCCGGCCGGCCAGCGGCCGTTCATCTCGATCTCCAGCGTGTGCTCGCCCGTGAGGTCCCCCGGCACCTCGGCGCGAGCCAGGGGGCGGCCGTCCAGCCGCGCGGAGGCCACGCCGTCGCCGGAGCCGCGCACGGTGACGGTGAGCACGGCGCCGCGGAAGCGCAGGCCGCCGAGCGTGCGCTCCCCGGCGTAGGCGGGCGGCACCACGGGGCGGAAGGCGAGGCGGTCGGGGAGGAAGCGCATCCCGAAGAGCACGCGGAAGTGCGTCGCCAGGCTGCCGGCCACGCTCCACAGCTGGCGGTCGGAGTTGAGCACCGTGCCGTCGAAGTGGCCGGTCTCGGCCACCATGTTCTCCTTGTTGGTCAGGAACAGCGCCGCCGGCCGGTACACGGAAGCCAGGCCGTGCTCCACGGCCGCGGTGTTCCCGGCCTCGGTCGCGGCCCAGGCCCAGAAGGCGTTCACGAAAGGCCAGAGCGCCCCGTTGTGGTAGCGCCGCATCCCCGGGACGTACGGCCAGAACGTCGGCGCGCCGAACTCCACCAGCGGCGTGCGGGCGACCACCTCGGCGGCGCGCTCCCGGTCCGCCACGCCGTAGACCACGGCCAGCGCCTCGCCCAGCGCGTCGGAGCGGGGCACGGGGGAGGGGAAGGCGCGGCCGTAGCGGTACGCCGAGTAGTAGCCGGCCTCCGGCATCCACAGGTGCCGGTCGACGGCGGCGCGCAGCCGCTCCGCCGCCGCGGTCCAGCGCGCGTCCGGCTCGCCCAGCGCGCGGGCCATGTCGGCCAGGACGCGGTAGGTGCCGTGGTGGACCGCGTTGGTGCCCACCGCCTGCGAGCGGGCGATGTCGCGCGGCTCCATCCAGCGCGGGTAGCTCTGCTCCCTCCAGTCCATGAACGACGTCTCGCCCAGCGCCAGCCCCGTCTCCGGGTCGAGCACCGCGTGCAGGTCCGCCTCCGCCGAGCGGCGGATCACGTCGTGCGCCCGGCGCAGCCACGCCCGGTCCCCGGTGACGGCGTACAGCTCCCACGCGGCCAGCGCCCAGGCCATGCGGTCGCTGGAGACCGGCCACGAGCCGCCCGTCCCGGTGTCCTGGACGATCCGTCCCGCCGAGTCAACCTTGGCCTCCAGGCTGCGCCGCACCGCCTCCGGCGCCACCACCGCCAGCCCCAGCACCGAGGCGAAGGCCACGTCGCGCGTCCACACGCCGGGCCACTTGGCGCCCGCGGAGAGCGCGCCGTCCTCCCTCACCAGCTGCGTCAATTCCTCCAGCGACATGCGGTAGAGCGCGTCCAGCAGCGGCTGCGGCGACGAGAGGCGAGGGAACGCCGACAGGTCCGCCCGGCGCGCCCACACCGCGCGGCCGTCGGCGGCGCGGGGGCGGGTGTACTGCGCCTCCACCGGGAGCACCAGCGTGTAGATGCCGTCGCCGTCCGGGTCGGTGAGCTGCGCGGGGGAGCCGGGCCGCAGCCCCTCCACCTCCCAGCGCAGCGGCTCCACGTCGCCGATGGCGTACACGGCCGGGAAGTCCTCCCGGCGGATGGGCGGGCCCTCGGGCGGGTCGTAGGCGCCCGTGCGCGCGAAGCTGCTCAGCACCTCGCGCATGTCCAGCCGGATCGTCACCTGCGCGACGCCCTCCTCGCTGGTGGCGAACGCCTCCGGCGTGGGGACGACGGGCGGCTGCTCGCGCCCGAACACGTACAGCGGCGATACGATCCGGCCTGCCGCCGGGCGGATGTACAGGGTGTGCTCGGTGCCGGGGCGGAACTCGTTGTCCGCCCCGTCGATGCTGAACCGGAACCTCATCTCCCGCCCGGAGCGGGGATAGCTGGAAAGGATGGTGTCGCGCGAGCGGGCGACCGCCTCGAACCTCCCCTGCCGCACCGAGCTGTCGGTGACGACGAACGACGGCGAGCGGTACAGCACGGACTGCGCGGGCGCG
>JBFMFL010000534.1:0-2833 GCA_040752145.1 Gemmatimonadota bacterium
TTCTTCTGTCGCATCCGCGGCTACATCTCCACCCTGCGCAAACAGGGCCTGCAGGTCCTCTCGGGGCTGCAAAGCGTCTTCCTCGGCTCGCCCCTCATGCCCCAGCTACAGGGCTGAGTAGTTACGTACGCTGAACCGCAGTGCGGAAGTGAAAGGCGCCCCCGTCGGGATCTCCCGGCGGGGGCGCCGTCGTAGTGCTCCCCCTCTCCCGCTCGCAGGAGAGGGGCCGGGGGGAGGGGGCCGGGGGCACGCCCGAACCAGCAGCTAAGAGCCGTTCCCCCCGCCGTTGCCGCGCCCCACGGGGGATTCGTCGAAGTGCTCCAGCAGGTCGGCGGGGTGGTCGTAGACGGCGACCGCGCCCCGGAGGTCCTCGTCGCCCCAGCCGCCGGAGCGCACCGCCACGATGGGCACCCCGGCGCGGTTGGCCGCCTCCACGTCGTAGGGCGTGTCCCCCAGCATCACCGTCTGCTCCCTGGGGAAGCCGCCCTCGTCGCGCGCGGCGTGGACGATGTCCGGGTCCGGCTTGGACTCCTCCACGTCGTCGGCGGAGGTGGCCTCCTGGATCAGGTCCTGCACCCCGGCGCGCTCCAGCAGCCCCGCCAGGTCCTCCCGGTCGGCCGAGGTGGCCACCACCAGCTTGATCCCGTCGTCGCGCATGCGGTGCAGCAGCGCGCGCGCGCCGGGGGTGGGCTGGAGCGTGGGGAGGAAGCGCTCGCGAAAGATCTCGCCCTTGCGCGCGTTCAGCTTCTCGCCCCGCTCGCTCTCCTTCTCGAAGCCCCACACCTCGGGGATCAGCTTGTCCCCGCCCATCCCGATCCGCCGCCACACCTCCCGGAACTCCGGCACCTCCAGCCCCAGCTCCTCCGCCGCGTCCAGGAACGCCTGCGCGTGGGCGTCGTTGCTGTCGATGAGCGTGCCGTCGATGTCCAGGATCACCACGCGCACCCGGCTCACCGGCCGGCCTCCGGCTCCACGGGCTTCAGCGGGTAGGGCGCCGGGCCGTTGAGCACCGCCCCGTCCGGCGCGAAGCGCGAGCCGTGGCAGGGGCAGTCCCAGCTGCGCTCCTCGGTGTTCCAGTGCACGATGCACCCCAGGTGCGTACACACCGCCGAGCGCTCCACCAGCACGCCGGCCTCGTCGCGGTACGCGGCGATCTTCTGCGAGCCGCGCTGGAGGACGGCGCCGGTGCCCGGGGCGATGGCGTCCGCGGAGGGCTCGCCGGAGCGCAGCCAGTCCAGGTAGCGCACCCCCACGTCCAGGTTCTCCACCAGGAACTCCTTGACCGACTCGCGCGACAGCGTCTTGCGCGCCGGGTCGTAGACCTGCTCCCATGGGTTGCGGTTCCCCTGCACCAGGTCGGAGATGAGCAGCCCGGCGATGGTGCCGTGCGTCATCCCCTGCCCCGAGTCACCGGTGGCCAGGTACACGTTCTCCATCCCCGCCCCCGGGTCGCGGCCGATGAAGCCCAGGTAGTCCATGGGCTCCATCACCTGGCCGGACCAGCGCAGGTCCACCGACACCACCGGGAAGCGCTCGCGCGTCCACGCCTCCAGCCGGGCGTAGCGCTCCGCGGCGTCGTCGCGGTGGCCGGTCTTGTGGTCCTCGCCGCCCACCACCAGCATCTCGTGCTCCGGGTCGCCCTCCAGCGCGGCCAGGCGCACGTAGTGGTACGGGTCCAGGGTGTCCCAGTACAGCCCGTGCGGCACCGCTCCCTTCTTCACCCGCGCGCCGATCACGAAGGTGCGGTAGGGCGCCTGCTTGGTGTGCAGGGTGAAGCGGTCGCTGATGGGCGAGTTGGTGCACACCGCCAGCGCCCCCGCCCGCACCGCGAACCCGTCGCCGCGCGCCTCGGGGCGGGCGCCGCCGCGGACCTCCAGCACGTGGTTGCCCGTGTGGATGCGCCCGCCCAGCCGCTGGACGGCGCCGACGAGCCCCTCCAGGTACTTGAGCGGGTGGAACTGCCCCTGCCGGGGGAAGCGCAGCGCCGGCCCGCTGTCGAAGGGGAGCCCGGGGATCCGCTCCACCACCTCGGCGTCCGCGTGCCCCGCCCGCACCGCCGCGTCGCGCTCCCTTTCCAGGAAGTCGCGGGTCTCGTTGGGGGCCAGGAAGAGGTACCCGTCCACCCGCTCGTACTCGCACTCGATCCCCTCGGCCGCCGCGATCTCGCCGATCAGCTCGATGGCCGCCTGGTGGCTCTCGTGTACCCGCGCCGCGCCGTCCCGTCCGTGGATCTTCTCGACGACCTGGTAGTAGTCGTCGAACGCGCTGGCCAGGTGGGCGGTGGTCTGCCCGCTCTCCCCGCCGCCCACGGCGTTGTCGTCCAGCACCACCACGCTCCGGCCCGCCTTGGCGAGCAGGTACGCCACCGTCATCCCGGCGATCCCCGCCCCCACCACGCACACGTCCGCCTCCGCCTCGCCCGCCAGCGGCGGGAGCGAGCGCTGCGGGCGGGTGGCCTCCCACACCGAGACCGAACGTTCCGACGATTGCATCATCTCGCGCTCCTCCGTTCCCCTTGTTTCCCCCACGTTCGCCGAGCGGAGCGGCACTGCAATGTTGGTTCCCGGCAAAGAGCTACATACGACGACGACGGCTTGGGTTCGGGCGTGCCCCTCGCTGGCGCTCGGGTCGGGGTGGTGCTGGCGTCCGCCGGCCCCCCCACCCCGGCGCTGCGCGCCACCCCTCCCCCGCAAGCGAGGGAGGGGAGAACAGCATGCGTCGCCCGTAGTTGCCCCCTCTCCCAGAATTGGGAGAGGGTGGCGAGCCTCAAGCGAGCCGGGTGAGGGCCCCTACGACGGGGGCCCCCCCCGGGAGTAACCCCGGGGGGGGCCAT
>JBFMFL010000535.1:0-2831 GCA_040752145.1 Gemmatimonadota bacterium
TGCCCCCACAGTGCACGCACGGAGCCGTCCCACTTGCCTTCGCTCTTGCCATAGCTTCCTCCAGAGACGCTTTGCCACCGGTTCACTGGCCTGCCTGCAACTTCAGCACCCGGCCGAGTGTCTACCGGTTATCCGTCCGGTGGTGGAATTCGCTGCGTGGCTCGGCGTAGCAGCCGTGGTTCGGTCCGTGCCAACCCCACGCGGAGCCATTCGGGGTAGGGTTCTCGGGATGCGTCGTAGGCGTTCGCGAAGATCCCCAGCACCTCGGCTCGCGCGCTGGGGCGGGCGTAGGCCGGCAGTGTGGCAAGGGTGGCGTCTATCGCCCAAAGCGTCAGCTCGGGAGGTAGATCCTCGTCCCTGGGGATCTCCTTCCCGCCGCCGTAGATGTAGAGCACGCGGTGGAGGTCGCTTCTTCCCGTGGTGCAGCCGGGCGGGAGTAGCGCACGAACGGTGGAGATGCCGCGGGCGAGGAGGCGAACGACGCCGCGCCAGGGCGGCAGGCTAATAGAGAGCATCAGCCGGCGCGGCGAATCCGCTCGGCCTCGATTCCCTGCCGCTCGGCGTCGATCTTCTGCCGCATCCGGTCCAGCGAGGCGCGGAGGTGGTTGCGCGGGGCGAGCAGGTGTTCGCGCACCCGCTGCCGCCTCTTCACGTTGAGCCGGGCGGCTCGTCCTACCGCCTGGTCCAGCAGTTCGAGTGCGCGTGCGGCTAACTGCTGGATTTCTCCTTCCTCTCGGCCGCTTCCGTCCTTCATCGGTGCTCCGGCGTCTGCGTGGGGCGTTGCCTGTCGCAATCTGCTTGGAAGCATGCGAGCACCCGTGAGGCTGAACAGTGCCGGTTCGTGGCGCATCCGGGGTCCTGGCGGGGGAGCATTCCCCGGAGTGGCACCGCCGGGTTACGCCCGCGCTGCGTCCGGCTTGGGCCCGTCATGTCCGGGACTCGGGCCCGCTCCGCGGCCACGGGGGTGAGAACAGGTCCAGCTACGGTGGTTCCCATCCGCGCCAGTACAGCAACTCTCTGCTCGGCGGGCCCATGTGTCCACTTTCTCCACCCTTGCTCGGGCGAACGGCGCACCGGGCCAGGTCCGTCCCTCTGGAGCCATGACCTGTCACTGTCCACGAACCGCGAAAATACTAGCGTAGAAGTGGACAGAGTACGAACCGCCACCCGGAGGAGGCATGCGAACGCGGCGCCAGTGGCTACGCGCCCGGATCTCGCCAGCGGAAGCGCGACAGCTCGACATGGAGGCCGTCGCGCGGGCGAGGGAGTTGGAGCAGATCCGCCAGGCTCTTCGGCACGAGCTGCGCGTGCATACCGGACAGAACTCGCTCGCCCAACAGATCGGCATCTCTCGCGGAACCCTGCGGAAGTTCCTGGACCTGGAAAGCGTCCCCGTACACCGGAACCTGACCCGGTTGCGCGACTGGATGGAAAACCGGGCGGTTGCTCCGGTCCCGCTCGGGGCGGTGTGCCTGTCCCTCCTCGCAGACGAGTTGCTGCCCGGCTCGACGCGAAAGGCCGCGCGCCGCCACCTCGCAAAGGAGCTTGCGGCCTTGTTCGTCCGGGGGGGGCAAGCCGTGCCTCCGTGGCTCGCGCAGGAGGAGACGTGACGGAGCGGCCCGCTGCAGAGGCGGAACGGCCGACTCCCCCGGCGTCACCTCCGCGCCAGACCGGCGGCGCGCGAGCGGAGCCGACCAAGCTGCCGCCACAACAAGTACCGACCCGGTACGGACTTCTCTTGGTGAGTGGTGGGTAAGGCGTATGTCCACGGATGAATAGTCCAGCTCCCGCTCGCGCTCAATCTGTCGCCCAATATTTGATCGGTTACACGACCTCCGGGAGCTGCATGGGGAAGGACAAGCGAACAACGCGCGATGGACGACCCCACCGCATCCCGCCGCCGCCGAAGCCTCCCGGCGAGTGGATACGCGCAACAGCCCTCCAAGGTGTGGCGGCGACTGGTGGAAGCCTGTGGCTGGTGCTCTGGCAAGCCGTCCGCGACGTGTGGCTGTGGGCGGACGTGGTGCCGGAGGACCGTGAGGAGTTGTTCGCTCCACCTGATGGTAACGACGCGGAACGACTCCTCCGCGTGCGGGAAGAGGCGCCGGCCCTCCCCGGTGCCCTGGAGACGTTCCACCGGCTGCGAGTCTCGCCGCAGGCGGTGGGAGGTAGAGAGATCGTTGCTGCGTGCCGCCAGGTCTACGAGTGGGCGGAGGCCCGTTCGATGGTGGAACTCGCGGCCTTCTTCGCGGACGCGGCGGCGATTGCAGACCCGGAGAGCCCGTATCAGGCTAACCAGGCGGCCCGCCTGTGCCGCAGGGGAGCGCTGAACCACCGTGCGGCAGTCTGGTACGAGAGAGGCTTCCGGCTGGCCGTGCGGCTTCAGGACCGCGAGGAAACCGTGGCGGCGCTACTCGGCTACGGCTCGCTGCTGTATGGGCTCGGCATGTACGCGCAGGCGCGGCGATTCCTGCTGAACGGAGCCCGGCGTGCGACACGAACCGGAAGACGGAGGAAGGCGGCCGAAGCGTATCACGACCTGATGTTGCTGTCCCTGGACACGAATGACTTTCGGTCTGCCGCGGGGTACGCCCGCATGGCCGAAACTCTCTATCCCCGGCGTCATCCGCGCATCCCCCACCTGGTTCACGACTTCGCCGTAGTGCTCAACCGGCAGAGCCATTTCGCACTGGCGTTATCGCAGATCAGTAGTGTCCGGTTTAGCTTCCACAATGCTGCTGTAACCGCATGATCTGGCCCATCTTACAGCGTGCTCGCAGGTGAAACGATTTGAGCCCGGGCCTTCCGGGTGCCACACTCCCGTGACCTCA
>JBFMFL010000536.1:0-2809 GCA_040752145.1 Gemmatimonadota bacterium
CGCCGGCGGGAGGCGTCACGCGGCCGCCTCCGCCCGCCGGCCGAGCACTTCCTCGTACAGCGCCCACACCCGCTCCGCGCACCGGCCGACGTCGAACTCCGCCAGCGCCCGCCGCTGCGCCGCGCGCCCCATCTCCCGCCGCAGCGGCTCGTCCGCGAGCAGGCGCTTCAGGGCCGCGGCGAGCGCGGCCGGGTCGCGCGGGGGCACCACCAGCCCGGTTCGGCCGTGCTGGTTGACGAAGGTGACGCCGGTGGGGAGGTCGGTGCAGACCGTCGGGATGCCGCTGGCGTGGGCCTCCAGCTGCACCAGCCCGAACGCTTCGGTGTTGGCGGAGGAGGGGAGCGCCAGCAGGTCGGCGGCCTGGTAGTACAGCGGCAGCTCCGCGTCCGGCACCTCGCCCAGGAAGCGCACCCGCGGCAGCACGCCCAGCCGCTCCGCCAGGGCCTCCAGCTCCCCGCGCAGCTCGCCGCGGCCCACCAGCAGCAGCGTGCCGGGGACGTCGCGAAAGGCGCGGAGCAGGTGGTCGACGCCCTTGTAGTAGACCAGCCGCCCCACGAACAGCGTCACCGGCCCGTCGGGCGCGAGCGTGCGGCGCAGCTCGGCGGCGCGGGCGCGGCTCTCCGCGGTGGGGACGAAGCGCCGGGTGTCGATGCCGCCGGGGATCACGACGACGCGGTCGCGGTGGGCGCGCAGCGCGGGCGAGCCCTCCGCGGCCTGGGGCGTCCAGGCAACGACGCGGTCGGCGCGGCGCAGGAACGCGTCCAGGAAGGGGCGGTGCAGGCGGGCGAGCCGCTTCTGCCGGACGATGTCGTGGTAGTGCGTCACCACCACCGGCGCGCGGAGCCCGGCGCCCAGGGCGACCATCTCGCCCCAGGGAAAGGGCGAGTGGAAGTGGTACACGTCCGCGTCCACCCGGCGCAGCAGCGCGCCCAGGCCCACGGTGACGGGGGTGCGCGCGGCGCGCAGCAGCGTGGCGGCCCGCAGCACCCGCACGCCGCCCCGCGTCTCCTCCGAGAAGGCGGCGCGCCGCTCCTGCCCCGTGACCACGGTGATGCTCGACGCGGGGTGCAGGGCGGCCATGCGCTCGGCCAGCTCGGCCACGTGCAGCTCCAGCCCGCCCACCCAGGGCGGGTAGAGCTTGACGACCATGGCGACGCGGAGGGGACGGCTGCTGGGCACGCGGAATCGCTCGCTGGAGACGTGGACGCCGGCCGGCGGGGCGGCCCCGGCAGGATGCGTACCCGGCTGGACGAGCGGGCGTCCGGGCCCGTCACCGGAGCGGGCGCGCTACGCCCGCTCCCCCCGGCGCGCGGCGTGCTCGCGCAGGTAGTGGGCGGCGGCCTCGGTGCGGTTCCGGACGCCCAGCTTGAGGTACAGGTTCTGGAGGTGGAACTTGACCGTGTTGTCGCTCACCCGCAGCCGCCGGGCGATCTGCGCGTTGGTGAGCCCCTCCGCCACCAGCGCCAGGATCTCCCGCTCGCGCTCGGTGATCTCGCCGCGCTCCTGCTGCGTGCCCCCGCGCAGCAGCCAGCGGCGGGCGGCCAGCGGGAACACCAGGTGGCCGCGGTGCACCTGGCGGATGGAGGCCACCGTCTGCTGCGGCGGCTCCGTCTTGAGCGCGAACCCCGCCGCGCCCCCCTCCAGCGCCGCCCGCATGGACTCGCCGTCGCTGTAGGCGGTGAGCACCAGCACGCGCACCTCCGGGTGCTCGGTGCGCAGCAGCTCCAGGCAGCGCAGCCCGCCGAACTCGCCCATCTCCAGGTCCAGCACCACCACGTCCGGGGCGTGGCCGCGCACCGCCTCCATCAGCTGCTCCCCGTCGGTGGCGGTGGCGGCCACCTCGATGTCGCCCTCGGCCTCGATCAGCGAGCGCAGCCCCTCCAGCACCAGCTCGTGGTCGTCGGCCAGGACGACGCGGACGGTCCTCACGGCGCTTCCTCCAGCGGCACTTCCACGGCGACCACGGCCCCGCGCCCCGGCGCGCTGCGCAGGTGGAAGCGCCCGCCGATCATCTCCACCCGGTCGTGCATCCCCTGCAGCCCGAAGTGCTTGTCCGGCACCGGCGCGCGCGAGTCGAAGCCGTGCCCGTTGTCGGCGATGCTCATGCGCAGGTGGGGCTCCCCGGCGCGGCGGACCCGGCGCAGCCGCACGACCACGCGGTCGGCGCCGCCGTGGCGGTAGGCGTTGGAAAGGCCCTCCTGGAGCACCCGGTACAGCCCGATCTTGACCGGCAGCGGGATCGGCGGAATCTCGCCGCGCACCTCCAGGTCGATGCGCGTGTCCGTCATGCTCTCGTGCTGGATCGCCAGCCCCTCCAGCAGCGTCACCAGGTCGCGGGCCTCGAACTCCGGCGGGCGGAAGGCGCCGATGAACGACCTCACCTCGCCCAGGCCGCCCTCCAGCAGCGAGCGGATCCGCCCCAGCCGGTCGTGTACCTCGCCCTCCACCGGGCCGGTCGCCTCCAGGGCGCGCCGCAGCAGGTCCAGCTGCGAGAGGGCGGCGTACATGTGCTGCACGGGGCCGTCGTGGATGTCCAGCAGGATGCGCTGCAGCTCGCGCTCGGTCACCTGCATCATGCGGCGCGACGCGTCGATCTCGCGCTGGCCGTTGTCCGGCTGCGAGGGTTGCTTGTTCCTGCCGGTCATGTGCTGGTGTGGTTTGAACGGCTCTGAACTGCAGGTTTGGGCGTGCCCCCGGCTGCGCCGGGGTCGGGCTGCGGCTCCGTAACGCACGATACGACCGTGCGTAACGGAGTCGAGCCCCGGCGGAAACTACCCCGCCGGGTCTCGCCGCTTCGCGCTCGCATCCC
>JBFMFL010000537.1:0-2777 GCA_040752145.1 Gemmatimonadota bacterium
GACGGGGGACCGGGTGAGGTGGCTGGCCGGGGGGGAGCTGGAGTACCTGGGGCGGATGGACCAGCAGGTCAAGATCCGGGGGTTCCGGATCGAGCCGGGGGAGGTGGAGGCGGCGCTGGCGGGGCTGGCGCAGGTGCGCGAGGCCGTGGTGGTGGTGCGGGAGGACGCGCCGGGGGAGAAGCGCCTGGTGGCGTACGTGGTGCCGGCGGAGGAGGGCGTGGCCGGACTGCGGGAGGCGCTGGGGGCGCGGCTGCCGGAGTACATGGTGCCCTCGGCGTTCGTGGTGCTGGAGAGCATTCCGCTGACTTCCAACGGCAAGGTGGACCGGCGGGCGCTCCCGGCGCCGGAGCGCACGGACGAGGAGACGTACGTGGCGCCGCGCACGCCGGCGGAGGAGGTGCTGGCGGGGATCTGGGCGGAGGTGCTGGGGCTGGAGCGGGTGGGGGTGGAGGAGAGCTTCTTCGAGCTGGGCGGCCATTCGCTGCTCGCCACGCAGGTGGCGTCCCGGGTGCGCCGGGCGTTCGGGGTGGAGGTGCCGCTCGGGGCGTTCTTCGAGGCGCCGACCGTGGCGGCGCTGGCCGCGGCCGTGGAGGAGCTGCGGGGCGCCGGCGGCGTGGCCGCGCCGCCCATCGAGCGGGTGCCGCGGACGGGGCCGCTGCCGCTGTCGTTCGCGCAGCAGCGGCTCTGGCTGATGGACCGGATCGAGCCGGGGAGCCCCGCCTACAACATGCACTTCGCGCTGCGCCTGCGGGGCGCCCTGGACGCGGACGCGCTGCGCGCCGCGCTGGACGCGCTGGTGGAGCGGCACGAGACGCTGCGCACCACGTTCGAGGAGCGCGCCGGCGTGCCCGTGCAGGTCGTCCACCCGCCCGCCCCCGCGGCGCTCCGGGTGGTCGATCTCCACGACGCGCCGGACGCGGAGGCCGAGGCGGAGCGCCTGGCCGCCGAGGAGGCGCTGCTCCCCTTCGACCTTGAGACGGGGCCGCTGCTGCGCTGCGCGCTGCTGCGCCTGGGCGAAGACGACCACGTGCTGTGCCTCACCCTGCACCACGTGGTGAGCGACGGGTGGAGCATGCAGGTGCTCGTCCGCGAGGTCGGCGCGCTCTACGCCGCCTTCGGCCGCGGCGAGGAGCCGGGCCTGCCGGAGCTGCCGGTGCAGTACGCCGACTTCGCCGTCTGGCAGCGCGCCTGGCTCGGCGGCGAGGCGCTGGAGGAGCGGATCGGCTACTGGAGGGGGCGGCTCGCCGGCGCCCCGGCGCTGCTGGAGGTCCCCACGGACCGGCCGCGCGAGCCGGGGCAGAGCCCGCTCGCGGCGAGCCACCCCTTCCGGCTCTCCCCGGAGCTGTCGCAGGCCCTGCGGGCGCTCTCGCGGCGCGAGGGGACGACGCTGTTCATGACGCTGCTGGCCGGGTGGCAGGCGCTGCTGGGCCGCTGGGCGGGGCAGGACGACGTGGTGGTGGGCACCCCCATCGCCGGGCGCACGCGGGTGGAGCTGGAGGGGCTGATCGGCTTCTTCGTCAACATGCTCGCCCTGCGCGGCGACCTGGGCGGGGACCCCGCCTGGAGCGAGCTGCTGGGTCGCACCCGGGAGGCGGCGCTGGGGGCGTACGAGCACCAGGAGCTCCCCTTCGAGCGCCTGGTGGAGGAGCTGGGCGTGCAGCGCAGCCTGCTCCACTCGCCGGTCTTCCAGACGACCTTCGCCCTGGAGCTGGCCGGGCGGGGCGGCGAGCGGCGGGAGCCCGGCCCCCTGGGGCTGGAGCCGTTCGGCGGGGGCGAGCGCGCCGCCAAGTTCGACCTGGACCTGATGATGCTCGACGACGGGGAGGCGCTGGGCGGGGCGGTCGTCTACCGCCGGGCGCTGTTCGACGCGGAGACCGCCGCGCGCATGGCGGGGCACCTGGAGGCCGTGCTGGAGACGATGGCCGCCGACCCGGCGCGCCGCCTCTCCCGGCTCTCGCTGCTGCGCGGGGCCGAGCGCGCGCAGGTGCTGGAGGCCTGGAACGACACCGCGGCCGAGCTGCCGCGCGCCTGCGTCCACGAGCTGTTCGCGGAGCAGGCCGCCGCCGCGCCCGGCGCGCCCGCCGTCCTCTTCCGCGGCGAGACCGTCGGCTACGGCGAGCTGGAGCGCCGCGCCGACCGCCTCGCCCACCTGCTCGCGAGCCGCGGCGTGGGCCCGGAGGTCCGCGTGGGCGTCTGCCTGGAGCGCGGCGTCTCCGCCGTGCTCGCCATGCTGGCCGTGCTCAAGGCCGGCGGCGCCTACGTCCCCGTGGCACCCTCCGACCCCGCCGGGCGCCTGCGCGAGGTCTTCGCCGACGCCGGCGTCCGCCTGGTGCTGACGGATGCCGCCGCCGGCGCGCACCTCCCCGACTCCGTCGAGCCCCTGTGGCTGGACGCCACGGAGACCGCCGCCGAACTGGCGGAGATGCCCGAGGGCGCACCGGAAGTGCCGTCGGATCCGGCGCAGCTGGCGTACGTCATCTACACCTCGGGCTCCACCGGCCGCCCCAAGGGCGTGGCCGTGGCGCACCGGTCGGTGGTGCGCCTGGTGAGGAACACCAACTACGTGCCTTTCGGCCCGGGGGAGCGCATCGCGCACGCCTCCAACCTGGCCTTCGACGCGGCCACGTTCGAGGTCTGGGGCGCCCTGCTGAACGGCGGCTCGCTGGCCGTCGTCGAGCGCGAGACCACGCTCTCCCCGGCGGCGCTCGCGGCCGAGCTGCGCGAGCGGGAGGTCACGGCGCTGTTCGTGACCACGGCGCTGTTCAACCGCGTGGCGC
>JBFMFL010000538.1:0-2774 GCA_040752145.1 Gemmatimonadota bacterium
GACCGTGGCCTCCGGGACCGCGGAGCGGGAGGCGGAGCGCGCCGGGGCCGCCCCGCGGGTGGCGGTGGCCGACGACGCCCCGCGCGCCGCGCGGCGGCGGGAAGCGGCGGCGGCGCTGGCGGACGCGGAGCGCGAGTACCTGCGGGCGCTGGCCGAGTACGCCGAGACCGCATCGGCGGAGGACGCCGACCCGGTGACCCGCCTGGCGACGCTGGAGGGGCTGGTGCGCTCCACCCGCTACGCCCTGGAGCGCGCGCCGGAGGACCCGGTGATCAACGGCTACCACCTGGCCGCCATGGGCCAGCGGGACGCCATGCTCCGGCAGATCGCCCGGAGCTCGGAGGAAACCTGGTACTGAGAACCGACGGGAGAACGCAGATATGACGCGACGGAACGTATTCATCGCCCTCGGGGCGGCGCTCGCCCTGCTGGGGACGCTCCCCGCCGCGGCGCAGGACCGCCGCGACCCCGAGCCGCGCCGCCCCACCGTGTACCGGCTGGACGAGAGCCGCGGCTGGCTGGGGATCTCGATGGACTGGTCGAACGGCCCGGTGGTCGTGGACGCGGTGGTCCCCGAGTCGCCCGCGGCCCGGGCCGGGGTGGCGCGCGGCGACACCGTGCTGCGCCTGGACGGCGCCGCCGCGGACGCCGACGCCGTGCGCCGGCTGAGCCCCGGCGTGGGCGACACGGTGCGGCTGCGGCTGCGCCGCGACGGGCGCGAGCGGGAGGTGCGGGTGGTGGCCGGGCGCCGCGAGGAGAACGTGGTGATCTTGCGCCGCGGCGACCGGGTGACGGTGATCGACCCGGACTCGGTGCGCGAGCGCGTGGCGATCCGGCTGGACACCATCGGCGCCCACCTGGACAGCCTGTTCGTGAGGATGGACAGCCTGCGCGTGGGCACCGAGGCGCGGCGCCTGTTCCGCACCCTCCCCGTGCAGCTGGACAGCCTGGCGCTCCGGGAGTGGTCCGACGTGGTTCCCTTCAGCATCGAGCTGGGCTCCAGGGCGCTTGCCGGGGCCGAGTTCACGCAGATGAACGCCGGGCTGGGGCGCTACTTCCAGACGGAGAAGGGGCTGCTCGCCCTGCGGGTGGCCCCGGGGAGCCCGGCGGCCCGGGCGGGGCTGGAGTCGGGCGACGTGGTGCTGCGCGCCGACGGCCGCGACGTGGGGACGCTGCGCGAGCTGCGGGCGGCGGTGGCCGGCGCCGAGGACGCCGAGGCGAAGCTGGAGGTGCTGCGGCAGGGGCGGCGGCGCGAATTGACGCTCCGCTGGGAGCGCGGCGCCGAGCGCGAGGTGCGGGTGTTCCGCGAGACCGTTCCCGCGAGGCGCCCCGCGCCGGCGAGGCGGCCGGTGAGCCACTGAAGCCCGCGGCCCGGCCCTCCGGCTGGGCGCGCGGGTGGCGGAGGAGTGGACGGGGCGGGCCGCGCGGGTGCGCGCGGCCCCCCCCCCGCGGGTCGTCTCCCCGTCCGGCAGGCACAGCTCACCTCCACCTCCCGCGCCCCGCCCGATGCTGAAGCGCCTCTTCTCCGGCGGCAACGTCCTCAACCTGCTGCTGGTCTTCGTCCCCGTCGCCATGCTGATGGAGTGGGTGTTCCACTCCCCGCCCATGTGGATCTTCGTGGTCGCCTGCCTGGGGATCATCCCGCTGGCGGGGCTGATGGGC
Source organism: Gemmatimonadota bacterium (assembly GCA_040752145.1). Taxonomy (GTDB): domain Bacteria; phylum Gemmatimonadota; class Gemmatimonadetes; order Longimicrobiales; family Longimicrobiaceae; genus JAFAYN01. The sequence goes on from JBFMFL010000538.1 coordinate 1,663, forward strand.
CACGCCACGGAAGACATCTCGGAGCGGGTGGGCGAGGGGCTGGGCGGCCTGCTCAACGCCACCTTCGGCAACGCGGCGGAGCTGATCATCGCCATCGTGGCGCTGCGCGCCGGGCTGTACGACCTGGTCAAGGCGTCCATCACCGGCTCCATCATCGGCAACGTGCTGCTGGTGTTCGGGCTCAGCGCGCTGGTGGGCGGCTTCCGCTTCGAGACGCAGCGCTTCAACCGCACCGCCGCCGGGCTGGGCTCCACGCTGCTGGTGCTGAGCGCGGTGGGGCTGGTGGTGCCCGCCATCTTCCACTACCTGGTGGGGGCCAGCGCGCCGGAGGCGGAGCGCAACCTGAGCCTGGAGATCGCCATCGTCCTGATGGCGACCTACGTGGCCAGCCTGTACTTCACGCTGCGCACCCACAAGCACCTGTACATGGGCGACGCCGCCGCGGCCACCGCGGAGGACGCGAGCGCGGCGGACGGGACCCACGGCGCGGGCGCCCTGCACGGCGGGCACGAGGCGGCCCCGGCCCACGGTGGCCACGGGCCGCGCAAGTCCCTCGGCCGGGCGGTGGGGATGCTGCTGGCCGCCACCGTGGGCGTGGCGGTCATGGCGGAGTTCCTGGTGGCGGCCGCCTCGGAGACGGCGGAGCAGCTGGGTTGGAGCGAGGTGTTCGTGGGCGTGATCGTGGTCGCCATCATCGGCAACGCGGCGGAGCACTCCACGGCCATCATCATGGCGGCCAAGAACAAGATGGACGCGGCCATCAACATCGCCGTGGGGTCGTCCATCCAGATCGCGCTGTTCGTGGCGCCGCTGCTGGTGTTCCTGAGCTACGTCATCGGCGGGCGCGGGCCCATGGACCTGATCTTCACCCCGCTGGAGGTGCTGGCGGTGGCCGTGTGCGTGGGGATCATGGCGTTCTGCGCCACGGACGGGGAGTCGCACTGGATGGAGGGGGTGCAGCTGCTCGCCGTGTACGTGATCCTGGGGATCGCCTTCTACTTTCTCCCGGTGCCCGCGGAGGCGGCGGCGGCCGCGGTCTCCGCCCACTAGACTCCAGCCGCCGCGGCTCCCCGCGGAGCACGCAGCAGAGAGCCCCGGCCGGCGATGCGCCG
>JBFMFL010000539.1:0-2747 GCA_040752145.1 Gemmatimonadota bacterium
GCCGGCTGGGAGTCGTTGCGTCCGAGCATCGGGAGCGGGCAGTCAGTCAGGGGGAGGGCGATCCCGGCTGCCGCTCAATCTACTGCCGAGCCGCCCTCCTCGCCCGCTTTTTTCAACAGCCTTCTAGTACCCCGCGTGCTTGTCTACGGTGTTCAGCAGCGGCTCGCCGGCCAGGTAGCGCCGGACGTTCTCGACCACCAGGCCGGTCTCGCGCCGCCAGAAGCGGTGGGAAGTGCCTGAAACATGGGGGGTCACGAGCACATTGGAAAGTCCCCACAGTGGCGACTCCGCCGGCAGCGGCTCCCGCGAGAACACGTCCAGCGCCGCGCCGCGCAGCCGCCCCCCGCGCAGTGCCTCCACCAGCGCCTCCTCGTCCAGCACGCGCCCGCGGGCCACGTTCACCAGCACGGCCCCGTGCGGCAGGCGCTCCAGCTCCGCCCGCCCCAGCATCCCCCGGGTCTCGGGCGTGTCCGGGACGGCCACCACCAGCACGTCGCTGGCCTCCAGCAGCCGGCCCAGCGCGTCCTCGCCGCGCACCAGCTCCACGCCCTCGGGCGCGTCGCCGCCGCTCCTGCGGGTGGCGAGCACCCGCGCGCCCAGCGCCGCGAAGCGCCGCGCCACGGCCCGCCCGATCCCGCCCAGCCCCAGGATCCCCACGGTCAGCTCCTCCGTTTCGCGGACGGGGGCGTCCGCGGCCTCGAAGGGCTCCTTGTCCCAGCGCCGCTCCGCCTGCGCCCGCACCGCGAAGTCCAGCCCCCGCGCGAAGTGCAGCGCCATCGCCAGCACGGTGTCGGCGATGGGCTCGGCGTGCATCCCGGCGGAGTTGGTGAGCACCACCCGGGAGTCGCGCATCTCCGGGTACAGCGCCCCGCCCACCCCCGCCGCGCCGGAGTGAACCCAGCGCAGCCCGTCGCCCGCGGCCCGGAACAGCTCCGGGGGGATGCCGTAGCCCATGTACACCTCGGCGCCGCGGACCGCCGCCAGCGCCTCCGGCGAGGGACCGCCCCCGTCGCCCCGCCCGTCCGAGTGGGCGTCCACCACCACGACGTCCCACTCCGCGGGGAAGGCGGCGCGGATCTCGGCGAGCGCCCAGTCGGGCAGGGTCCAGAGGGGACGCGCGTCCCGCAGGTCGATCACGGCGCGGCGCTGCACGGCGTCACCCGTTCCGCTTGAGGGCGTTGACTCCGGGGTGCCGCAGCAGCGAGTCCGCCACCCGCTCCTGCCCCAGCGCGGGGCCGGTGACGCTGAGGGTGGCCTGGAAGCACTCCGGCCGCTTCTGCAGCGCCACGATCCTCACCGACATCCCCTCCGCCCGGAACTCCTGCTCCACCCCGGCCAGCAGCTCCGGGTCGGGCGCCACCTCGATGGCGTAGCGGCGGGAGATCCGCCGCCGGGGGGAGACGTAGCGCTCCATGCGCCCCAGCAGCGACAGCGAGAACATCACCAGCGCCGTGGTCCCCACCGCCGCCGCGTAGGCGCGGGCGCCCACCGCCACCCCCACCGCGGCCACCACCCCGAGGGTGGCCGCGGTGGTGAGTCCCGTGATCCTGCCGTGGGAGCGGAGGATGGTGCCGGCGCCCAGGAAGCCGATGCCGGTGACGATCTGCGCGGCGATGCGCCCCGGGTCGGGCCGGGGCCCCGGGCCGGAGACGGCGGTGAAGCGGGTGATCTCCACGGACAGCTCGGTGAACAGCGCCGAGCCCACGCAGATGAGCAGGTTGGTGCGGAGCCCGGCCGGCTTGCCGGAGACCTCGCGCTCGAAGCCGACCACGCCGCCCAGCACGGCGGCCAGCAGCAGCCGCCCCAGCAGCTCCAGCTGGAGGGACGCCGCCCAGGCGGGGGACAGGCCGAGCTCGACCAGGAAGCCTTCCACGCGACGCTGCCGAGGGTAACGGGGAGGAAACGATCGGACCGCGAATCTGTCCGCTCCGCCGCGCGGCGGCAAGCGGGCGGCGCCGGAGCACGGAACCTGCAATCGGAAAGGGGGTTGATCCTTGCCGTGCAGCCGGCGGCACCCGAACCCCGCACCACCCGATGTCGAGCAGGCCCCTTCGCACCGACGAAACCCCGGCGCCCGGCGAGCGGCGGTCCGCGCCGCCCCGCGCCGAGCAGCTCATCGAGACCCACAAGGCGTGGATCGCCGCGGCGGCCGGAGTCGATACCCGGCACGCCCGCCGGCGCCCCCGCTTCTTCCGCCACCTCCGCCCCCTGGCGATCTCCGCGGGGATCGCGGCGGCGGCGCTGGCGCTGGTGTCGCTCACCCGCGGCGGAGGAGAGAGCACCGGCCGCCCCGCCGACCTGGCCGGCGAGCTGATCCCCACCCTGGGCGCGGATGCGGCAGGGCGCGCCCCGGCCGAGCCGGTCGCGCGCGCCTTCCGCGGCGGCAGGGGCGGCGCGGAGGAGGGAAAGAGGCGCGGTGGGAACCAGGCCGCGACGCGGCGGCAGACGGAGACGGCCCGTGAAGATCGGGCGCCCGACGAGCGGACGGCCGACGCGCTGCGGGAGGAGCGGGTGCCGGAGCCGTCGCTGGCGCTCTCCTCCGCGCCCGCGGCGGCGCCGCAGGTGACGGACGGCCGCCCCGCGGCGGAACCCGAAGCCGCCGGCGCCCGCAGCGGCGACACGGCCCCCCGGACCGCCGCGGCCGTGCCGGCTGTGCAGTAGGGCGGAGAGGCCCCCTCCCCAAACCCCTCCCCCGCAAGCAGGGGAGGGGCTTTTCTCGCGCGTGACACTGACGGAGAGCTGGCGTC
>JBFMFL010000054.1:0-30249 GCA_040752145.1 Gemmatimonadota bacterium
TAAGACTCCCGCGGGGGGCGGGGGGGTAAGCGGCACCCGGGGCGGCCGCGGCCGCCGTCCGCGCCCTCCCGTGTTTTTCATGCCTCCCGCGGGCGGAGATCTAGGGAGCGCAATCGCAGTAGGGCGTATGGTGCGGGCTTGGAGCTGCAAGCTCAGAACGTCTCTTGCCGCCGGTGCTCCGGAAGGGGACGGAGCCGGGGCGCCGGCGTCAGAAGGGGGATCGCTCCAGCATCCGCCGGACGCGCTCCAGGCCGTCGCCCTGCCAGGTGGGCCGCTGCGGAGCGTCGGCGACGGCGTGGGTGAGCAGGAAAACCAGGCGCGCGATGCGGGCCGCCTTGTCGGCGTCGATCTTCTCCACCTCGTCGTCCTGCCCGTGGTAGTCCGGGTGCAGCAGGGTGGTGAAGAAGATGGCCGGCACGCCGCGCTTGAGGAACGCGAGGTGGTCGCTGCGGAAGAACAGCTCCTCGTGCGGCACCGGGTCCGGGGCGATGGCCAGGCGCAGCGAGGGGTCGGCGGCGGCGATGCGGTGCGCGAGGGGGCCCAGGGAGGTGTACTCCTCGCCGACGGCGACCACGCTGTCCGGGGCGTTGCGGCCCACCATGTCCAGGTTGACGTTGGCGACCACGCGGTCCATGGGCAGCGTGGGGTGCTCGCCGTACCAGAGGGAGCCCACCAGCCCCTTCTCCTCGCCGCTCACCGCCAGCACCACCACGGAGCGCGCCGGCTTCCGCTCCAGCCGCGAGAGCGCCCGCGCCACCTCAACGATCACGGCGGTGCCGCTGGCGTCGTCGTCGGCGCCGTTGAAGATGGAGTCGCCCTGGGCGTTGGGCGCGCCCACGCCCACGTGGTCGAAGTGGGCGCTGAGCACCACGTACTCATCCCGCAGCTCGGGGTCGCTGCCGGGGAGCACGGCCACCACGTTGGGGACGCGGTGCTCCACGCGGCGGATGGGGGCGGCGAGCCGCAGGGTGCCGGGGAGCGCGACCGGGGCGGCCGGCGGGCCCGCCAGCGCGGCGTCCGTCGCGCCGGCGGCGCGCAGCAGGGTGCGGGCGGCGGCGGCGGAGACGCCCAGCGTGGGGATGGGCATCTCGAATGAGCTCTCGGCGAGCTGGCCGGCAATGGAGCTCACCGCCTCGGGCGGGAGCGACGGGTCCAGCACCATCACCAGCCCCACGGCCCCGGCGCGGTGGGCGTCGCGCGGGGCCATGAGCAGCTCCATCCCCAGGTTGGGCCCCAGCGTCACCACGGCGACCTTGCCGGCGAGCGCGTCCGGGACGTCGTCGGACAGGCGCGCCACGGGGCCCAGGAGCACCGCCTGACCGCGGGCGGAGTCGGCGCTGGAGGGGACCACGAACAGGTTGCGCCCGTACACGGCCGGCGCTCCGCCGCGAGCGCCCACCACCGTGAGGGCGACGCGGGCGGAGTCGGGCATCATCTGCCGCAACGGGTAGCGCTGCAGGTAGCTGCCGGCGTCGCCCGCGGGCTGGAGGCCCATGCCGCGCAGCTCGGCGGCCAGGTACTCGGCGGCGCGCTCCAGCTCGGGGCTGGGCGTGTCGCGGCCGCGCATGGCGTCGCTCGCCAGGAAGGCGATGCGGTCGCGCACCGTGGCGGCGGTGATCGTCGCGGCGGCCGTGCGGAGCGCGGCGCTGTCCACGCCGGCGGGAGTGGCCGGGACCGTGGCGGGCGCCGTCGGGGCGGGGGCTTCGGCCGGGGGCGGCGGGGCGGCGCAGGTGCCGAGCAGCAGCGCCGCGGCGGCGCGGGGGAGCAGGCGTCGGGTGGTCATGGTCGGGTTCCGGAGCGGCCGTGGAGGGCGAGGCGCACGGGGTATGATCGGCGGGGGGCGGCGCTCCGGCAAGGAGGCCGCCCCCGCGCTCACGTCCGTGGCCCTGCGAGCACGTCCCGGTGGTGCATCGTCAGAGGGGAGCGCCTGCGCGGACCCACTTCTCGATCTCGTCGGTCCCCAGCACGCGCTTCAGCACGCGCTCGTCCTTCACCTCCGTGGCGGCCCTGGACACGTCGATGGTCCGTTCCGGCAGGATGATCTGGGGAACCACGGGGTCGCCGGGCATGTCACGCCAGACGTAGCGGACCGCCCCGTCGCTCACCCAGTTGCCGCCCAGCGACATCTCGTCGAACTCCCCGAACCCTTGCAGGAACTCCATGGCGGCGTCGGTCTTCCAGTCGAGCGACACGGCGTGCGCGCGGAACTGCCGGCCGGACGCCTGCGCCTGCCGCTGCACCCGCTCCTTGGCGTCCTCCACCAGCTGGGGGAAGCCGGGACGCCGGTGGGCCCCGCAGAAGCTGGCGCCCAGGAAGACGAGGACGACCTCCTTCCCGGAGCGCAGCTCGTAGCTCGGCCTGTATTTGCGCACCAGCGAGCCCGAGTCGGCCGCGGCGAGCGTCGGCCGAGGAGCGGGCGACGACCCGAGCAGCCGCGTGCCGGCGGCCGAGAACGACAGCACCAGGCCGCAGGTGAGCCAGACCGCCAGGCCGGCACGCGCGAGGAGCGGACGGCGCGGGGTCCGGCACTTCGACGATGGATCACTCATCGGAAGCTCCTTGCGGTGGAGGGCTGGCGAAGGCTGGGGGGTGGCGGCCGGACAGGGATTGGAACGTATTGCGCGTTACGGCGGGCGCGTCAAGAAAACTGATTCCGGCGGGTCGCGCGGCGGCGTGCCGCGGCAGATCGGAGGTCGGGGGCTTCGGACCGCGCTCGTACGGCGGAATCAACGTACGCCGGCCCCGTCGTATGCCAGGTAGGGGTTGCTGGCGGGTACCGTGCGGAGCGGATAACGTAGGGGCGGCGGCAATTCACCCGCTCACCCCCTCACAAGGACGGACCCATGAAGAAGTGGTATGGACTGCTGGCGGCTTCCGTGCTGTGCATCGGCGTGGCCTCCTGCGGCGACTCCTCGCTCGTGGCGCCGGAAACTCCCCGCTTCGACGGCGGTTCCACGATCGGAACGGGCTATCGCACCGGAAGCACGTTCACAGTCACCGCCGCAACGGATACAACACACACACCAAGCGCCACAGCCGAACGTGGAGGGCACACCGCAGGTTCCGGAAATTAGACTTGTCAGGACGTAGACGGGTGCTGCCTCTTCTCCGATGCCCCAGGCTGCCTGCGGCGTGGGGCATCGAGACTTCGCAGACGCGCCTGGAACCGTTGTGTCAGCGCGCTGAGGCGATCAGGGTTCGGTGCGCATTCTTCGCGGGGGACGCCAATTCGATTCATTATCGCTTCGAGTAGGCCCAATCCCTCCCCTTCGAGCGCAGCCTCTTTCCGCATAGCTGCGATATCCACCGCCCTAGCCGCATAAAGTTCGGCTCGACCCCAAAGAGATAATGCGCGGGCGCCTTCTGAGAGATGGATTAGCGCAGCAGCAGCGTGCTCCTGGTGTTTGCCGGCTAATAGGACGGCTTCAGACTCAATCCTTTCGAATTCATCTCTCCGGCCAGCTCCTGCGACGGCCCACGCCAGTGTCGATGAAAAAAGGGTCTTCAACTCTGGAGCTGTAACCTTCTGAACTGCCAAATCCAACAGAGGGATCGCTGGCGCATAGATGTGCAGACGCACATGTAGAAATGCCCAATCGTGCAAGAGTGCTGGTAGACGCGGGTGGCGGATGGGATAGTAAGTTAATGCCCGGCGCACGTGTCGTTCGGCTTCTGCATACGTCCCGACCTCTGCCGCGATGGCAAGAAGATCGTGATGTGCCTCGCCTGCCTGTCGCTTTCGCCCGGTGTTGATAGCCCGGCGCGCGGCACGCTCGAAATACTTCCGTGCCTCGTCGTACTGCCCCAGGTCCTTCATCAGGTTGCCGTAGCCGATCTGCGCCCGGATCGTCTCGGTGTCGTCCTGGCGCCGTACGCCGAGCCCGTAGCCGCGGTGATACCAGCTGGACGCCCGCTCGTCCTGCGCAGCCCGGCGGCACATGCGCCCGGCGTCGTTGGCCCGCGCCGGGTCGTCGGGATCCGCGTACGCCGCCGCCTCCGCGAACAGCATCGCCACCGGCAGCAGCGACCGCTCCTCCGCCCAGGCGTGTACCTGGCGGCACGCCTCCGAGAGCCGCCGCGGCTCCACCTCGCCCGGCGCGCGGACCAGCAGCGCGAACGTCCCCAGCGCTTCGACGAGCGCCGGCGCGTGGGCGCAGGCGACCCCCAGCCGCTCGCGCGCCTCGTCCCTGCCGGACCCGAACCGCCGCGCCCGCTCTCCCGGCGGCGTCTCCGCCCACGCCCGCACGCGGCGCAGCACCCGCCAGAAGGCCAGCCCCAGCTCCGGGTCCACGCCGTCGAGCGACGCGGCCTCGCGCGCCCAGCCCAGGAACGGCGGCGGGGGCGTGATGGTGCGCAGGCGCCTGGAAACCGGTACCACTGCGGAGGGAGCTTCCCCCATTGCGTCATGGCGGGTGGAGTGATGAACCGCACTCTACCCGACAGCCTAACGCGCATCCGCTCCGAACGCCACACTTTGCACCGGCGCCGCCCGCTCCGAATGCGCACCCACCCGCGGCATTCCACGCCGTCAGAGGGAAAGCCGGGCACGGCTCATTCACCGCGCGCCGGCCCGTGCGGCGACCCGATCCACTGCATCCCGCCCGCGCGCGTCCACACCTCCGCCAGCAGCGCCTCCGCCTCGCCGCGCTGCGCGTCCTCTCCCGCGGCGAGCGCCGCCTCCAGCGCGCGCTGCCCCGCGTGCTCCGCCAGCGCCCAGCGCCCGCCCGCCGCCGCCGCCCGCCCCAGCTCCACCAGCACGGCCGCGCGCCCGCCGGTCCGCGGCGCCTGCTGCCCCAGCAGCTCCCAGGCGCGCGTCCAGGCCCGGTCGAACTCCTCCGCCGCGCCCGCCTCCGCCGCTTCCCGCGCCACCACGGCGAGCAGCCGCGCCCGCGCCGGGGCCGCTCCCCGAAAGGGCAGGGGCTCGCCCGGCCCCGCCAGCACCGACGCGCCGGGGTCGCGCTCCCGGCGGAAGCGGATCCACCCGCGCAGCAGCTCCGGCGCCCGCGGGTGCGCCGCCCCGTAGCGCAGCAGGGCGCCGCGGGCCAGCGCGTCCGCGTCGTCGGGGGTGGCGCCGGTGCGCGCCAGCTCGAACAGCCCGTGCATGGCCGCCGCCTGCTCGCGCACCAGCCCGCTACGGCCGGCCCGCCGCGCCGCCGACAGGAAGAAGCGGCGCGCCTGCGCCGCCTGGCCCCGCTCCGCGTACAGGCGCCCCAGCCCGGTGCACGCCCCCGCGGCGGCGGGCACCGCCTCCGCCCGCGCCGCCAGCGCCAGGGCGCGCCGCAGCCAGCTCTCCGCGCGCGCGCCGTCCCCGCGGCGGAGCGCGAGCAGCCCCGCCTCCAGCGCCGGAGCGGGATCGTCCGGCGTGGCGAGCGCCGCCGCCTGCGTGAAGGCGAGCCCCGTGGCCGTCGTGCCGCGCGCCAGCGACCACGCGGCGACGTCCCGGCACGCCGCGGCGACCTCCGCGGCGTCCGCGGCGGCGCGGTCCCGCAGGAGCATTCCGGCGAGCGCCGCGAGCGCGGTGGAGGGCAGGGCGTGGGCGGCGGCGCGGTCCAGCAGGGCGAGCCGCCGCGGCAGCGCCCCCGGCGCGAAGAGCCGGGCGCGGTCGCCCGGCGGCGTGGCCGCCCAGAGCAGCGCGTCGTGCAGCGCGAGCCAGAGCGCCGCCCCCGCGGGGCCGGGGAAGTCGTCCAGCACCTCCGCGCCGGGGAGCGTCTCGCCCGGCCCGCGCAGCAGCGCGGGCGGGGGCGCGGCGGGGCGCCCCGGCCTCACCTGCGTGCGGGGGAGCGGGAGGGAAGGGCGGGCATGGGTCCTCGCGGCCGGGGTTCGCGTGCGTCCGTGGGGACGACACGCTACCCGCCCGGAGCCTGCCGGGACCCGGGGATTTCTGTCGGGAGCGGCGCCGGGGCGCGGACGGAGTGGACGTTCCGCCGCGCCCGGGTGGTGGGGAGCGGCGGCGGCTTCCATTCGCGTCCCGGAGCGCGGGAGCGGAGGGCCGCCGCCGCGGCCGTCAGTCGATGTAGCAGAAGCAGCTTCCGTCCATGCACCAGCCCGTGCCGTAGCCGATGGTCTGGCAGAAGAACTTGCAGTTGGCGTCGCTGCACAGCCCCACCTCGGCGGCGCGGTCCGCCGCGGGCGCGGCGAAGGCCTGCGTGGTGCCGAAGGCGAGCGCGCCGGCCACGCCGGCGGAAAGCGTCCAGCGTGCGGCGCGGGCGAGCGTGCGTGTCATCGTGCCTCCAGGGAGAACGGGTGGCGGAGTGCGGCCCCGGCGTGCGCGCCGGGACCGCGCGCGCGAATGCTGCCGGAAAAGGTGTGCCAGGCGCGCGCCCCGCCCGGTATACCTTGTGCAGGGCCGCGCCCCCTCGCGAACGCGCCAGGACACGCACGAGGAGAGGCAGCCATGCTGGACCGCAACCCCTTCAAGGGCCCTACGCCCGACCCCGACGTCCCCGAGCAGGACACCCCCGGCGTCGAGGCCGAGATGAAGCCCGGCGCCGACCACGGCGAGCGCAGCTACGAAGGGTGCGGCAAGCTCCGGGGGCTCGCCGCCATCGTCACGGGCGGCGACAGCGGCATCGGGCGCGCGGTGGCCATCGCCTTCGCGCGGGAGGGCGCGGACGTGGCCGTCGGCTACCTGTCGGAGGAGGAGGACGAGGACGCGCAGGAGACCCGCAGGTGGGTGGAGCAGGCCGGCCGCCGCTGCATCCTGCACCGCTTCGACGTGCGCGAGTCCGGCGAGTGCGAGGCGTTCGTGCGCAAGGTGGTGGCCGAGTTCGGGCGGCTGGACGTGCTGGTGAACAACGCCGCCTACCAGATGTCGCAGGAGGGGCTGGAGGACGTCACCGACGAGCAGATCGACCGGACCTTCCGCACCAACATCTTCGGCTACATGTACATGGCCCGCGCGGCGCTGCCGCACCTGGGGGAGGGCTCCGTCATCCTCAACACCGGCTCCGTGGTGGCGCTCCAGGGCAACCCCATGCTGCTGGACTACGCCGCCACCAAGGGCGCCATCCACGTGTTCAGCATGTCGCTGGCGGAGAGCCTCAAGGACCGCGGCATCCGCGTCAACGTGGTCGCCCCCGGGCCGGTGTGGACGCCGCTGATCCCCAGCACCATGCCCGAGGAGCACGTCAAGGAGTTCGGCACGGACACCTTCTGGAAGCGCCCCGCGCAGCCGGTGGAGCTGGCCGGCGCCTACGTGTTCCTGGCCTCCGCCGACGCGCGCTACGTCTCCGGCGAGGTGATCGCCGTCACCGGCAAGACCAGCACCCGCTGAGGGGGGACGCCAAGTGGCACGCATCGGCTACCACTGCTCGCACGAGCAGTACTCCCCGCGCGACCTGCTGCGCTACGTGCAGCTGGCCGAGCGGGCGGGGTTCGGGAGCGCCATGTGCTCCGACCACTTCCACCCCTGGACGCCCGAGCAGGGGCAGTCCGGGTTCGCCTGGTCGTGGCTGGGCGCCGCGCTGCAGGCCACCGCGCTCTCCTTCGGGGTGGTGACGGTGCCGGGCGGGTGGCGCTACCACCCGGCCATCGTCGCGCAGGCGGCGGCCACGCTGGCGCAGATGTTCCCCGGGCGCTTCTGGATCGCGCCGGGGAGCGGCGAGGCCCTCAACGAGCACATCGTGGGCGAGCACTGGCCCGACAAGGGGGTGAGGAACGCGCGGCTCCGCGAGGCGTGCGACATCATCCGCGCCCTGTGGGCCGGGGAGACGGTGACCCGCCACGGGCTGATCCCCACCGAGGACGCCAGGCTCTACACCCTCCCCCCCGAGCCGCCCAAGATCGTGGGCGCCGCCCTGTCGCCGGAGACGGCGCGCTGGATGGGGTCGTGGGCGGACGGGCTGATCACCGTGGTGGGCGAGCGCGAGTCCATGCAGCGGATCATCGACGCCTTCCGCGAGGGCGGCGGCGAGGGGAAGCCCCTGTTCCTCCAGGCGCAGCTCGCCTGGGCGCCCGACGAGCGGACGGCGCTGGACGAGGCGTACGAGCAGTGGGGATCGGTGCAGTTCCCCAGCAGCGTGCTGGCGGCGCTGCGCATGCCGGAGGACTTCGCCGCGGCCGGCGAGTACACGCGCAAGGAGGACATCAACCGCAAGGTGCGCGTGTCGTCCGACCCGGAGCGGCACCTGGAGTGGCTGCTGGCGGACGTGGAGATGGGGTTCGAGGAGATCAACCTGCACGGCATCCCGCGGAGCACGCAGGAGCGCTTCATCGAGGTCTTCGGCGAGCGCGTGCTCCCGGAGCTGGCGAAGGCGGGGTGAGACAGCGCGGAGGCGGCGCCATGCGGCAGGGGTACACGTGGTGGCAGCGCGGGATCGTCTACCAGGTGTACCCGCGCTCCTTCCAGGACTCGGACGGCGACGGGGTGGGCGACCTGCGGGGGATCACCGCCCGGCTGGACTACCTGCGCTGGCTGGGCGTGGACGCGCTGTGGATCTCGCCCGTGTTCCCGTCGCCCATGGCCGACTTCGGCTACGACGTGTCGGACTACTGCGGGATCCACCCCATGTTCGGCACGCTCGCCGACTTCGACCGGCTGCTGGCGGAGGCGCACGGGCGGGGCCTGAGGGTGATCCTGGACTTCGTCCCCAACCACACGTCGGACGAGCACCCCTGGTTCGTGGAGTCGCGGTCGTCGCGCGACAGCCCCAAACGCGACTGGTACCTGTGGCGCGACCCGGCGCCGGACGGCGGCCCGCCCAACAACTGGCTCTCCAACTTCGGCGGGCCGGCGTGGACGCTGGACCCGGCCACCGGGCAGTACTACTACCACGCCTTTCTCCGCGAGCAGCCGGACCTGAACTGGCGCAACCCGGAGGTGGTGGAGGCCATGGAGGGGGTGCTGCGCTTCTGGCTGGAGCGCGGCGTGGACGGCTTCCGGGTGGACGTGATCTACCACCTGCTGGAGGACGCGGAGTTCCGCGACAACCCGCCCAACCCGGAGTGGGCGCCGGGCGGCAACCCGTCGCACGCGGTGCTCCCGGTGCACACGGTGGACCTGGACGAGGTGCAGGGGCTGGTGGCGCGCATGCGCCGCGTCTTCGACGAATTCGGCGAGCGGGTGCTGATCGGGGAGATCTACCTGCCGCTGGAGCGGCTGGTGAGGTACTACGGCGAGAACCTGGAGGGCGCGCACCTCCCCTTCAACTTCCAGCTGATCCTGGCCCGCTGGGACGCGCGCCACATCGCCGGGCTGATCGACGAGTACGAGGCGGCGCTCCCGGAGGGCGGCTGGCCCAACTGGGTGCTGGGCAACCACGACCAGCACCGCATCGCCACGCGGGTGGGCCCGGAGCAGGCGCGGGTGGCGGCCATGCTGCTGCTGACGCTGCGCGGCACGCCCACGCTGTACTACGGCGACGAGATCGGCATGCACGACGTGGAGGTGCCGCCGGAGCGGGTGCAGGACCCGTTCGAGAAGCGGGTGCCCGGGATGGGGCTGGGGCGCGACCCGGAGCGCTCGCCCATGCAGTGGGACGCCGGCCCCGGCGCGGGGTTCACCACGGGCGAGCCCTGGCTCCCCGTCGCCCCCGACTGGCGGGTGGTGAACGTGCAGGCCGAGCGCGACAACCCGCGCTCCACGCTGACGCTGTACCGCCGCCTGATCGACCTGCGCCGCGGCGAGCCCGCGCTGGAGGTGGGCCGCTACGAGCCCGTGGCCGCCGAGGGCGACGTGCTCGCCTACGTGCGCCGCGCCCGCCGCGGCGAGAGCGACTTCCTGGTGGCGCTCAACCTGGGCCCGCACCCGCACGTCCTCCGCCGCCCCGCCGACGCCCCCCGCGGCACCGTGGCCGTGTCCACGCACCTGGACCGCGAGGGCGAGACGGTCTCCGGCGACGTGCGCCTGCGCGCCAACGAGGGGCTGGTGATCCGTCTTCGCCAGGGCGTCGTTGCCGTGGCTCCCGCCGCCGAGGAAGGCCGCCGCGCGGGGGACCGGACGGCCTGAACCGCTCTGTCGGGCGTGCCCCTCGCTGGCGCTCGGGTCGGGCTGCGCGCGGAGTAACGCACGATACGACCGTGCGTAACTCCGCCGAGCCCCGCAAACTGCCGCGGGTCTCGGCCCTGCCGGGCGCGCATCCCTCACGCGGGTGCCCGAGCTTCCCCGGAGATCATCGCGCCGGGTGGGATTCGCCCGGCCCTCCGATTCACACGGATTCCGCGAGATCCATGCACCGCATCCGATCCGTTCTCGCGCTGGCCGCGGCGCTTCTCGCCGGGGCCTGCGCGGCCGCCCTGCCGGAGCCTCCCGACCCGGTGCCGCCGCCGGTCGAAACGCCGCCGCCTGTCGCGCCCGTGCCGCCGGCCGCTCCGCCGGCGCCTCCCGCGCCCTGGAGCGCGGCGCCGCTCCCGGCTTCCGGCGTCCCTGCAGTGTACGCCGCCGAGTGGAGCAAGGCCGCCAACCGCGCCACCTGCGCCCCGCTCGCGCCGGTCTCCACGGACCCGTACGCCGCCGCCCGGCCGCGCGCGGCGACCTTTTCCGGCGGCTGGGCGGTGGCGTACGACCTCCCGGACCGGCGCAGCGCCTTCGGGGTGGCGGGCGCCGGGGTGAGCGCCGAGGGGCCGTCGTACGCCGGCTGGCCGCACCGCATCCGCTGGGCGGACGGGAGCACGGCGGAGTACGGCCCCGAGGGCGGCACCGGTCCCAACCAGCTCGCCTACCTGCGCGTCGCCGGCCAGGGCTGCCTCTACAACGTCTGGTCGGCGCTGGGTCGCGAGCACCTGGAGCAGCTGCTGGGGCGGCTCCGCTTCGTCAGAGTTCCGTAGTCGGAGCAGGGATGGAAGGGCGGCAATGCAGAAGGAGGAGCGCCAGGTTCGTCCGCTCACCTGGCCTTGACGTCGTCCGTTGGCTGTAAGTACATTAGTAAGTACATAAATCGGGAGGGCATATGTCATACAGCGGCCGTGCGACCAAGTCGGGGAACTCGCAGGCAATGGCGTTCGAGAAAGCCCTGTTCCGAGCGCACCCTGAGTTCGCGGAAGGGCGGCTCGCCGCCGACTACATCGGTCCGGGCTATCTATTGGTCCGGGCGCTCCCTGGGGCGGAGCAGGAAGCGCCCGAAGCGGACCCCGTGCTGGGCGCCTATCTCGCCTTCCTCGAACGGGACATGCAGGCCCGCCCGGAGAGGATCCAGGCGCTCCCGAGCGACCTGATCGCCCGCGCACAGGAACTGGTCGGACACCTCGAGGTCGATCCGGACGAGGACCTGGGCGATGATGTCTCGATCGACTGACGAGATCTTGCGCTCGATGAACCCGCCACCACCCGTCGCAAACGGGTGGTGGCTTCTTTCGTGGTCCGATTTCGGCCGCCAGCTCGAATCGCTGGTCGCGGTCGTCGAGCGGCTGAAGGTCGCCAACCCAAGCGGGTACGGATCCCACCCGGAGGCGAAGCTGCTGGCCACTATCCTCCGTCTGGTCGTCCGCGACATCCCCCGCGATCCGGGGCACGCCGACTTCCGGCAGGGAGGCACGCTGGGTAGCGGGTACACGGGATGGTTCCGGGCCAAGTTCCACCAGCGCTTCCGACTCTTCTACCGTTACGACTCCGCGCGCCGGGCGATCGTCTATGCCTGGGTCAACACGGAGGGGGGGCTGCGGAAGAGCGGGGACAGGAACGACCCGTATGCCGTGTTCCGGCGTATGCTGGACCGCGGCGCCCCGCCCAACAACTTCGACGAGCTGCTGAAGGAGAGCGGAGGGTTGCGTCTCCCTCCGGGTGAGTGACCAGGGAAACCACCAGCAACTACGAACCGCATGGCTGAAAGCGAAACGCCGTGGTGGCAGCGCGGGATCATCTACCAGGTGTACCCGCGCTCCTTCCAGGACTCGGACGGGGACGGGGTGGGGGACCTGCCGGGGATCGCGAGCCGCCTGGACCACCTGCGGCGGCTGGGCGTGGACGCGGTGTGGATCTCCCCGTTCTACCCGTCGCCCATGGCCGACTTCGGCTACGACGTGAGCGACCACTGCGGGGTCGATCCGCTCTTCGGCACGCTGGACGACTTCGACCGGCTGGTGGCGGCGGCGCACGCACGGGGCTTGAGGGTGATCCTGGACTTCGTCCCCAACCACACCTCCGAGCGGCACCCCTGGTTCGTGGAGTCGCGCGGCTCGCGCGAGAGCCCCAGGCGCGGCTGGTACGTCTGGCGCGACCCGGCGCCGGGCGGGGGGCCGCCCAACAACTGGATCAGCGCCTTCGGGGGGAGCGCCTGGGAGTGGGACGAGGCCACCGGGCAGTACTACCTGCACACCTTTCTGCGCGAGCAGCCGGACCTGGACTGGAGCAGCCCGGAGGTGGTGGAGGCCATGCTCGGCGTGCTGCGCTTCTGGCTGGAGCGCGGCGTGGACGGCTTCCGCGTGGACGCCGTGCAGAACCTGGGCAAGGACCCCGGGCTGCGCGACAACCCGCCCAACCCCGCCTTCCGCCACGGCGTGGACGACCCGTACGACGCGCTGCTCCGCGAGAGCTCGTGCGACCGGCCCGTGGTGCACGAGCACATCGCCCGCATGCGCGCGCTGGTGGATTCGTACGGCGGCGGGCGCGTGGTGCTGGGCGAGATCTACAACACCGTGGAGCGGCTGATGCCGTACTACGGCGCGGCGGGCGCCGGCTGCCACTTCCCCTACAACTTCCAGCTCATCCGCCTCCCCTGGGACGCGCGCGCCATCGGCGAGGCGGTGCGGCGCTACGAGGGGCTGCTCCCGCCCGGCGCCTGGCCCAACTGGGTGCTGGGGAACCACGACCGCCACCGCATCGCCTCGCGGGTGGGCCCGGAGCAGGCGCGGGTGGCCGCCATGCTGCTGCTGACGCTGCGGGGGACCCCCACGCTGTACTACGGCGACGAGGTCGGCATGCGCGACGTGCCCATCCCGCCCGACCGCGTGCAGGACCCGTGGGAAAGGAACCTCCCCGGGCAGGGGCTGGGGCGCGACCCGGAGCGCACGCCCATGCAGTGGGACGCCGGCCCCGGCGCGGGGTTCACCACCGGCGAGCCCTGGCTCCCCGTCGCCGACGACTTCCGCGAGGTCAACGTGGAGGCGCAGCGCACGGACCCCGCCTCCATGCTCGCCCTGTACCGGCGGCTGATCGAGCTGCGGCGCGCCGAGCCCGCGCTGCACGCCGGGAGCTGGGAGCCGGCCGACGCGCCCGACGGGGTGCTGGCGTACCGCCGCGCGGCGGGCGGGCGGCGCTTCCTGGTGGCGCTCAACCTCGGCGCCGAGACGCGTTCGCTGGAACTGGGCCGCGGCACCTCCGGGACGGTGGCGGCGTCGACGAACCCGGAGCACGACGGCGAGGGCGTGGAGTGGACGCTGGTGCTGCGCGGCGCGGAGGGGTTGGTGGTGCGGCTGGACTGAGCTGTTCGGGTCGTACCGGTCTCCAGGCACACTCGGCCACCCGCGTGAGGGATGCGCGCCCGGCAGGGCCGAGACCCGCCGGCGGTTTGGCGGGGCTCGGCGGAGTTACGCACGGTCGTATCGTGCGTTACTCCGCGCGCAGCCCGACCCCGCGCCAGCGGGGGCACGCCCGAACCCGCAGTGAAAAAAGCAGTTGCAGTCACACCCGGCCCTCGGAGAGGCGGAACCCGCTGAACGGCGCGTTCCGCCTCTTCGCACGTCCGTGAGAAAAAAGTTACCCGGCACTCTTGCGCCGGGGATGTGCAGCGGATATGATGCGGTTGAGAATCGTTCTCAACCAAACTTCACCCTCCTGTCTGTCATGCGACTGATCCTCGTTGCCGGTCTCGGATGCACGCTGTGCGGCGCTGCCGCCGCGCAGGCCCCCCGTCCCCCGCAGCCGCTCGCGGCTCCCGCGCGCGCGGCGGCGGACACCACCGTCCGCCTCCGGTTCAACATCCCGGAGCAGCCCCTCGCCGGCGCCCTGGCCGACTTCGCCCGCCAGTCGGACGTGCGCGTGCGGGTGGACCTGGCGGCGGCGTCCGGGGCGCGCTCCCGGCCGGTCTCCGGCTCCCTCAACGCCGCCGAGGCGCTGCGCCGGCTGCTGGACGGCACCGGGCTGGAGGCGCGCTTCCCCGACGACGGCACGGCGCTGGTGAGCAGCGCGGGCGGCGGCGAGGGCCCGTACACGCTCACCGCGCTCACGGTGGTGGGCGAGCGCCGGCGCGGCTACGGCGCCACCCGCACCACCAGCGCCACCCGGACCGACACCCCGCTCCGCGACACCCCGCAGTCGGTGAGCGTGGTCACGCGCGACGTGATCGCCGACCAGTCCATGCAGAACATGGGCGACGTGGTGCGCTACGTCCCCGGCATCACCATGGGGCAGGGGGAGGGGCACCGCGACGCCCCCACCATCCGCGGCAACTCCACCACGGCCGACTTCTTCGTGGACGGGGTGCGCGACGACGTGCAGTACCTCCGCGACCTGTACAACGTGGAGCGCGTGGAGGCCCTCAAGGGCTCCAACGCCATGGTCTTCGGGCGGGGCGGCGGCGGCGGGGTGATCAACCGCGTCACCAAGGAGGCGCAGTGGACGCCCGTCCGCGCCCTGGTGCTGGAGGGCGGGTCGTTCGACCACCGCCGCGGCACCGTGGACGTGGGCCAGGGGCTGGGCGGGAGCGTGGCGGCGCGCTTCAACGGGATGTACGAGAACTCGGGCGGGTTCCGCGACGAGTTCAGCCTGGAGCGCTACGGCGTCAACCCCAGCGTGGCCCTGGCGTTCGGCGCGCGCACCACGGTGCGGGCCGGCTACGAGCTGTTCAGCGACCGGCGCTCCGTGGACCGCGGCATCCCCTCGTTCCAGGGGCGGCCCTCCGGCGCCCGCATCACCACCTTCTTCGGCAACCCGGACTCCAGCTACGCCTCGGCCAAGGTGCACGCGGCCGGCGCGCTGGTGGAGCACGTCCTCCCGCGGGGGCTCACCGTCCGCAACCGCACCCGCTTCGCGGACTACGACAAGGCGTACCAGAACAGCTTCCCGGGCGCGGTCAACGCGGCGGGCACGCAGGTGTCGCTGGTGGCCTACGGCAACCGGACCGGCCGCCGCAACCTGTTCAACCAGACGGACCTGGTGCTGGAGGCGGGGACCGGCCCGGTGCGCCACACCCTGCTGCTGGGCGCCGAGCTGGGGCGGCAGGAGACCAAGAACTTCCGCAGGACCGGGTACTACAACGACAGCTCCACCTCGCTGTCGGTGCCGCTGGACGCGCCCACCGTCGGCACGCCCATCACCTTCCGCCAGAGCGCCACGGACGCGGACAACCGCACGGAGGTGCGCATCGCCGGGGTGTACGTGCAGGACCAGGTGGAGCTGACGCGCTTCCTCCAGCTGGTGGGCGGCGTGCGCTGGGAGCGCTTCGCCCTGGACTTCCACGACAACCGCCGGGACGCGGACCTGGCCCGCACCGACGAGCTGCTCTCCCCGCGCGCCGGGGTGGTGCTCAAGCCGGTGCAGCCGCTCTCGTTCTACGGCAGCTACAGCGTGTCGTACCTCCCCAGCTCGGGCGAGCAGTTCGGCTCGCTCACCGCGACCACGGAGACGCTGGAGCCGGAGCGCTTCACCAACCGCGAGGCCGGGGTGAAGTGGGACGTGCTCCCGGGCTTCGCGCTCACCGCGGCCGCGTACCGCCTGGACCGCACCAACACCACCGCGCCGGACCCGCTGGACCCCAAGCTCATCGTGCAGACCGGGGCGCAGCGCACCACCGGGTGGGAGCTGGGCGCCTCGGGGAACGTGACGGACGCGTGGCAGGTGCTCGCCGGCTTCGCCTCGCAGGACGCGGAGATCACCAGCACCACCCGGGCCGCGAAGGCCGGGGCGCGGGTGCCGCTGGTCCCGGAGCGCACCTTCTCCCTGTGGAACCGCGTGCAGCTGCTCCCCGCGCTGGGGCTGGGACTGGGGGTGGTGCACCAGTCCGACATGTTCGCGGCCATCGACAACACCGTGACGCTCCCCGGCTTCACCCGGGCGGACGGCGCCGTGTTCGTGCGGGTGGCGCGGCAGCTGAGGGCGCAGGTCAACGTGGAGAACCTGCTGGACGAGAAGTACTACGCCACCTCCCACGGCAACAACAACATCATGCCGGGGGCTTCCCGCACCGTTCGTGTCTCGCTGACCACGAGCTTCTGACGGAACGGCTTTGAACGGCAGGTTCGGGCGTGCCCCCGGCTCGCGCCGGGGTCGGGCTGCGGCTCCGTAGGCGAGCAAACAACGCTCGCCAACGGAGTCGAGCCCCGGCAAACTGCCGCCGGGTCTCGCCCCTTCGGGCCGACATCCCTCACGCAACCGCCTGCCGCACTCTGTATCCCGCCGTTGCCCCCTCTCCCAGGATTGGGAGAGGGTGGCGAGCCTCAAGCGAGCCGGGTGAGGGCCGCCGTTCGCAGGCTGTTCCCTGTTCCCTATTCCCTGTTCCCTGCCGTTCCCCCCCCGGTCCGAAACCTGCGCACTCCGCCCCGCGTATCCCGCGGAGGGCATCCTTTCACGGAACGCGTTGCACTTCAGCAGGGTAGGAACGGACGTACGCACGCCCAGGCGTGCCCCCCTGCATCATCGCCACACGCGCCTCCCGCGCGGGCCGAGGCTTATGGACAGCACTCCCTACGGACAGCCGGGCGACGTTCCGCAGCCGCGGATCCTTTCCGAGCGGGCCTTCGACGAGCGGCGCAAGACCGCGGACGAGAGCCGGGGCTCCATCTCCACCGGGCGGTGGATGTGGGAGTGGTTCAAGGCCATCTCCACGGCGGTCCTGCTCTTTTTGACCATCCGCACCTTCGTGGTGGAGGCGTTCAAGATCCCCACCGGGTCCATGGAGCGCACCCTGCTGGTGGGCGACTTCCTGCTGGTCAACAAGGCGGTGTACGGGGCAGAGGTGCCGGGGACGCACACCCGCTTCCCGGCCTTCGCCGAGCCGGAGCGCGGCGACGTGATCGTGTTCCTGCCGCCGCACGACCCCGCCAAGAACTACGTCAAGCGGCTGGTGGGGCTCCCGGGCGACACCCTGGAGATGCAGGACAAGGTGCTGTACCGCAACGGCCAGCCGCAGCCGGAGCCGTACGTGCGCCACATCGACCCCATCACCGACCCCAGCGACCCGCAGATGATGTGGCAGCTGTCGTACCTGGTGGGCGGCAAGCAGGCGCGGCGCAGCTACCGGCCCAGCCGCGACAACTGGGGGCCCATCACGGTGCCGGAGGGCAAGTTCTTCACCCTGGGCGACAACCGGGACAACTCCGAGGACTCCCGCTACTGGGGGTTCATCGACAAGGAGTCCATCAAGGGGCGGCCCATCCTGGTGTACTACTCCTTCGAGCACGACCTGGCGCACCCCTTCTCCTGGGTGACCGGCGTGCGCTGGGCGCGCATCGGGAGCCTGATCCACTGACGGACCCCACCCCCGGCGGAAAACGTTTCCGCCGGGGGTTGACACTTGCGGGCGGCCTTTCCATACTCCAAACGCGTGGCCCCGCCGTCGCGCAGGCCGCACTTCAAACGCGTGTCTTTCCTTTCGGGCCGGTTCGTTCGGACCATTCAGCGCCCCCTGCCGTACCGCGCGCCGGTCCCTCCGCGCCCACACGCCTCCGCGTTGGTTCTACCTCGGAGCGCCCGCATGAGCATTCGCTCGCCCAAGAAGATCTCCGTCGAATCGGAATCCCTGGACCAGTACCTCCGGGAGATCAGCCAGTACCCGCTGATCGGCCGCGAGGCCGAGGCGTCGCTCGCCCAGCGCATCCGCGACGGCGACGACCTGGCGCTGGAGACGCTGGTGAGGTCCAACCTGCGCTTCGTGGTGGCGGTCGCCAAGAAGTACCAGAACCAGGGCGTCTCCCTCGCGGACCTGATCAACGAGGGGAACATCGGGCTGATCCGCGCGGCGCGGAAGTTCGACGAGACCAAGGGGATCAAGTTCATCTCCTACGCCGTGTGGTGGATCCGCCAGGCGATCCTCCAGGCGCTCGCCGAGCAGTCCCGCATCGTGCGGGTGCCGCTCTCCCGCGCGGGCGCCGTGCACCGCATCGGCAAGCGCTCCTCGGCGCTCACCCAGGAGCTGGGGCGCGAGCCCACGCTGGAGGAGATCGCCGGCGAGCTGGACCTCCCCGCCGACGAGATCAGCCATACGCTGGCCATGTCGCAGGTACACCTCTCCCTGGACGCCCCCCTGGTGGCCGGCGAGGACGGCCAGCTCCTGGACTACCTCTCCGACAACGGCGCCGCCGGCCCCGACGACGAGGTGTACGGCCAGGCCCTGAAGCGCACCATCGACGAGGCCCTCTCCACCCTCACGGACCGCGAGGCCAAGGTGCTCCGCCTCTACTTCGGCCTGGGCGACACGGAGCCCATGACGCTGGAGCAGATCGGCGAGATGTTCGGCATCACCCGCGAGCGCGTCCGCCAGATCAAGGAGAAGGCGCTGCTGAGGCTGCGGCACCAGAGCCGGGCGCGGTTCCTGGAGACGTATTTGAGCTAGGGAACAGGGAACAGGTTACAGGGGACAGCCTGCAAACGGCGGCCCTCACCCGGCTCGCTCGAGGCTCGCCACCCTCTCCCAATAATGGGAGAGGGCTTTTTGTTGTGGCGGGGCGTCGTCTGCGTCGGCGGGCCCCTCCCCACGGCTTGCCCCCTCCAATCCCCCGCAAGCAGGGGAGGGGCTTTGTGCTGTTGTCGTTTTGCAGTTCCGTCGTACCCATATGATGCTGTCACGGAGGGAGACAGCCGGGCAGTTTCGGCTGGCTCACTCCGGCGCAGGGAAACCCGCCGGCAGTTTGGCGGGGTTCCCGGAGCCCGCGCAGGAGACCGGCAGCAGTACCGCCGGGCTCCGCAGCGGCCCGTCACGACACGCACAATTCGCACGACCCTGCGTTGACCCGCCCCGCACGCGCGGATAGCTTTCCCGGTTATGCCTGCTCCCGTGAAGCGTCTGCTCTGGGTGGACGACGAAATCGACCTGCTGCGCCCGCACCTGCTCTTCGTGCAGGGGCGCGGCTACCACGTGGACGCCGTCTCCAACGGGGACGACGCCCTCGAATTGCTGCGGATGTCGACGTACGACCTGATCCTCCTGGACGAGCAGATGCCCGGCCGGACGGGGATGGAGGTGTTCGACGAGATCCGCCGGGTGGACGCGCGCGTCCCCGTGGTGATGGTGACCAAGAGCGAGGAGGACCGCACCATGACCGAGGCCATCGGCCGGCGGGTGGCGGACTACCTCGTCAAGCCCACCTCCCCGCGCCAGGTGCTCTCGGTGGTGACCCGGCTGCTGGAGGGGCAGGCGCTCCAGCAGCAGTTCGTGGCGCGCGACTTCACCGTCCGCTTCCGCGAGCTGAACGCGCAGCGCAGCGTCCCCCGCGGCTGGCGCGAGTGGGGAGAGACGTACTCGGAGCTGGTGGACTGGGAGCTGCGGCTGCGGCAGGCGGGCGAGGTGGGGCTGCTCTCCTCGCTGGAGACGCTGCTGGACGACTTCCGCCGCGAGTTCTGCCAGTTCGTGGCGAGCAACTACGCGGAGTGGGTGAACGGGGCCCGCGACCGGCCCACCCTTTCCGTGGACGTGGTGCCGCAGTTCCTGGCGCCGCTGATGGGCGAGGGGCGCACGGCGCTGTTCGTGGTGATCGACTGCCTGCGGCTGGACCAGTGGCGGGTGATCCTGCCGCTGCTGACGCCGTACGCGGAGGTGGAGGAGGCGCTGTACTACTCCATCCTCCCCACGGCCACCCCGTTCTCGCGCAACGCCATCTTCTCCGGGTGGTACCCGGACCGGATCGCGGAAGGCCACCCGGGGTGGTGGGGCGGCGACAGCGAGGGGAGCCTGAACGCCTTCGAGCGCGAGCTGCTGGAGGAGCAGGTGGCGCGGCTGCTGGGGCACGCCTACCCGGTGCACTACGAGAAGATCTTCGCCTCGGGCGACGGGGAGGCGGCGGTGCGCCGCCTGCCGGGGTACCTGTCGCAGCCGGGGGTGACGGCGATGGTCTTCAACTTCGTGGACCTGCTCACCCACGGGCGCTCGGAGAGCACGGTGCTGTGGGAGGTGGCGCGCGACAAGGAGGCGCTGCGGGCGCTCACGCGGCAGTGGTTCGAGCGCTCGGAGGCGCTGGCGGCGATCCGCGAGGCGCTGCGCCAGGGGGTGCCGGTGCTGCTCACCACGGACCACGGCTCCATCCACTGCCACCGCCCGGCCACGGTGTTCGCCAAGCGCGACACCACGCAGAACCTGCGCTACAAGTTCGGCGACGACCTGCGCGCCGAGGACCGGTCGCTGGCGTTCTCCACCAACGACGAGCGGACGCTGCGCTTCCCCAAGGGGCGCGCGGCGACCAACTACCTGCTGGCGATGGAGGACGTCTTCTTCGTCTATCCCACCAAGCTGCGGCAGTACCAGGCGCGCTACCGCGGCAGCTTCCTGCACGGCGGCATCAGCCCCGAGGAGATGGTGCTTCCGGTGGCGCTGCTCACGCCGCGATGAAGCTGTACCTGCGGATCCTGGGGTACGTACGGCCGCACGGCTGGCTGTTCGCGACGAGCATCGCGTGCATGACGGTGTTCTCCCTGCTGGACGCCCTGTCGTTCACGCTGCTCATCCCCTTCCTGAACGTGCTGTTCAGCGGCGGGGGCGCGGCGATGGGCCCGGAGCAGATCCTGCGCGTGGGCGACGGATGGGTGCAGGAGCTGATGAACGGGGTGGTGGGGTGGTTCGTGGACGGCGGGACGCCGATGCAGGCGCTGCGGCAGGTGGTGGCGCTGCTCTTCGGCATCTACGTGGTCAAGAACCTGTTCCTGTACGCCAAGGAGATCACCATCTCCATGGTGGAGGGGCGGGTGACGCGCGACCTGCGCGACCACGTGTACTCGCACCTGGTGCGGCTGGGGCTGCCCTTCTTCCAGCGGACGCGCGCGGGGCAGATCATCTCGCGGGTGACGGGGGACGTGGACCAGATGCGGATGCTGGTGACGGGCAACGTCTCCAAGCTGCTCTCGTCCACGGCGGAGACGGCGGCGTACCTGTTCTTTCTGTTCGGGATCTCCTGGAAGCTGACGCTGGTGGCGCTGCTGGCGCTGCCGCCCATGCTGGCGATGTGGGCGCGCTTCCGGAAGCGGCTGCGCAGGGGCGTGCTGCGGGTGCTGGACGCGGTGGGGGAGGTCGCCTCGCAGGTGCAGGAGACGGTGGGGGGGATCCGGCTGGTCAAGGCGTCGGGGGCGGAGGAGTGGGAGGAGCGCCGCTTCCGCGGGCTCACGCAGCGCCACTACCGGGCGCTGATCCGCAACGAGCGCTGGAGGAAGTTCTTTCCGCCGGCCACGGAGATGATCACCGCCACGGCGATCCTGGGGCTGATCTGGTACGGCAGCTGGCTGGTGCTGGAGGAGCGCTCGCTGGAGGCGTCGGCGTTCCTGACGGCGCTGGTCATGGCGGGGAAGCTGATGTCGCCGGTCAAGTTCATCGCGCAGTTCCCGGCGCAGGTGCAGCCGGGGCTGGCGGCGGCGGAGCGGGTCTTCGAGCTGGTGGACGCGCCGGTGGAGGTGCGCGACCGCGCGGGCGCGCTCCCGGTGGCGGGCTTCCGCGAGGCGATCCGTTTCGAGGGCGTGGACTTCGAGTACGCGCCGGGGCAGCCGGTGCTGCGCGGCATCGACCTGGAGATCCGGCCCGGCGAGGTGGTGGCGCTGGTGGGCTCCAGCGGGGCGGGGAAGAGCACGCTGGCGGACCTGGTGCCGCGCTTCCACGACCCCACGCGCGGCCGCGTCACGCTGGACGGCACGGACCTGCGCGACCTGCGGCTCGCCGAGCTGCGCGGGCTGCTGGGGATCGTGACGCAGGAGACCATCCTGTTCCACGACACGGTGCGCGCCAACGTGGCGTACGGGACGGAGGACGCGCCGCGGGAGCGGATCGAGGCGGCGGCGCGCGCGGCGAACGCGCACGCCTTCATCGAGCAGATGCCGCAGGGCTACGACACCGTGCTGGGGGAGAAGGGGACGCGGCTCTCGGGCGGGCAGCGGCAGCGCATCGCCATCGCGCGGGCGCTGTTCCGCAACCCGCCGCTGCTGATCCTGGACGAGGCCACCAGCGCGCTGGACACGGAGAGCGAGCGGCTGGTGCAGCAGGCCATCGACGAGGTGATGGAGGGGCGCACGGTGCTGGTGATCGCGCACCGGCTCTCGACGGTCCGCCGCGCGGACACCATCGTGGTGATGGACGCGGGCCGCATCGTGGAGCGCGGCACCCACGAGGAGCTGCTGGCGCGGGGCGGCACCTACCGCCGCCTGCACGACCTGCAGTTCGCGGCCGGCGACGAGCCGGCGCTCCCGGCGCCGACGGCCTGAGCCGGGCGGCCCGACCCCCCTCCCCCCGGCCCCCTCCCCCGCAAGGGGGGAGGGGGAGAACTACACGGCGAAGGCGGGGTCGCAGCGTGGAGATTCCCCTCCCCCGGAACGGGGGAGGGTGGCGAGCCTCAAGCGAGCCGGGTGGGGGCCTCCCCGAGGACGCCAGCACCAGCCCCGCGTGAGGGATGCGAGCGCGAAGCGGCGAGACACCGCGGGGCAGTTTCCGCGGGGGCTCGCCTCCGTTACGCACGGTCGTATCGTGCGTTACGGAGCCGCAGCCCGACCCCGGCGCAGCCGGGGGCACGCCCGAACCGCGCAGTTCAGCCTGTCAGTAAAGACAACGAATTCAGGAAGATAGATGACGACCATGCAAGTTCCCCTGCTGGACCTGACCGGCCAGTACCGGGGCATCGCCGACGCGGTGCAGGAGGCGGTGAAGACGGTGATCGAGGAGCAGCGCTTCATCCTGGGCCCGACGGTGGACCGCTTCGAGGCGGAGGTCGCGGAGTACCTGGGCGTGGAGCACGCCGTGGGGTGCGCCAGCGGCACGGACGCGCTCCTGCTGGGGCTGCGCGCGCTGGGCGTGGAGCGCGGCGAGGAGGTGGTGACCTCGCCCTTCACCTTCTTCGCCACGGCGGGCGCGATCCACAACGCCGGCGGGAGGACCGTGTTCGCGGACATCGACCCGGCCACCTTCAACCTGGACCCGGCGGCGGCGGACGCGGCGGTGACGGAGCGGACCCGGGTGCTGGTGCCGGTGCACCTGTTCGGCCTGATGGCGGAGATGGAGGCGTTCCGCGCGCTGGGCGACCGGCGCGGCGTGGCCGTGCTGGAGGACGCGGCCCAGGCGATCGGGGCGCGGCGGCGGCTGGAGGACGGCCGCTGGATCACCACCGGCACGCTGGGCGACGCCTGCGCCTTCTCGTTCTTCCCCACCAAGAACCTGGGCGCCTTCGGGGACGCGGGGATGACGGTGACCCACGACGCGGCCACGGCGGAGCGGCTGCGCAAGCTGCGGGTGCACGGCGGGCGGCAGATGTACCACCACGAGGAGGTGGGCTACAACTCGCGCCTGGACGCGCTCCAGGCCGCGGTGCTCTCGGCCAAGCTCCCCCACCTGGCCGGGTGGAGCGCGGCGCGCCGGGAGCACGCCCGCTTCTACGACGAGGCGCTGGCCGGGCTGGAGGGCGTCGCCACCCCGAGTGTGCCGGAGGGGAGCGGGTCCATCTACAACCAGTACACCCTGCGCGTGCACGGCGGGAGGCGCGACGAACTCGCCGCCTTCCTGCGCGAGCGCGGCGTGGGGAGCAACGTGTACTACCCGGTGCCGCTCCACCTGCAGGAGTGCTTCGCGTACCTGGGCTACCGGCAGGGGCAGTTCCCGGAATCGGAGCGGGCGGCGGAGGAGGTGCTCTCCATCCCCGTGTTCCCGGAGCTGACGGAGGCGCAGCGGGAGCACGTGGCCGCGTCCATCCGCGCCTTCTTCGGGGCGTGAGGATCCTGGTCACCGGGGGAGCCGGCTTCATCGGCTCCCACCTGTGCGAGCGGCTGGTGGCGCGCGGCGACGACGTGGTCGCGGTGGACAACTTCGACCCGTTCTACGACCCGGCCGTGAAGCGCCGCAACCTGGCCGCGCTGGAGGGGAGCCCGCGCTTCCGGCCGGTGGAGGGCGACGTGTGCGAGCCGGAGGCGCTGGACGCCGCCCTGGGCGACGCGGCGTTCGACGTGGTGGTGCACCTGGCGGCGCGGGCGGGGGTGCGCCCCTCGCTGGAGCGGCCGCTGGACTACGTCCGCACCAACGTGGAGGGGACGGCGGCGATGCTGGAGCTGGCGCGGCGGCGCGGCACGGGCGCCTTCGTGCTGGGCTCCAGCTCCAGCGTGTACGGCGACGCGGCGCACGTCCCCTTCTCGGAGAGCGACCCGGTGGGCCGGCCGATCTCCCCGTACGCGGCCAGCAAGCGCGGCGCGGAGCTGCTGGGCCACACCTACGCGCACCTGTACGGCATGGCCGTGCTGTGCCTGCGCTTCTTCACCGTGTACGGCCCGCGCCAGCGGCCGGACCTGGCGATCCACAAGTTCGCCCGGCTGATGCTGGACGGCGGCGAGGTGCCGGTGTACGGCGACGGCACCACGGAGCGCGACTACACCTACGTGGACGACATCGTCCAGGGGGTGGAGGGGGGGATCCGCTGGGCCCTGGCGCACCCCGGCGCCTTCGAGGTGATGAACCTGGGCGAGAGCCGCACCGTCTCCCTGGCCGAGCTGCTGGAGCTGCTGTCCGCGGCCCTGGGCGTGGAGCCGAGGATCCGGCGCCTCCCCGCGCAGCCGGGCGACGTGGCGCGCACCTTCGCCAACGTGGACAAGGCGCGCAGCCTGCTGGGCTACGACCCGCGGGTCCCCGTCGAGGAGGGGATCCGCCGCTTCGTGCGCTGGCTGCGGGACGAGGGGGGCGGCGCCGCCTGATGTACGTCCTGGCCCACAACGGCTCGTCCATCCTGGGCGGCGGGGAGATCGGCACGGCGCTGCTCCTGGCCGGGCTCCAGGCGCGCGGCCACCGCGTCAAGATGCTCTGCCGCGACGCGGAGATGGCGGAGCGCGTGGCGCGCTACGGCATCCCCACCGGCGTGGCCCGGGTGGGCGGCGACGCCATGCTCCCGGACGCCCTGCGCTTCGCCGCGGCGCTGCGCCGCGAGCGGCCGGACGCGCTGGTGCTCACCACCTTCCGCAAGGTGTTCCTGGCGGGGATGGGGGCGCGCCTGGCGGGGGTGCCGCGGGTGGTGCAGCGCATCGTGCTCTCCACCGACGTGCCGCGCGGCGCCCGCTACCGCCTGGCGCTGCGCCGCTTCGTGGACGTGATCGCGCTCAACGCCGCCGTGATGCGCCCCGCCTTCCTGGCCGCCGACCCGGAGCTGGACCCCACCCGCGTCCGCACCCTGTACGACGGCGTCCGCGTGCCGCCGCGCGCCGCCGAGCCGGGCGCCGTGCGCCGCGCCCTCGGGCTCCCGCAGGGCGCGCGCACGGTGGGCGCCGTGGCGCGCCTGGCGAAGCAGAAGCGCTTCGAGCGGCTGCTGGGCGCGGTGGCGCTGCTCCCGCCCGACGTCCACTGCGTGCTCGCCGGCGAGGGGCCGGAGCACGCCGCGCTGGAGGCGCTGGCGGCGGAGCTGGGGATCGCGGAGCGGACGCACTTCCTGGGCTTCCGCCGCGACGTGGGCGACGTGCTGGACGCGCTGGACGTGCACGTGGTCTGCTCGGACCGCGAGGGGATGGCGAACGCCATGCTGGAGGCCATGGCCGCGGGCGTCCCCGTGGCGAGCACGCGGGTGAGCGGCGCCGAGGAGGCGCTGGAGCCGCTGGCGGACGGGCGGCGCCCCGGGCTGCTGGTGGGCCCCGGCCCGGCGGAGATCGCGGATGCCCTCCGCGGGATGCTGGACGACCCGGCGCGGCTGGCGGAGATGTCCGCGGCGGCGCGCGAGCGGGTGGAGGAGCGCTTCTCGTACGAGGGGTTCCTGGACCGCTGGGAGCGGCTGCTGGTGGAGCGCCCGTGAGCCGCGCCCTCCGGGTGGCGATGCACGTGGACGGCCCCACCGTGCGCGGCAGCGAGCGGCAGAGCCTGCTGCTGGCGGAGCGGCTGCTGGCGCGCGGGCACCGGCTCGTCGTCTCGTGCCGCGAGCGGGGACCCGTGCGGGACGCCTTCGCGGCGCTGGGGATCCCCACCACCGGCGCGCGGCCGCGCGGCGACGCGGACCCCTGGAGCGCGGCGCGGTTCGTCGCCTGGCTGCGGCGCGAGCGGCCGGACGCGGCGCTGATGACCTCGTGGGTCCGCGCCTTCGGGGCGGGGTGGGCCGCGCGCGCGGCGGGGGTGCCCCGCGTGGTGCTGCGCATCGGCGAAGTGCACGCCATGCCGCAGGGGATCGGCGGGTGGAAGTACCGGCGGGCGCTCGCCCGCTACACCGACGCCGTGATCGCCAACTCGCGCGCCGTGCGCGACCACTACCTGGCCGCGGTGCCGGGGCTGGCGCCGGAGGCCGTGTACTACGTCCCCAACGGCGTGCGCCTCGCCCCCGCGCCGCCGGCCGACCTCCGGCGCGAGCTGGGGATCCCCGCGGACGCGCTGGTCGCCGTGGGCGTGGGCGGGCTGGAGCGCCGCAAGGGCTTCGACCTGCTGGTGGGTGCGCTGGGCCTCCTCGCCGACCCCGGGCTGCACGTGGTGGTGGCGGGCGAGGGGCCGGCGCGCGACGCGCTGCGGGCCCGGGCGGAGTCGCTGGGGGTGGCGGACCGGGTCCACCTGCTGGGGCAGCGCTCCGACGTGGCCGCGGTGCTGGCGGCCGGCGACCTGTTCGTGCTCAGCAGCCGCAGCGAGGGGATGTCCGTGGCGATGCTGGAGGCCGTCACCGCGCGCCGGCCGGTGGTCTCCACCGACGTGGGCGGCGCGTGGGACGTGCTCGCCCCGCGCGAGGGGCGCCCCGCGGCGGGGTGGATCGTGCCGCGCGACGACGAGCGCGCCCTTGCCGCGGCGCTCCGGGAGGTCGCCGGCCTGCTGCGCGCGGACCCCGCGGCCGTGCGGGCGCGGGTGGACGAGGCCGCCTGGCGGCTGGAGAACTGGTTCACGGTGGAGAGGATGATGGACGGCGTGGAGGCCGCGCTCCTGGGGCTGCCCTTCGACCACGCGGGGGCCCGGTGACGGCGCTCCGCTATCCGGGCCGGCGCGTCTGCGTGGTGCTGCTCACCGGGCTGGGGGACGTGGTCAACGGCCTCCCCCTGGTGAACGCCCTCAAGGACCACGACCCGTCGCTGCACGTCACCTGGGTGGTGGAGCCCATGGCGTCGGTGATGCTCCGGCCGCACCCCTCGGTGGACGACGTGGTGGTCTATCGCCGGCGGCAGGGGGCGCGGGGGGTGTGGGAGCTGGCGCGGGAGCTGAGGCGGCGCAGGTTCGACGTCACGCTCAACCTCAACGTCTACACCAAGAGCGTGTGGCCCACGCTGCTCTCCCGGGCGCGGCACCGGGTGGGGTTCGACCGGGCGCGCACCTTCGAGGGGGTGTGGCTGGCCGCCAACCACCACCTGGATCCCCGGCCGCGCGGGCACACGGTGGACATGTTCCTGGAGTTCGCCGCGCACCTGGGCGTCCCGGTGCCCGCCGAGCCCGAGTGGCGCATCGCCTTCACGGAGGACGAGCGGCGGGAGCAGGCGGAGTTCTTCGCCGCGCTCGACCGGCCGGTCGCGGCGGTGGTGCCCGCCTCCGCCATCCACCGCAAGGACTGGCTCCCGGACCGCTGGGCGCGGGTGGCCGACGCGCTGGAGGCCGACTTCGGCTTCCGCGTGGTGCTCATGGGCGGGCGCGGCGAGCGGGAGACGCGCATCGCGCGGGAGATCGAGGAGCTCGCGGGCGCGCGGCCGCTGTCCGCCATGGGCGACCCGATCCGGCGCATGGCGTGGATGCTGGAGCGGAGCGCGCTGGTGCTGGCGCCGGACACCGGGCCGCTGCACATCGCGCGGGCGCTGGACGTGCCGGTGATCGGGCTGTACGGGCACACCAATCCCTGGCGCGCGGGGCCGTACCGGCGCTGGCAGGACCTGTGGGTGGACCGCTACACGGAGCCGGGGGAGGAGCCGGATCCGTCCGGGTTCGCTCCCAAGCGGGGGCGCATGGAGCAGATCACCGTGGACGACGTGCTGGAGCGGGTGCAGCGTGCGGTGGATCGCTACGGCGTTCTGCGTCCGTCGGAGGAACGGCCTTGAACTGCAACGACGCGTTCGGGCGTGCCCCCGGCTGCGCCGGGGTCGGGCTGCGGCTCCGTAGCGCACGATACGACCGTGCGCAACGGAGTCGAGCCCCCAACGATACTGCTGTTGGGGTCTCGCCCCTTCGGGCCGGCATCCCTCACGCGGGCTCCGCGCTGGCGTCCGCGGGATTGGGTCCCCTCACCCCCCGGCCCCCTCTCCCCCGCAAGCGGGGGAAGGGGGGAGGACGGCACCGGCGCCCGCAGTTGCCCCCTCTCCCAGGATTGGGAGAGGGTGGCGAGCCTCAAGCGAGCCGGGTGAGGGCCGTCCGATGAGCGACTTCCTCTTCAGCACGCGGCGGGTGGAGCCGGGCGTGCTGCGCGGGCACCTGGAGCGCTACCTGGCGCCGGTGACCGTGCGGGTGGAGGAGCGGCACGGCGAGTGGGGGTCGCTGGCGGTGGCGCTGGCGCACCACGACCGCGCGGTGCTGGTGGAGGACGGGCGGTGGATCAGCGTGCTCGTGGGGGACCCGGTGGTGCGGGTTCCGGGGACGGCGGCGGGGCGGGCGTCCGTCGGTGACCGCCGGGGGGGCGCGCACCCTCTCCTCGGCGCGGAGGAGGGTGTCGCGTGGGACGAGCGGCTGGACGGGCAGTTCGCGGCGCTCGCGATCAACACTTTTTCCGGGAGCGGGCGGGTGGTGACGGACCTGTTCGCGTTCGTGCCCGTGTTCGCGGCGGAAGCGGGGGAGGGCGGGCTGGTGCTGGGGACGCACCTGGACGCCCTGGCGTGGGCGGCGGGGAGGAACCGCGACGTGGACCCGGTCTCGGCGGCGGACCTGGTGGTGAACCTGACGGTCACCTTTCCGCACACCGTCTTCCGTGGGGTGGAGCAGCTGTGGCCGGGGACGGAGCGAGGCTTCGCGGCGGGGCGGGGGTGGAGCGGGCCGGGGCGCACGTACTGGCAGCCGACGGAGAACAACCCGTACGGCTCGCTCGCCGAGGCGGCGGAGGCGCTGCGCGAGGGCTTCGCGGAGGGCGTGCGCGCCGCGTGCGAGGGCGAGGGCACGGTGGGGCTGCTGCTGAGCGGCGGGGAGGACTCGCGGGCGGTGCTGGGGGCGGTGCCGGCGGGGGTGGGGGTGCGGGCCTTCGTCTTCGGCGACCGCGAGAACCGCGAGGTGCGGGTGGCGCGGGCGGTGGCGCGGGCGCACGGGGCGGAGCTGGTGCCGGGGTGGCGGCACCCGGACCACTACGCGCGCGGCTTCGCCGAGGTGGCGGCGCTGGTGGGGAGCGGGCAGCTGTTCATGGACGTACACGGCTGGGGCTTCCACGAGTCGCTGGGGATCCGCGACCTTCCCGTGGTGCTGGGCGGCCTCTCCTCCGACTCGCTCCTCAAGGCGGACAAGCTCGGCGAGAGCACCAGCGGCTCCGCGGCCGGCGCGGACCGCATCCGCGCCGAGCTGCCGCCCACGGCGCCGGTGCGCGAGGAGCTGGCGGCGGCCGTGGCGGAGCGGCGCGCCGCCTTCCGGCACCGGCTGGCGGAGCTGCGCCCGGAGTCGGCGGCGGAGTGGGAGCGGGTGTGGCCCTTCCCCATGCGCAAGCACGCCGCCAACGTGCACGGCAACCGCCGCCTCTTCGCCGCCCACGAGGCGTACCACTGCAACGCGGTGGTGAAGGTGGCCGCCGCCGTGCCCGTGAGGTGGAAGACGGACCGCGCGCTCTTTACCCGCGCCATGCGCCCGTTCTTCGCGCGCACCTGGCACGTGCCGCACTCGCGCTGGCGGTACCCGTACTTCGGGCGCGCGGCCAACCTGGCGCTCCTCCCCGGCCTGGCCGCGGCGCGCGCCGTGCGCGCCCTGGCCACCGGCGAGCTGCGCGCCCGCCAGGGCCCCTGGCCCAAGTGGAGCCACGTCGCCAGCTCGCGCGCCGCCGAAGAGCTCCGCCGCGCGCACCCGCTGCTGTCCTCGCCCCTCGCCTCGGTGTTCGCCCCCGGCGCCACGGAGGACGACGTGGCCCGCGCCGTGCGCGAGGGCTGGCACCCGCTGCGGCGCCTGGTCGCGCTCCAGGCGGCGTACCTGCTGGGAAAAGCAGGGAACAGGGAATAGGGAACAGCTGCAACGGCGACCCCCTCCCCCGGCCCCTCCCCGCAAGGGGGAGGGGAGAACGGCACCGTGCCGGGGCAGGCTTCGGCGCGAGGGTCTACCCCTCACCCCCCGGCCCCCTCTCCCACAAGGGGAGAGGGGGAGCACGACGAAAGCGAGGCGC
>JBFMFL010000540.1:0-2739 GCA_040752145.1 Gemmatimonadota bacterium
CCGGCTCGCTTGAGGCTCGCCACCCTCCCCCAATTCTGGGGGAGGGCTTCCTGACCCTCGGCATGGTGCTCGACCGACACGCTGTCGTGCTCCCCCTTTCCCCCGCTTGCGGGGGAGAGGGGGCCGGGGGGTGAGGGGGCCGCGGACGCCAGCGCGAAGCCCGCGTGAGGGATGTCGGCCCGTCAGGGGCGAGCCCGCGCGGCTGTTTGCGCGGGCTCGACTCCGTTGCGGACGGTAGTTTCGTCCGCTACGGAGCCGCAGCCCGACCCCGCGCCAGCGGGGGCACGCCCGAACCAGTCAGTAAAAGCAGTTCAGCTCAAAGCCCGAGAACGTCGCGCATGGTGTAGACCCCGGCCGGCTTCCCCGCCATCCACCGGGCCGCGCGCAGGGCACCCTCGGCAAAGAGAGCCCGGTCCTGCGCCAGGTGCGCCAGCTCCAGCCGCTCCCGGTCGCCCAGGAACATCACCCGGTGCTCCCCCACCACGTCCCCGCCCCGCACCGCGTGGAACCCGATCTCCCCCGCCGGCCGCGCCCCCGCCTGCCCGCTGCGCCCGTCGCGCCGCACGGCGTCCAGCTCCACCCCGTGCCCCCGCGCCGCCGCCCGCCCCAGCTCCAGCGCCGTGCCGCTGGGCGCGTCCACCTTGCGGCGGTGGTGCGCCTCCACCACCTCCACGTCGTACGCGACGCCCAGCACGCGCGCCGCCTGCTCCACCAGCGCGGAGAGCAGGTTGACGCCCACGCTGAAGTTGGCCGCCACCAGCACCGCCGCCGAGCGCGACAGCTCGTCCAGCAGCCGCTGCTCGGCGTCGCCCAGCCCGGTGGTCCCCACCACCAGCGCCCGCCCCGCCAGCGCCCCGCCCTGCGCGCGCACCAGCCGGGCCAGGAACTCCGGCGCCGAGAAGTCCACCACCACGTCCGCCCCCGCCACCAGCTCCCCCGCCTCCTCGGGGGTGAGCACCACCGGGCAGCCGATGTCGCAGGCGCGCTCCGCGTCGCCCTCGCGGTCCAGCCCGGCCACCACCTCCACCCCGCTCCCCTCCCCCGCCAGCCCGGCGATCGTCCGCCCCATCCGCCCGCTCGCCCCGCTCAGCACCACCTTCACACGGTCCGCCACGGCTACGCTCCCCCCGCCGCCGCGGCCGAGGCGACGCCCAGCCCCAGCGCCAGCATCTCGCGCTCCAGCGCCTCGCGGGTCTCCGGCGACGCGGCCAGCAGCGGCAGCCGCACCTCGCCCGTGGCGAAGCCCAGCATGGACACCGCCATCTTCACCGGCACCGGGTTGGGCTCGCGGAAGAGCGCCGCGACCAGCGGCAGGTAGCGGAGCTGGATGCGACGGGCCTCCTCCACCTCGCCGGCCAGGAACGCCTTGGCCATGCGCGAGGTGTCCGCCGGCGCCACGTTGGCCAGCACCGAGATCACCCCCTTCCCTCCCAGCGACATCAGCGGCACCACCTGGTCGTCGTTGCCGCTGTAGATCGCCACCCGGTCCGCCAGGCGGCGCGCCAGCTCCGCCACCTGCGCGATGTCGCCGCCGGCCTCCTTGACCCCCACCACCCGGGGGTCCTCCGCCAGCGTCTCCACGGTGGCCGGGAGGATGTTGCACGCCGTGCGGCCGGGCACGTTGTAGACCACCGTGGGGAGGTCCGCCGCGTCCATCACCCGGCGGAAGTGGGCGACGATCCCCTGCTGCGTGGGCTTGTTGTACGGCGGCGGCGACAGGAGCAGCCCGTCCGCCCCCGCCTCGCGCGCAGCGCGCCCCAGGCGCGCCACCGCCGCGGTGTCGCTCCCGCCCGCGCCCGCGATCACCGGGAGCCGCCCCCCGGCCTCGTCCACCACCACCTCCAGGGCGCGGCGCTGCTCCTCGGGCGACATGGTGGTGGCCTCGCCGGTGCTGCCGTTCACCACCAGGGCGTCGGTCCCCTCGCGCAGGTGGAACCTCACCAGCTCGCGGAGCACCCCCTCGTGGATGCCGTCCGCGGCGAAGGGCATGACCAGCGCCACGCCCGAGCCGACGAAGAGTGGAGTCTGCACCGTCCTAGAGGTTGTCGAGGTCCATCAGGTCGCCCGGGAGCGTGTCCCCCTCGGGGTCGTCCGGGTCCAGGTCGCGCTCCGTGGAGTCGCGGAAGTCGTCCGCCGCCTCGTCGCCCACGCTGTCCTGGAAGGCGCGGAACACCGTGCTCCCGCACTTCTCGCAGGCCATGTCGGGCTCCGGGGCCTCGTCCTCGAAGAAGTAGCTCTTGCCGCAGGTCTCGCAGATCAGCGTCAGCACCTCGGTCACGGGCTCGCGTCCCCGCGGCGCGTCCGGGTCGGCGGGGTTGTCCCGGGGCTGCTCGGTCGCGGTCTTGGCGCCCACGATGGTGGTGTCGTCCGACGTCGCGGCCTCGGCCCCGTGCAGGTGTTCTTCGCGCATCCATGCCTCCCGGCGTGTCCGTGGTCTCTCGTGCGGGCTCCAGCGTGTTTCGGTCCGGAGCAACCAGGGCGCGTTCAGCACATCCCATACCGGGTTGTCAATCAACGGCTTCGAACTGCGGGTTCGGGCGTGCCCCCGGCTGCGCCGGGGTCGGGCTGCGGCTCCGTAACGCACGATACGACCGTGCGTAACGGAGGCGAGCCCGCGCAAACAGCCGCGCGGTCTCGCCGCTTCGCGCTCGCATCCCTCACGCGGGCCCCGCGCTGGCGTCCGCGGGAGGGGGGCCGCCCCCCCCCCCCCCCCCCCCCCCCCCCCGCGGGGGGGGGGGG
>JBFMFL010000541.1:0-2726 GCA_040752145.1 Gemmatimonadota bacterium
TCGTGCACCGTGGCCGCCGTCCGCGACCGGCACGGCGCGGTGAAGGGCCTGCGCTGGACGGTGCGCGACGTCACCGAGCGCAGGCGCGCCGAGGAGGCCGCGCTCCGCCTGGAGGCCGAGAGCGCCGCCCGCGCCGAGGCCGAGGCCGCGCGCGAGAGGATGGCGGCGCTGCTGGAGAGCATCGCCGACGGCTTCCTGGCGCTGGACGCGGAGTGGCGGCTCACCTACGTCAACCGCGCCGCCGAGTTCCTGCTGCACTGCGACCGCGCCGAGGTGCTGGGGCGCGACGTGCGCGAGCTGTTCGACGAGGACTCGCACCCCGCCCTGTTCTCCGAGCTGCGCCGCGCCGCCGAGCGCAACGACGCCGCCGAGCTGGAGGAGTTCCACCCCCGGCTGGCCGCGTGGCTGGAGTTCCGCGTCTTCCCCTCCCCGGACGGCCTCACCCTGCACGTCCGCGACGTCACCGAGCAGAAGGTGGTGCAGGAGGAGCTGCGCTCCAGCGAGGAGCGGCTGCGCGTGGCGCTCCAGGCCGCGGGCATGGCGCCCTGGGACTGGGACCTGCGCAGCGGCGTGGTGCACTGGAGCCCCGAGCACAACCGGCTGCTGGGGCTCCCCGAGGAGCAGCGGCGGGGGAGCTACCGCGCCTTCCTGGAGCGCGTCCACCCCGAGGACCGCCTGGCGGTGTCCGCCGCCGTCGCGCGGGCCACCGGGGGCGGGCAGGACTACCGGGCCGAGTTCCGGGCCGTTCACCCGGACGGCGGCACGCGCTGGATCGCCGGCTACGGCCGCCCCCTCCCCGGCCCGGACGGCCGCCCCGCGCGCCTGATCGGCGTGATCCGGGACGTCACGGAGCGGAAGCAGGCCGACGAGGAGCGCGAGGCGCTGCACGCGGCCGTGGACGCCGAGCGCGCCCGCCTGCAGGCCATGATGGAGCAGATGCCCGCCGGCGTCATCCTGGCCGAGGCGCCCAGCGGGACGCTGGTCGCCATCAACCGCCTGGCCGCGGAGATCCTGGGCCCCGTGCCGCTCTCCGGCTCCGTGGAGGAGTACAGCCGCGACTTCCGCGGCTTCCACCCCGACGGCCGCCCCTTCGCGCCGGAGGACTGGCCGCTGGCGCGGGCCATCCGCCGCGGCGAGGGCGTGGCCGACCAGGAGATCCGCATCCGCACGGCCAGGGGCGCCGAGCGCGTCGTCATGGCGAGCGCCGCCCCCGTGCGCGACGCCGCGGGCGCGGTGGTCGCGGGGGTGCTCGCCTTCCACGACGTGACCGAGCAGCGCCGCCGCGAGGCGGCCGACCGCTTCCTGGGCCGCGTCAGCGACCTGCTCGCCTCCTCGCTGGACTACCGCACCACCGCGCAGAGCATCGCCTCGCTCTGCGCCGGGTCGCTGGCCGACTACTGCATCGCCCACGTGGAGGAGGGAGGCCGGGTGAACGCGCTGGGGGTGGCCCACGCCCGGACCGTCCGCCAGGAGATCGTGCGCGGGATGATGCGGCGCTTCCCCGTGGACCCGGAGGGGCACCACCCCGTCATGCGCACCCTGCGCACCGGCGACGCGCAGCTCCTCCCCGAGGTGGACGAGGCCGTCCTCGCCGACATGGCGCAGGGCCCCGAGCACCTGGAGATGCTGCGCGACCTGGGGCTGGCCTCCATGCTGGTGGTGCCGCTCCAGGCCCGGGGGCGCACCCTGGGCGCGCTGACGCTGGCGCGCACCGCGGGCGGCGCCCCGCCCTACGGCCCCGACGACGTGGAGCCCGCCCGCGAGCTGGCGCGCCGCGCCGCGCTGGCCGTGGACAACGCCCGCCTGTACGACGAGGCGCGCCAGGCCGCCCACGCCCGCGACGAGGTGCTGGCGGTGGTCTCGCACGACCTGCGCAACCCGCTGCACGCCGTGCTGCTGGCCTCCACGGTGCTGGAGGACTTCTCCGCCCCGGAGCAGTGGACCGACCGCGACCGCCAGCAGCTGCGCGTCATCCGCCGCTCCGCCGAGCAGATGACCGGGCTGATCCAGGACCTGGTGGAGGTCATCGCCATGGAGACCGGCGCCCCCGCCCTGCACCGCGAGCGGATCGCCGCCACCCCGCTCCCCGCCGGCGTGGCCGAGCTGTTCCAGGCCCAGGCCGACGAAAAGGGCGTGCGCCTGCGCTGCGAGTCCGACCCCGGCCTCCCCCTGGTGGAGGCCGACCGCGGCCGGCTCCTCCAGGTGTTCTCCAACCTGGTGGGGAACGCGCTCAAGTTCACGCCGTCCGGCGGCACGGTCACCCTGCGCGCCGCCGCCGGCGAGGGCACCGTCCACTTCTCCGTCGCCGACACCGGCCCCGGGATGCCCGCCGAGCACCTGGCCCACGTGTTCGACCGCTTCTGGCGCGCCCGCAAGGGCGAGCGCGGCGGCCTGGGCCTGGGCCTCGCCATCGCCCGCGGCATCGTGGAGGCCCACGGCGGGCGCATCTGGGCCGAGAGCACCGTCGGCGAGGGGTCCACGTTCCACTTCACGGTTCCCGCACTCCCCTTCTGAACCGCTTCGGAACTGCGGGTTCGGGCGTGCCCCCGGCTGCGCCGGGGTCGGGCTGCGGCTCCGTAAGCGAGCAAACAACGCTCGCTAACGGAGGCGAGCCCCGCCAAACTGCCGGCGGGTCTCGCCGCTTCGCGCTCGCATCCCTCCTAAGAAACTCCTCCCGAAGCGAGTTCGCCGGTCTCGATGGCGACCAGAGCGTAACCGAGGGCCTC
>JBFMFL010000542.1:0-2687 GCA_040752145.1 Gemmatimonadota bacterium
CACGCCGCGGGCGCGAGCCCGGCGGGCGCGGGGAGCGCCAGCAGCAGCGCGAACGCCGCCGGCCCCAGCAGCAGGCCGATGCGCCCGGCCCGGCCCGCTGGCGCTGCTCCGGAACGCGATTCGGCCGTCGGCATGGCTGCTCCCTCCCGTCACACGGCGAGTATTCGTGCCCGGCCGGCGCGGACGGGCCGCGCCTCGGGTCCAGCATAGCCCTCCGGACGGCGCGCGTCTGTCGGGGCCGCGCGGGGACCTGTAGGGAGATTCCGGGACGCGCGGCCGCTCCCCGGGCCCTACACGCGTCGCGGGCCGGCGCCGACCCCGCCGGGCGGCGGCCCCGGCAGATTGCACCCGGGCGCGTGCCCGAGCGAACCGTCCCACTCTCCGCCGGAGGGAGCCATGAACCGCAGGCTGATCGGACTCGCGCTGCTGCTGCACGGGCTGGCCCACGCGCTCCCCGGGATGCGGGTGACCGACGCGACGCGCTGGGACTCCACCGGGGCGGGCGTGCTGCTCTGGGCGGCCACCGCGGCGTGGGCCGCAGCGACGGCCGGGCTGGTGGCCGCGGGGCTGGGGCTGCTCGGCGCGGCGCCCTTCCGGCGGCGCTGCTGGAGAAGTGGGGCGCGTTCGTGCTGGAGCCGGCCGGCCCCGGCGCCATCCGGCTGATCATCCGCACCCGCGGCGCCGGGGAGGACGGCCCGGCGGCGCTGGCGCTCTCGCCGCTGGGGCTGGTGCTCTTCGAGCCGGCGCACTTCGTCATGGAGCGCAGGATGCTCCTGGGGATCAAGGAGCGCGCGGAGGCGGCCCGAGTGCCGCGGGGGCGGGAGCCGGCGTAGCGCCCCGTCAGCCGCGCACCGTGTGCCTCAGGACGACGACCCCGCCGCCCCCGCCCACAACCCGGCGTGTCGGGCTCCTCCCCACGGCGGTGTCGGCATCCGGCTTCTGCCGGCGCCGCCCCGCGGATGTGACATTCGTCACGGCGCGGGGGAGCCCGCGCGGCCAGCTTCCGTGCGGGCCGGATTCCCGGCCGCCGGACCCGCCCTCTCCACCGCTCGCCAGGAGCGCCGCTTGTACACGCTCGTCCGCCGCTTCATCAAGACCGGGATCGCCTTCCTCGCCGCGGGCGTGGCGCTGGGGGTGTACCTGCTGGTCCGGCGCGAGCTGTGGGGCGAGTGGCCCCACCCGTACCTGGTCTCGGCCCACGCGCACGCCGTGCTCGTGGGCTTCGTCATGTTCCTGATCCTGGGGGTGGCGCTCTGGCTCTTCCCGCGGGCGGCCAGGGAGGACACGCGCTACACCCCGGCCGGGGCGGAGGCCGCGTACTGGGTCCTCCTCCTGTCCACCGGGGGCCGCTTCCTGGGCGAGATCGCCAGGGCGTGGGCGGACCGGCCCTGGCTGGCCTGGGTGGTGGTGGCCGGCGGGGTGGGGCAGGCGGCGGGGCTGGGGCTCTACTTCTGGACCATGTGGACGCGCATCCGCCCGGTGGGGAGCCACCTGCGCGAGGCCAAGGGGGAGCGCTTCTGATGCCCCTCCTGCTCCGGGCGCACCGGGCCGGCGCGACCGTGCGGCCGGGCGCCGCGCGTCAGGATCCGCAGCGTGGCGGCGCTGGAGTCGCTGGTTCAGCAGGGATAAACCTGAGGAGGTCCGATGGAGAGCTTCGTACGCGGGTTCATCCGGGCCAGCCTGGCGTGGCTGGGGGTGGGGGTGCTGCTGGGCATCTCCATGGCCTTTTTCCCCGGGCGGGCGCTCGCCTTCCGGCCGGCGCACGCACACGCCAACCTGCTGGGGTTCGTGAGCATGATGATCTTCGGGGTGGCGTACCACGTCATCCCCCGCTTCACCGGCAGCCCGCTGCACGACCGGCGGCTGGGCCCGGTACACCTGGTGGCCGCCAACCTGGGGCTGGCGCTGCTGGTGTCCGGGTGGATCGTGCGGGTGTGGGCGTTCGCCGCGGGCGACGCGCTGGTGCGGGCCGGCGGCGCCGTGAGCGCGGTGGGGGTGGGGCTGTTCATCTACAACATCTGGCGCACGCTGGGAGCGTCGCCGGCACCCGCGCCGCGCCGCGCGCCGGGGTCCCCGCCGCTCCCGGTGGTGCAGCCGTAGCCCGGAGGAGGAACGCATGGAGACGGACACGCCGGGAACGCTGACCGTGAACGAGATCATCCGGCGCTGGCCGGACACGGTGGAGGTCTTCAACCGCTTCGGGATCGACGCCTGCTGCGGCGGCGCCGTCCCCCCGGACGCGGCCGCGGAGCGCGACGGCGCCGACCCGGAGGCGCTGCGCCGCGCCCTCGACGCCGTGGTGGAGGCGGCGCCATGAAGGCGCTGGCGACGGAGCCCGTGGCGCCGCGCGAGGACCGGCCCGTCACGCGGCTGCTGCACGATGAGCCGAACGCCCGGGTGGTGTGCTTCCAGCTCCTCGCCGGGCAGCGGGTGGCGGAGCACCGCAGCGCGTCCACGGTGCTGGTGCAGGTGCTGGAGGGGGAGGGGATCTTCCGCGGGGAGGACGGGGAGCGGCGCCTTGCAGCCGGGGAGGCGGCGGTGTTCGCGCCGGGCGAGACGCACGCCATCGACGCGCCGGACGGGCCGCTGCGCTTCCTGGCCGTGATCGCCCCCGGGCCCGTGTAGGGATTTCCGCGCCGTAGTGGAGGCGCGGCGCGGCGTGCCCCGGCGGCTCGACTTTTG
This sequence comes from Gemmatimonadota bacterium, assembly GCA_040752145.1. Classification (GTDB taxonomy): domain Bacteria; phylum Gemmatimonadota; class Gemmatimonadetes; order Longimicrobiales; family Longimicrobiaceae; genus JAFAYN01. Next base: position 2,683 of record JBFMFL010000542.1, read on the forward strand.
AGCCG
>JBFMFL010000543.1:0-2686 GCA_040752145.1 Gemmatimonadota bacterium
CGTCCTCCTCCCGGCGCTCGCGGCCGCCATGGCGGTCGTGGGGCTGCTCGCCGCGCTCGGCCCGGCGCGGCGGGGGCTGCGCATCCAGCCCACGGAGGCGCTGCGGGCGGACGGGTAAGAGAACTGCTGGCTTGGGCGTGCCCCTCGCTGTCGCTCGGGTCGGGCTGCGCGCTGCGTAGGGAACGATACAACTGTTCCCAACGCAGCCGAGCCCCGCAAACTGCCGCGGGTCTCGGCCCTGCCGGGCGCGCATCCCTCACGCGGGCCCGTGGCGTGCCTCGGGCCGCGGGGTCGGGGCGCGGGCTAGCGGAGCGCGCGGCGCAGCAGCCGGAAGAACCGCACGCCCTCCACGCCGTACTCCACGGCGCGCACGGCGGCGTTGCCCGTGGAGTGCGCGAACAGGCGGGTGATCGTCACCGAGCGGTCCAGGCGCTCGGGGAGCGCGGCGTACATCCGCAGCGACTCGGTGAAGGGGATCAGCCGGTCGGCCTCGCCGTGGGCAAGGACCACGCGGGCGCGCAGCTCGGGGAGGGCGGGGCGGGGGTCCAGGCCAGGGTCGGCGGCGAGCGCGGCGGCGGCGAGCCCGTCCGCCAGGGCGAGGGCGCGCGCGGGGTCGGCGAGGGGCGCGCCGAAGGGCGGCGCCAGCAGCTCCCACACCTCGCGCTCCTCCGGGGTGAGGCGGGCGCGCGCCGCCGCCTTGAGCGGGTCGTAGTCGGCCTCGCCGGCGAAGGTGCGGCGGCGCCCCGCCTCCGCCGCCAGCTCGCGCGCCTCGTCGGCGACGCGGCCCATCCCCTCCATCCCCGGCACGGAGGTCAGGTAGCAGCCCGCCAGGATCCAGCGGCCGTACGGGTCCGGGTCCAGCGCCAGCGCGCGGCCGCCCCACTCGTGCCCGCCGGTGAACATGCAGCGGACCGCCCGGCGCAGGTCGCAGTAGCCGCCGAACCCCACCACCGTCCTCACCCGGTCGCGGAGCGAGGGGTGGGTGGAGGCGATCAGCGCGTGCGTGGCGCCGAACGAGAACCCCACCACCCCGATGCCGCCCGGGCGCGCCTCGGGACGCTCGCGCAGGTACGCCGCCGCGCCCAGCAGCGCCTCGCGCGCCGTCTCGGACCTCACCCGCAACTCGCGCCAGGCGGGAACGTCCGGCACCAGCACCGCCGCGCCGGAGGCGGCCATGGCGCGCGAGAAGCGCAGCAGCGACTCGTGCTTCCGCCCCGGCACGGTGACGCCGTGCAGCACCGTCCACGCCGGCGCGCGGCGCACGCCGCGGGGGAGGTACAGCGTGCCCTCCACCTCGCCGCCGCCGGGCACGGGGACGGCGACCTCCTCCTCGTGGACGCGGGCCGCCTCGTGCCGGAGGTACCCGCCCAGGAACCGCGCCGCGCGGATCACGCCGGCCCCCCGCTCCCCGCGTGGGCGCTCCCCACCGCCTCCTCCAGCGAGCGGAAGCCCTCCCGCCGGAGCAGGCGCAGCAGCCCCCGGTTGACGTCGCGCACCACGGTGGGGCCGCCGTACACGAAGCCGGTGTAGAGCTGCACCAGGCTGGCGCCCGCGCGGATGCGCTCCCAGGCGTCCCGCGCGTCGAAGATCCCGCCCACGCCGACGGTCGGCAGCTCTCCCCGCGTCTCGCGCCAGATCAGCCCGACGACTTCCAGCGCCCGCTGGCGCACCGGCCGCCCGCTGATCCCCCCGTCCCCCAGCGCCTCCACCTCCGCGCGCGGCGTGCGCAGCCCCTCGCGCGAGACGGTGGTGTTGGTGGCGATCATCCCCGCGATCCCCTCCTCCCGCGCGATCCCCACCACCTCCACCACCTGCGCGTCGGTGAGGTCCGGCGCGATCTTGAGCAAAATCGGCCGCGCCGCCTCGCCGCGCGCCGCCGCCAGCTCGCCCGCGCGGGCGCGGAGCGCGCGCAGCAGCTCCCGCAGCGGCCCGGCGTCCTGGAGCTTCCGCAGCCCCGGCGTGTTGGGCGAGCTGACGTTGACCACCAGGTAGCGCGCGTACCGCTCCAGCAGCTCCAGGCTGCGCAGGTAGTCGCCGGTGGCCTCCTCCAGCGGCGTGGCCTTGCTCTTCCCCAGGTTGATGCCCAGCACCGGCTCCACCGCCGTGCGCGCCAGCCGCCGCGCCACCGCCTCCGCCCCCGGGTTGTTGAACCCCAGCCGGTTGAGCAGCGCCCCGTCCTCGGGCAGCCGGAACAGGCGCGGCCGCGGGTTCCCCGGCTGCGCCAGCGCCGTCACCGTGCCGATCTCCACGAACCCGAACCCCAGCGCCCCCAGCGCGTTGAAGTACGCCCCCGACTTGTCGAACCCCGCCGCCAACCCCACCGGGTTGGGGAAGCGGATCCCCCAGCGGGTGACGGCCAGCGCCGGGTCCTCCACCCCCAGCACCGCCCGCGCCGCGTCGCGCGCCGCGCGCGTGCCCAGCGCCGCGTCCATGGCGCCCGTCGCGACGGCGTGCGCCGTCTCGGCCGGGAGGGTGAAGAGCAGCGGGCGGAAGAGGTCGTAGAGCATGGCCGGAGCAGACGAGCCGTGGTAGTAGAAACGGAGGGCGCAGCGGGAAGCCCCGCGTGAGGGATGCGAGCGCGAAGCGGCGAAACCCAACAGCAGTACCGTTGGGGTTCGCCTCCGTTACGCACGGTCGTATCGTGCGTTACGGAGCCGCAGCCCGACCCCGCGCCAGCGGGGGCACG
>JBFMFL010000544.1:0-2660 GCA_040752145.1 Gemmatimonadota bacterium
AAGGGGAGAGGGGGAGCACGACAAAGCCGGGGCCCGGACAGCCCTCCCCCGGAACGGGGGAGGGTGGCGAGCCTAAGCGAGCCGGGTGGGGGCCCCTCGCGGACGCCAGCGAGAAGCCCGCGTGAGGGATGCGAGCGCGTTTGAAGCGGCGCGAGTATCGCCGCGGCAGTTTGCGGGGCTCGCCTCCGTTACGCACGGTCGTTTCGTGCGTTACGGAGCCGCAGCCCGACCCCGGCGCAGCCGGGGGCACGCCCGGACCCGATCCCTTCTCAGTCAAGAATCCTCCTGGCCGGGCGTGCGCACGATGTAGCCGACGCCGCGGACGGTCTGGATCAGCTTGCGCTCGGGGTCCAGCTTGTTGCGCAGCGAGTTGATGAACACGTCCACCACGTTGGTCCCGGGGTCGAAGCGGATCCCCCACACGTGCTCCATCAGCACGGCGCGGGACAGCGGGCGGTCGGCGTTGCGCACCAGGTACTCCAGCAGCGCGAACTCCTTGGGCGTGAGCTCCACCTTCTCCCCGGCGAGGCGGACCTCGTGCGAGGCGGGGTCCAGCTCCAGGTCGCCGGCGCGGAGCACGGCGGGCGCGCCCCCGCCCGTGCGGCGCAGCAGGGCGCGGAGCCGGGCGGCCAGCTCGGGGAAGTCGAAGGGCTTGGTGAGGTAGTCGTCCGCTCCGGCGTCCAGCCCCTCCACCTTGTCCTCCACCCGGTCGCGCGCGGTGAGCAGGAGCACCGGGAAGGTGATCCCCGCCTCGCGCAGGTCGTGCACCAGCTGGGTGCCGCTGCGCCCGGGGAGCATCACGTCCACCACCGCGGCGTCGAACCCCTCCGCGGAGGCCTTGCGGAAGGCGGTGTCGCCGTCCTCCGCGGTCTCCACGGTGTACCCTTCCTCGCGCAGTCCCTTCCGCAGGAAACCGAGGATTCCTACGCTGTCCTCCACCACAAGGATCCGCATGGCCGCTGGATTAACGGGGTTTAATGGAGCCCTAACTGGTCCTTAACCGAACTCCGGAACGGGCCTCCCGGGGCTCGTGTAGGAAGCCGCGGAACCAGGATGTCGTTCCTGAAACGCTCACGGGAGGTTGCACAAGATGAACAGGATCCGCAAGCTCGCGGTGCCGGGCGCGCTGGTCGTCGGGATGGGGGTCGCGGCGACGGCGATGGAAGTGGTCAAGGACCCCCTCCCGGACCTCGGGGCGCAGGCCGCGCAGCAGCCGTCGGTGGCGGCGCGGATCCCCGGGCCGGAGTCGCTGTCCGCGGCGTTCCGCAACGCCAGCCGGGGCGCGCTCCCCGCGGTGGTGTACGTCAAGGTCGAGACCGCCGCACGGACGGTGTCGTCGCAGGTCCCGGAGCAGTTCCGGGGCACCCCCATGGAGCAGTTCTTCGGGGGCGGGCGGGAGATGGTGATGCCGCCGCAGGAGGGGAGCGGCTCGGGCTTCGTCATCAGCGAGGACGGCTACGTCCTCACCAACAACCACGTGATCGCCGACGCCTCGCGCGTGACGGTGGTGCTGGCCGACAAGCGGGAGCTGAGCGCCCGCGTGGTGGGGCGCGACCCCAACACCGACATCGCCGTGCTCAAGGTGGACGCCCGGGGCCTCCCCGTGGCGCGGCTGGGCGACGCGGAGTCGCTCCAGACGGGCGACTGGGTGCTGGCGCTGGGCTACCCCATGTCGCTGGGGCAGACCACCACGGCCGGGATCGTGAGCGCCAAGGGCCGCTCCCTGGGGATCATGCAGCGCGACCGCAGCGCGACGGCGCCGCTTGAGCACTTCATCCAGACGGACGCGGCCATCAACCCCGGCAACTCGGGCGGGCCGCTGGTGGACCTGAACGGGCGCGTGGTGGGGGTCAACACCGCCATCGCCTCGCCCACGGGCTTCTACGCGGGCTACGGCTTCGCGGTGCCCATCGACCTGGCGAAGCGCGTGGCCGAGGACCTGATGCGCGACGGCCAGGTGCACCGCCCCATGCTGGGCGTGGCGATCCGCGCCGTCACCCCCGCGGACGCCGAGGTGTTCCGCCTGCCGAGCGCCAACGGCGCGGTGGTGTTCACCGAGCCCAAGGGCCCGGCAAAGGACGCGGGCGTGCGCATGGGCGACGTGATCGTGGCGGTGGACGGCCAGCCGGTGGGCGACGACGGCGACCTCAAGGCCGCCCTGCTGGCGAAGCGCCCCGGCGAGCGCGTGACGCTGGACCTGGTGCGCTACGGCAGCCGCCAGCGCGCCACGGTGAAGCTGGGCGAGCTGGAGCTGGAGCAGGTGCAGGATGCGACGCCCGCGGAGGCGTCGCGCGAGCCCACGGGCCGCCTGGGCTTCAGCGTGATGCAGGTGACCCCGGAGGTGGCCCGCCAGTACCGGTTGCCCTTCCAGGACGGCCTGGTGGTGACGCAGGTGGACCGCGGCGGCCCCGCCGCCAGCGCGCTGGCCAGCGGGATGCGCATCGAGCGGCTCAACGGCCAGGAGGTGCGCACGGTGCAGGACATCCGCGCCGCGGCCTCGCGGCTGAAGCCGGGGCAGGCGGTCTCGATCGTGGTCCGGACCGGCGACGGGCAGCAGGCGATCGTGAACTACCGGGTCAGGGAGTGAGGAACGGCCAGGGAACAGGTTACAGGGGACAGGGAACAGCCTGCAACCGCGACGGCGCCCCCACCGGGATCTC